>JBHEMR010000079.1:0-3398 GCA_046262495.1 Pseudonocardiaceae bacterium | reverse complement strand
GGTGGTGGATTCGGTAGCGCCGCGCGATCTCCCAAACCTCGCAACCCTCTACCAGACCTTCGAGTTTCCGGAGAAGATCCGTGTCGTCGATGGGCATGATGGCACGGTAGTGCTGGTCAGTGAACCAGCGGATCCTCCCCGCCACCACCCGATCGGGTTGATCAGGACAAGAAGTGACCGTCCCGACCCTCTTTCAGGGCCCGTGGCGGCTCGGTGAATGCACCGGACGCGTTGAGACGACTAGAGGTTTACGCGGCGCTGTCAGGGGTTGAGGGGCGCCGTCACGGTCAGGGGATGAGGACGGCCGCGCCGTGGACCCGGTCAGCCGCCAGGTCGGTCAGCGCCACGTCAGCACGGTCGAGCGGGTAACGCGTGGTCACCACATGCAGCCGGTGCTCGGCGGCGAAACGCAGGAAGTCATGACCGTCTTGGCGGGTATTGGCCGTGACGCTGCGTATCTGCCGTTCCTGGAACAGATGTTGCTGGTAGCGCAGTACAGGAATGTCGGTGAGGTAGATACCGGCCAGCGTCAGGGTGCCGCCCCGGTCCAGCGCGGCCAGCGCCGGCGCCACCAGCTCTCCGGCGGGGGCGAACAGAATCGCGGAGTCGACCGGCTCCGGTGGTGGATCGTCGGCCCCACCCGCTGACGTCGCGCCCAGTTCCACGGCGAGCTCTCGGGCCCGGAGGCTGCGCGTCAAGACATGCACCCTCGCGCTCTGGGCTAGGGCCATCTGGGCGGTGAGGTGCGCACTGGCGCCGAAGCCGTAGAGGGCCAGACGGCCTCCTGCCGGGAGGTTCGCCCGAGCCAGCGCTCGCCATCCAATGATGCCCGCACACAGCAGCGGCGCGAGTTCGGTATCGGGGTAGCCAGCAGGCAGCGGGTAGGCGTAGTCGGCGGGAACCGTGGCGTAGTCGGCGTAGCCGCCATCGGCGTCCCACCCGGTGTACATCGAGTGTGGGCAAAGATTCTCCGACCCGCGGGTGCAGTACCGGCACTGCCCGCAGGTGGCGCGCAACCATGCGATGCCCACCCGCTGCCCTGGTTGAAAGGAGCCAGCGGCCTCGACGACCTCACCAACCACCTCGTGGCCCGGGATGACACCCCGCCGGTGCACTGGTAAGTCACCCTGGGCAACATGTAAATCGGTGCGGCACACCCCGCAGGCCAGCACTCGCACCAGCAGCTCGTCACCGCTGCGTTGGGGCGTCGACTCTCGCCTCGACACCAGCGGCCGGGTACTCATGGCCCCCGGCCGCTGCACCCGCCAGGCCAGCATGAACTCATCATCGCGCCCTCAGCAGGCGGGCGCGCGTCCCTGGCCCCGGTCGGCGCCCAAGTCTGACGGCGCCGGTGCGCGCCGGGTCAGCCCGGCACGTCCATGGCGCCGTCCTCGCATTACAACACGCTGATCTACCGGGCACCGTAGTTAAGCGGGCCTCCGTGTGGGCGCCACCAAATGACTGAATCGGGACCGACGCCTTGACGTGGTGGAACTGGTAGTCGAAGGTTCCCCCTTTGTCTCCGCACTCCCTGGGCGACATTGGACTGGTTTTGCCGTCCTATCCGAAGGCCGTGCCACAGTGAAAGGGTGATGGCACACGTCCCGGTTGAACTGGTGCGGTCCTCGAGGCTGTCCAGTGGCGCCCCTACGCCTACGCTGCCGTGGCGCACGACGTCTCGCGGCTGGTCTTCACGGCCGGGGCCTGTCCGCTCGATCAGAGCGGAGTGCAGTCGCCGTGTTGGCCGTTGTCCTGTACCACGCTGCGGTTCCTGGCCTGCCCGGTGGGTTCGTCGACGTCGACGTCTTCTTCGTGGTGTCGGGGTTCCTGATTACCGGCCTGCTCTGGCGGGAGGTCGTGACCACCGGCCCGGTCCACCGGCGCTGCCGTCCTGGTGCTCGGCCCGATTCCCGACCCGCTGTCGGCCGTTCCCACTGCCTGTCTGTGCAGACTCCGCGACCGCCTGCGCCCCCGACCACGCCAGGGCGATGAACGCCAGCGGCATCGCCGCCGAGCAGGCTGCGACGGTGGCTGGTGGCGGTTACTATGCCGACCTGACGTCCTTGTTCTGTACCGCCAGTCGATGCCCGGTCATCATCGGCAACAACCTTGTCTTCCGCGATGACAACCACCTGACCAGCAGCTATGCCCAGTGGCTCGCCCCGGTGGCCTCCGCCGAGATCAGCAGCGCGATGGCGGGCAGCTCAGTGGACCGGCCCAGTACCACACCGGATTCCCTCAAGGTTGGCGCGATCGCCGGTCCACTAAGGCCCGGCAGATGAGAACCAGACCAGCAGCGCCTCTCTACGCGCTGGACGACCCAGCCAACTACGTCGATCCTTCGGGGCGGCCGACCTTGCTCGTCGTGCTGCTGTTGGCCTTACTCGTCGGGGCGATTCTTGGGGCACTGGGCGCGGCGGCCAACAGAGTAAAGACTTGGGACGAGTTTCTGCTCTGGGTGATCGGTGGGGCAATCGGCGGCGTGCTCACCGTGCTCGGCTGGACCGGCATCATCTACGGCGTCTGCATCATCTACGGCCTCTGGGCGCCCTTCGAGCTCGATGCGAGCGTCGCCACCACCGCCACCATCGGCCTGATCCTGTTTGGGACGGTGGGCCTGCTCGGGGCTGTGGTCAGCCCGCTGCTGGACAACACGCACAACCCAGTGGCGTGGTTGTTTAGCTTCGTCATCAAATGGATGCAATCGCCGCTGCTGACCACTGTTGGTCTCGTCGCAACGCTGATCGTGGCGATCCGGAGCGGGGAAGTGGACTTCCGCCGCGGCATGCTGTTCATCGCGGTGGGTCCCGGTGGCGGTGCGCTGGCGCTGGGTGCTGTGGCCTGGACCCAGTCCGGTCGCTTCGACCCGGACGGGACCGTGCCGGACAACCTGGCCCGGCACGAGTCGACGCACAGCCGGACCGTGGCGGCCATCGGCGAACTCGGCTTCTACTTCACCTACGTCACGATCGGCGCCGTCTGGGGATCGACGCAGGGCGGCTCGTGGAATAACCTCAACGCGGCCGGCTGCGGCAACCCGTTCGAAAAGACGGCGCACACCTTCACTGGTCGGCGAGCAAGCTCCATTCCCATATGGGAACGAACGTGTCGGAGTCCCGAAACGCGACGACTTACAGTTCATTGAGGCTTATTCAGGACAGCACTATCGATCTTGTAAGACCCGCCTTGAGCTGCGACGATAAGCCGTCGATCAAGATCGCTGAATAAGCCTCATTGTGTTGGTGAAGACCTTGCAATAACGAGCGAAGATCGCTTTGTTCGTTGGCTGTGATCAGACCGAGCCGGTTGCACCGTGGGCAGCCGCACTATCGATTCGGGGGCGAACAGTGTCCGCGTCTCGGCCACGGTCAAGGTCTGCGAGCACACCGGCCACCGTC
>JBHEMR010000078.1:0-8776 GCA_046262495.1 Pseudonocardiaceae bacterium | reverse complement strand
AACAGACCTGCCGTGGCGGCGCCGGTGATGCCCAGCCAGGCCGGCTTGGTCAGCTTGTCAGTTGCGGTATAGGCATCGGCTCGCTGGAGCGCAGCGTGAATGAACGCGAAGAGCCCAACCGGAACCGCGAGCCAGTACAGGATCTCGAAGACCCAGATGTCCAGTGACTGCAGCAGCACGCGCCCAGGATACGCAGACAATGGCCAGATGCGGAGAATCCCAGTATCAGGCCGGTCAGCGGCTCTGGCGATCACAGCAGGAGTTGAGCCACCGTGTGAATCGCCAGGCCAGCCAGCGCCCCGACCACGGTGCCGTTGATCCGGATGAACTGGAGGTCTCGACCCACCTGCAGCTCGATCTTGCGGGAGGTCTCCTCGGCATCCCAGCGCTGCACCGTGTCGGTGATCAGCGTGATGATCTCGCCGCGGTAGTTGGCAACCACGTAACTGGCCGCTCCCTGCAGCCAATTGTCCACCTTCGACCTCAGCTCCGCGTCCTCGCTCAGCCGCCCACCCAGGGAAACCAGCCCGTCGCGCACCCGACGGCGCAGCTCCGAAGACTTGTCCTCGGCGGCGTCGAGGAGCATCTTCTTCGCGGTGCCCCAGGCCGAACCGACCAGAATCTGCACCTCCGGGTGGGCCAAGACCTGGAGCTTGACCGCCTCGGCCCGCTCGATCGTCCCCGGGTCCGTGCGCAGGTCTTGGGCGAACTCCAGCAGGAAGGTGTCGACGGCCTTGCGCATGGCGTGTTCGGGATCGCTGTGCACCGCCCAGGCGAACGCCAACACCTCCCCGTAGAACTTGTCAGTGACCAGCTCGTCGACGAATCTCGGCGACCAGCCCGGCAAGCGCTGGCTGACCACCCGCGAGACCGCGCCGTGGTTGTCCCGCACCCACTCATAGGCCCGCTCGGTGAGCAGATCGACGAGTTTGTGGTGCGCACCGTCGGTGAGCAGCTGGCCGAGCAATCGGCCCAATGGTGGCCCCCACGGCTGCTCGATCAAGCGTTTGACCAGAGCGTTCTCCAGCACCGCGGCAACGTCCTCATCGCGCAGCACGGTCACCGCGGCACGCACCGCGGTCGCGAGCTCAGCGGTGACGCGCTCGGCGTTGGCGGGCTGCACCAGCCAGCCACCGAGTCGCCCACCGATGCCCACCCGCCGCAACTTGTCGATCACCACCTCCTCGGCGAGAAAGTTGGCGCCGACGAAGTCGCCGAGGTTGTCCCCCAGTGCGTCCTTCTTGCGCGGGATGATCGCGGTGTGCGGGATCGGCAATCCGAGCGGATGGCGAAACAGCGCGGTCACGGCGAACCAGTCGGCCAGCGCGCCGACCATGCCGGCCTCAGCCATCGCCGCCAGATACCCCACCCACGGGCCAGCGTTGGCATTGAGCTGCGCGACGACGAACACCACCGCGGCGCCCAGCAGGAACGCCAGCGCGATCGCCTTCATCCGGCGCAGCGCTCGCTGCTTGTCCTGCTCGTTGGGGGTCAGCTCCACGCTGCTGATTGTGCCCCGCCGGGTCGGCTTGCAGCAGGATGACGGGAGTGCGATCCCCGCGAAACCACGGACTGGTTCCCCGGCTGCAACCGTTGCGCTCGACGATCTTCACCGAGATGACCGCGCTGGCGGTGCGCACCGGAGCGGTGAACCTCGGTCAGGGCTTCCCGGACACCGACGGCCCCGCCGACATGCTCGAGGTCGCTCGATCGGCCATCGCGAGCGGACACAACCAGTACCCACCCGGGTCGGGCATCCCTGAGCTGCGCCACGCCATCGCCGAGCAGCGGGCGGCCTGCTATGGCCTGGTACACGATCGGGATACCGAGGTGCTGGTCACCGTCGGTGCCACCGAGGCGATCAGCGCCGCGCTGCTCGCCCTGGTCGGCCAAGGCGATGAGGTGCTACTCATCGAGCCTTACTACGACTCCTATCCCGCCGCGGTAGCGCTGGCCGGCGCGACCCGGCGGTGCGTGCCGCTGGTAGCCGACGGGGACCGGTTCACGCTGGATCTCGACGCGCTGGCCAGCGTAATCACGCCGGCTACGAGGGCGTTGCTGCTCAACAGCCCGCACAACCCCACCGGCACGGTATTGCGCCGTTGCGAACTCGAGGCGCTGGCTGCTCTGGCGGTCGAGCACGATCTACTGGTGATCACCGACGAGGTGTATGAACACCTGGTTTTCGATGGAGCGCTGCACCTACCGATCGCCACGTTCCCCGGGATGGCCCAGCGCACCCTGTCCGTCTCCAGTGCGGGCAAGACGTTCAGCGTCACGGGCTGGAAGATCGGTTGGGTGTGCGGGCCCGCACACCTGGTGGCCGCGGTACAAGCGGTCAAGCAGTTCCTGACCTTTGTCGGAGGAGCACCGTTGCAGCCGGCCGTGGCCCACGCGCTGCGCGCCGAACATGGCTGGGTGGCGGAGCATCGAGCGGCGTTGCAGGACAAACAGCGACGGATGGCCGCTGGGCTGCGCGCGGCGGGGTTCGGCGTGCTTCGCTCGCAAGGGACCTACTTCATCTGCGCTGACATCCGGCCACTGGGCTATTGCGACGGAGTCGAGTTCTGCCGCGACCTCCCGGCCCGCACCGGTGTGGTGGCGATACCCGTGCAGGTCTTCGTCGATGACCCGGCGCAGTGGCGGCATCTGGTGCGTTTCGCCTTCTGCAAACGCGACGAGGTACTCGACGAAGCGATTGCTCGCCTACAATCCCCCGGGCAATCACTACAGAGATTACGTTAATCGGTCACAGCGTGTAGTGTGAGGTCACTACTGTCCGGGCCAGGCCGGATTGGACGGAAGGGTCGAGGGGGAACCGGTGGCCACCATCCCCGATGCAGGTGGCGCGAGGTATGCGCCCCGCGGGGTGGTGCGCGCGCTATTGCGGTTCGTCGTACTCGCCGTCCTCGTCATCGCCGGATGGCTGCTGGGCTCAGGAGTCGGCCATGCCAATGAGGACCGAGAACAGTCGGGCACCGGCTTAGGGCAGCTGACCAGCGGCCCGGGTGACATTGCCGCACCATCTGCTGGTGGGTCCGGCACTGAGTTCGGTGTGCCGCCCGCGGTCGCGTCGTCTGTGCACAGCGTGCTGGCCCATTCGGTACCACGACTGTCTGTCCAGCCGGTCGATGTTCTGAGGCCCGTCGTGCGCCCTGTCGGTGTGCCACGAGCTGTGTCCCACGTCCTCGCAACGGTATCTCGACCGATGTCCGCGCCCACTCAGCACGGCGCCGATATCCGGTCGCAGGAACCGACCCACGAACTCGCGGCGGTCCCGCCAACTGCGCCTGTCGTTCGGGCAGCGGCCGCAACGGCCACAGCGGTCACCACCGCGCCCGCTGTGACGGGCCACGCCCTGCCTCATGCTCAAGCCTGCGCCGCTGCTGCACCCGCTGCAGATCCGCTCGCCACAGTGTTAGCCCCAATCATGTTCGCCCGCGGTGGGGACCCGGCTTCGCCGATCCCCACGAGTCCACCGGACAGCGCCACCGCGACATGCACGGTCGGTAGCGCCGCAGGCGGTGGCGGCGCCAAGGGTTCCCCCGACCTCGCGGTAACCGAAAGCGCGACGCACGCAGGCGTGGCTTCTACGCATAGCCTCGGGTACCTCAGCGGCAGCGACCTCCCACGGTCGCCTGCTGAGCAGCCCACCACATCACCAGACTGATCTCGCGACACCCGGGTGGTCGCCGTTTTCGGCGACGGTCCCACGGGTCGGCTGCGCCGATCCCAGGTCGACCAACCCTGCCGCAATGAACCCCCGATCTGTCCGACCGCGCCCGGGCGGATCGGGTTTACGGCCCCGGCGTCGCGTTGCCCCCGTGACGCCGGGGCCCTCACCATCAGCGTAAGTGATTCCCGGGCAATGTTTACCGCAACCTGTTCCACAACATGCCGCGACACACCCGGTATTTCGCCACGTTGGGCCAATTAAGGGCGCGTGGCGCGCCAAGACGCCAACCATGCGTCGGTGGCAATCGCCGGGAGCAGGAGAATCCAACCCTCTTCGACCCGCTGCCGTAAACTGTGGCGGTCCTCCACGGCATCGCAGATCTGCCGGTGGCCGGCAATGAGTGCGACGATCTGCCGGGCGACCAGCGCCGGGTCGATCCCTTCCCGAAGCAGGCCGGCTTGTGCGGCCTGGGCCAACAAGGCCGCAGCGTCGCGTTCGCCGCGGCCGTAGTGCCCGTCGGCGTCTTGGGCGCGCCTCGGCAGATCGTTGAGCAACCGGGTACCACCACGGGCGATCGGATCTTCGATCAGACGCCTGATCACCTCGTCGACGAGCGCCAACAGCGCCGAGAGCGGGTCCAGCCCGCGGCGATTGAGTCGCTCGCGAAGGTCTCCCCACCGCTGCGCCATCTCGGCGATAACTGCCCGCGCAAGCGCCTCCTTAGAGGCGAAGTGAAAGTACAGCGCCCCCTTGGTTCCGCCGCTGTCGGCCAGCACGCTGTCCAAAGAGGTTGCGTGGTATCCGTTGCGACCGAAGTGCTCGGCAGCAGCGGTCAGGATCGCCAGCCGAGTCGCCCGGGCACGCGGCTGCAACGCGGGCCGTCCTGCGCTGGCATCGCTGTCGCCGGCTCCGGGTCTTTGCGGACCGGTGCTGGACATGACGCTGTGAAAGCTACCCGCCTCAAGCGCTTCCGGCTGCATTTAGTTTCAGGTGGCGACGCAAACACACCCACTGGTATGTTTCATCGGGTGATGCTGCGTCCGTAAGAGCGACACACCGTAGGCATCAGCTCTTGTGGGGGTCCCGCGGGGGGTGCGGTCGCCCGGGGCGGTAGGGACGACCGTCCCGGGCGACCATCACCACTACATCGCCCAGCGGACGCGAACAAAAACTGTGTCGACGCGAGGCGCGACGGACCGCCGTGTTTGAATCGGTCACCGTGATGCCTACACCGGACCGCCGGGAGCTGGCTGCGGTCTTCGCTGGCGGAGGCGTCGGCGCCCTGTGTCGCGGACTGTTGAGCGAGGCATATCCCCAGGCGGCATCGAGTTGGCCGTGGGTAACCTTCGCGGTGAACGTCATTGGCGCCTTTCTGCTGGGCTACTTCGTCACCCGCCTGCAGGAGCGGCTGCCGCTGTCCAGTTACCGACGGCCGCTGTTGGGCACGGGTCTGTGCGGGGGGCTCACCACGTTTTCGACGATGCAGGTGGAGTTACTCGAAATGATTGACGCTCGCCAGTTCGAGCTCGCTCTCGGCTACGCCTCAGCAAGCGTCGTCGGTGGCTATGCCGCGGTCCACCTCGCTACCGCCATGGTGCGGCGGGTGCGGGTCGGAACATGATCTTCGCGTTATGGGTTGGCATGGCACTGATCGGCGGCGCGGGCTCGGTACTCCGCTTCGTCGTCGATGGTGCGATCGCCTCCCGAACGGGTCGGGCGTTTCCGTACGGAACCCTGGTAGTCAACCTTTCCGGCGCGGTTCTCCTCGGCCTAGTCACCGGCCTAACGTTGAGCCATGGCAGGGCGCTGTTGGCCGGCACCGCGGCAGTGGGCTCATACACGACCTTCTCGACGTGGATGTTCGAGACCCAACGCCTCGGAGAAGATCGCCAGCTCCCAAACCTGGCGGCGAACATCGTGGTGAGCCTGGTCGCCGGCATTGCCGCCGCCGGGCTGGGTCGGCTGATCGGGAGCCACCTATGAACGAGGACTGCCTGAAGCTGACCACCTACTTCGGCGAGCGACAACGGGTCGGCGGGGCCTTTCTCGCCGACGCCCAACTGGACCTGTTCGGCAGCAAGAAGATTGCCACCAGCGTTCTACTCCGTGGCGTGGAGGGCTTCGGCCTCAAGCACCACCTCCGAACAGACCGATTGCTCAGCCTGTCCGAGGATCTGCCGATCGTGTCCATCGCGGTGGACACTCGACCCAAGATCAAGGCGCTGCTCGATGACCTCCAGGCGATCAAGCACCGGGGGCTGGTGACGCTCGAGCGAGCACGCATGCTGCGCGGCGACATCAGCTCGCCACGCGTGTCCGAAGGCTTCAACGAGGCCATGAAGCTGACCGTGTACGTCGGCCGCCAAGAGCGCGTCTATCGGATGCCGGCTTTCGCCGCGGTCTGCGACCTGTTGCATCGCCGTGGCATTGCCGGAGCCACTGTGCTGCTCGGCGTCGACGGGACGGCTCACGGTCAGCGGACCCGTGCCCGGTTCTTCGGGCGCAACGCCGACGTGCCGATAATGATCATCACGGTAGGTTCGAGTAAACGCATCGGCCGGGTCCTGCCCGAACTCGGTGGCCTGCTTCGCCGACCGCTGATCACCGTCGAACGAGTCCGGGTGTGCAAGCGTGATGGCGAGCTCGTCGAAAGTCCGCACGTCCTGCCGGCCACCGACGAGCGTGGGATGGCGGTGTGGCAGAAACTGATGGTCTACACCTCCGAACGGGCGCTGCACGACGGTCAACCGGTGCACCGAGCGCTGGTGCGGCGGCTGCGCGAATCCGGCGCCCGGGGAGCGACCGCGCTGCGGGGAATGTGGGGTTTCCACGGCGAGGGCGTTCCGCATGGTGATCGGCTGCTGCAGCTGGGCCGCCGCGTCCCGGTTGTGACGATCATCATCGACGCACCGGACCGGATCGCGGCTTCCTTCGCCATCATCGACGAGCTCACCGCCGAGCACGGCGTGGTCACCAGCGAGATGGTGCCAGCTTTGACCGCGATCACTGACGACGAGCAGCGCGGCAGCTTAAGCCTCTCCCGGTACGGCTTCTAACCGCGTCGACTGCGGTTCGTGCTGCCCTTCGGGGTGGTCAGCTGCCTGGCGGACTTCGTCCAAGACGAGCCCGATCGATGGTCGGGCCGTTTCTGGCCACGATGGGCGCGATGCTGGCGACCCAGCGACGCCGCGCGGCGAGGGAGACGTAGACCAAGGCGACCAGGACCGGGACCTCGATGAGTGGACCGACGACGCCGGCCAGTGCCTGGCCGGAGGTGACACCGAAGGTGGCGATGGCGACGGCGATGGCGAGTTCGAAGTTGTTGCCGGCGGCGGTGAACGCCAGTGTGGTGGTGCGCTCGTAGTTCAGCCCGACCGCCCGACCCAGGGCGTAGGAGCCGGCCCACATCAGCGCGAAGTAGACCAACAACGGCAACGCAATCCGGGCGACGTCCAGCGGTCGGCTGGTGATGGCATGGCCCTGCAGGGCGAACAGGATGACGATGGTGAACAGCAGCCCGTAAAGCGCGAACGGCCCGATCTTCGGCAAGAACCGCTCCTCGTACCAAGTGCGGCCCTTGGCTCGTTCGCCGATGCGGCGGGTCAGGTAGCCGGCGACCAGCGGGATGCCGAGGAAGACCAGCACCGAGCGAGCGATCTGCCAGGTCGAGACGCTCAGCTCAGCTTGTGGTAGGCCGAGCCAGCCGGGCAGTAGATACAGGTAGATCCAGCCCAGCCCGGCGAACGCGATGACCTGGAACACCGAGTTCAGCGCGACCAGCACCGCGGCGGCTTCGCGGTCGCCGCAGGCTAGGTCGTTCCAGATGATGACCATGGCGATGCAGCGGGCGAGCCCGACGATGATCAGTCCGGTGCGGTAGGCGGCCAGATCCGGCAGCATCAGCCAGGCCAACGCGAACATCAGCGCCGGGCCGATTACCCAGTTCAGCACCAGGGACGGGATGAGCAGGCGGCGGTCGCGGGTGACGGTGTCAAGCCGGTCATAGCGGACCTTCGCCAGCACTGGATACATCATGATCAGCAGACCGAGCGCGATCGGCAGCGAGACTCCGTCCACCGAGATTGCGTCCAATCCGGCGCCCAGACCGGGCACCAGTCGGCCGCCGAGTAATCCTAGGGCCATGGCCACGGTGATCCAGACCGGCAGGAACCGGTCCAGCGTGGACAGCTTGGCCACCACACCGGTCACCTCAGGCGCGCTGTTGTCGGTGGTGGCCAGGTTGTCGCTGCTCACGCACCCACCACCGGGGCGCCGGGCACCAGGATCGCGGACAGTCGACCCAAGGCTTCGGGGTGGACCCGGTAATAGATCCAGGTCCCGCGCCGCTGCCCGGAGATCAGCCCGGCCTCGCGCAGCACCTTGAGGTGATGGCTGATCGTCGGCCCGGTCAGCTCGAACACATCTGTCAGATCGCACACGCAGGCTTCGCCGCCTTCGTGCGAGGCGATCAGCGACAACAGCCGCAGCCGGACCGGGTCGCCCATCGCCTTGAACAACCGCGACAACTCGACGGCCTGATCCGCTGACAACGGCTCACGCACCAGCGGAGAGCAGCACCCCACGGCCTCGGTCAGGACACTCAACATCCGGTCTTGATTCGACACTCTTCTACCTTGACAGATCCCGAATCACGGCGCAAGGTCTGTGTTGAGAGTCATCGAAACAAGCTGAGGAGTGATCAGCACATGTCCCGTGTCCAGCTCGCGTTGCGGGTGTCTGACCTTGAAGGTTCGATCGCGTTCTACAGCTCGCTGTTCGGCGTGGAGCCAGCCAAGCGTCGCCCCGGCTACGCCAACTTCGCCATCACCGAGCCACCCTTGAAGCTGGTCCTCATCCAGGGCGCGCCCGACCAGCCCACGGTAATGGATCACCTCGGGGTCGAGGTCGAGTCCACCGAGGAAGTCAATGCCGCGACCGGACGACTCTCAGAGTTGGGCCTGTTCACCCAGGTCGAGAACGACACGACCTGCTGCTACGCCCTCCAAGACAAGGTGTGGGTGCACGGCCCCGGTGCTGAGCCGTGGGAGGTCTACACCGTCAAGGCCGACGCCCCCGAGGCCAGCGTCATCCATACCCTGG
>JBHEMR010000077.1:0-7941 GCA_046262495.1 Pseudonocardiaceae bacterium | reverse complement strand
GCGGCCGGATTTGGCTGACGAACTCCCTGGCTGTGTAGTACTGGTCCGCAGGGTATATGAGCTTCCCGCTGTCAGGGTCAATCCACCACTCTGCCTCGTCGGCCATCGCGTCAGCCTAGTTCAGGCCGGCTGGTTCCGGATATTGCGCAGCACCACCCGCTAGCTGCAGCGTTCACAAGACCGAACACCCACCAGTACCGGCATTCCCGGTCGGTTCGTAGGCCACCATGGGGATAAAATGGGGTGTCGATCGTGAAACGAGCCCTACCTGACCTCTTCGGTGTAAACGCCGCTTCCGGTTTCTACCCAGGACTGAGCAGGCACGCGCTGTACGTCGCTATTCCTGTAGGCTAACTAAGTCTGCATTATCGATCTCGTTATCCGAGACATATAGGTATAGGAGTTCAGGATTACTAACTGCTCGGCGGGACGGCGCACGATCGAATTATAGAATGCGTCACCGTATGATCTTCGGTTGTAGCGAAGGCCAAAACCCAGCGATGGCAAGGATTGCCAGCAAAGCGGACACCGGCCCAAGCGGTAAATATAATTGTGCGCCGAAAAGCGAGATTTCTTGGATAGGAATCGGGTGGCTGGACCAAAGTCCGCAAGGCTTCTTGGCAGGGCTGCCAAGCAAGAAGATAAATAAGCGCGTATGTGGCTGTTCTACACCCCGTCGCTAAGCCAAAGAGGTGAAGTCTCGGCTGCGGTCGATGCGCGGGCTCAAAGGGCTGCGCTGGTGGGCGCAGCTGGGGTCGAACCTGTGACCTCTCGCTTGTAAGTCCTGGGCCGACCGTGTGTTGCGGTGTGCCGGTGCAGCCGACCTCGGAAGACCCGTGCAGGTGATCTGGGTTGGTCTGCGTGCGTGCCGGCCCGTTGCTACAGGACTGCTACACGACGCCTGCCGCTCAGTGACCACCTCCATGGAGCTGCCGGCCCGTTGACCCCTGTTGCGGAGGTGGTAGATCATCAGAGTTCTATAGCGGATCAAGCAAGAAGGGCGGCCTGCGATCGTGTTGCCCTGGAGTGTGATCGTTTACGGTGCGGCACTGTCTGCCGTGCTTGCTGCAATGCTCATCCTGGCGCTGGCTTGCGAGCGTCGTCCAGCTGTACTGGTGTCCGTTGCGCTCGCCACCGCAGTGGGACCAGTGGCGTGGAACGCCATCCTGCGCGCCACCAGGGCCGACCAGTTCTTTACCGACGCGCCGATTCCTGTGTTCCCGATCAGCTGGCAAGACACCGGATCCGGGGTGTTCGCGGTCGCCGCCCTCGCCTCGGTACTCGGGCTTGGGGCACTTCGCGCGGATACGGGGCGCCGTGTCGGCGTGCTCTCTGCACTGGGTGGCATCAGCGCACTGCTTGTGGACATCTACTTGTACTGACGGTCGCACTAGAGCGACCACACGTACCCGGTTGCCCTCGACCGTCTCGGTGTGAGCTCTCGGCAGAAAGTTCGGCCGAGTCCCTTACGCGCTGGTCAGGCCTCTGGTGGCGTTCATCGGTCCTGGCTTGGGTTTCACGGTTGATGTACCTCGCTGCTGCACCGGGCTTCTGGGCAGGCGTGGCCTGTACGTCGTGACTGCAGCGCAGGGCTACACAGGAGGGGGCTCGGTGCATCACACGATCGAGATTGCGGTCCCAGCCAAGGCCACCGAGGGCGTGCTGGCCGAGATGGAGGCGCCGGAGGGTGTGGTCCACCTCTCTGTCGTGCACGGGGCGTCGGTCAAGCCGCCAGGAGACGTTGTCACGGCGCATGTGCTTAACCGAGACGTCGACGCTGTACTGGTGGTAGCGGCGCAGGCCCGGCAGTTCGGGCCGGTGTCGGTGACCACCGCCGAGGCCCAAAGCATCCTTGATGAGCATGCCGCGCGGGCAATCGATGACGACGTCGACGAGTCACCCTGGGAGGAGATCGAGCGAGGTCTTCGCCACCACGGCCAGCTGAACCGGAATTTCCTGGCACTGATGGCATTAGGGGCGGTGATCGCCGTGGCAGGGCTGCTGTCAAGTCCCGTCCCTCAGACCCTGGCGCTGGCCCGCGGCAGGCATCATTGCGCCGGCGTTTGAGCCGGTGGCCAAGCTCGCTGTTGGGCTGGTCCGCGGCAGTTGGTACGTCGTCCGGCGGGCGCTGATTGCCGTGGGCGGTGGTTACGTGGCGCTGGCCGTCGTCGGGGCGTTGGCCTATTTGGTGCTGCGCCGGCTAGGCATGGCGAGCCCTGAGGCGCTGGCTGCCAGCGAGGGAGTCAAAATGTCACCCATCCCACCGCGGCGGATGGCTCATCTCAGCTTGTGGAGCGGCTGCCGGCGTGGTGATAGTGAGTGCCTTCTGGCATGTGGTCCTCGCTGGCGCCCTGATCGCTTTGGCGTTAGTTCCCGCCGCTGCCCTAGTGGGCGCGGGCCTGGTCGCCGGGGATATTGTCATGGCGCTGGAGGCGCTGCGGCGGATGGGACTCGACGTGCTGTTGGTGGTCGGGCTCGGCAGTGCGGTCGTGCTGCTCAAGCAGCGTCTCATCCATCACAACCGCCGTCCCTGATCTAGCAAGGGCCTCCTTGGCGTAGCCATCACTATCGCCGGACGAGCCGATGAGTAGCTCCCCAGCGCAGAGACATTGAAACAGACGTTCGTACTAGTGCGCGGCCGGACACGCTGAGGTCACCAGATCCACCCCGGATGTCCTCGACTATGACCGCGCATAAAAAGACCCTGCTACATCATTGTTATACCAGCCAGATATCTCGCCTACGAGTGCATGCGCAGCATCACGCCGGTTGTGGTATGAGAGGTTGGCTGCCTCAGTTGGACTCGAACCGCCAATTCTACGATTCCCAATCGAACGTCTTGGTCAGAACTGGATGCTGCTCAACACTACCCGCCAGCCGCAGCGTTAGCGGACAGAAACGCTTATCAGTGCCGGACATTTGCTGCCACGTCGCACGGCAACGTGGGGATAAAGTGGGTATCGATCTTGCTGCCGCCTCGCAGATCAACTGGCTCGCCTTGTCGAAGTCAGATCGTTTGGTCAGGTCGCATAAATGTGTGGCGGACTGCCGTACGGCCAGCGTCTCGAGAGGACTGAACCCTGAACTTGCTGTTTCAAGATTGAAGACGTCGATTGCTGCTCAATAGTCCGCGAAATGACCGATTACCTGGAGGTGTGGCTGCCGGTTGAGGCCGATCTCAGACGGTCAGGTCATCCCTGTAGGAGCGGGGCCGGTCAAGTCGACCTTTTGGGTTGTGATCTTTCTTTTTGTCTTCTCCGGCAGGTTTTGGATGCACTCCGGCTGGCAATAGCAGTGAGGGTGTTAAAAGGCTTGCACTTCGGCGTTGTTCGGTACCGCTGGCGTAGAGCGTGGTCTAGTTCGGAGCCGACCATCACTACTACGCCTCACTGCTCATCCGGCACGGTGAGTCCGTCAAACCGTCCAGCGTCGGCTCGGCCACGCCACGGCAGCGGAGACCCTCGACACCTACTCGCACCTGTGGCGCGACTCAGACGACCGGACGCGCGAGGTGATCGACGCCGTGCTCGGTGTTGGCGTGCCCCCAGTGTGCCCTATAGAGACGTAAGGACGACATCTATGCAGGTCACAGGCTTGGCGCGGACGAGCTGGCCTGTAAGCCGGATCCTGTGCACCGGGCGCCTTGCGGCGTCCCGGCCGACGGTCATCCATCTCGGCCTGCCGTCGCCGGCAGGCTCCAGCGGCCTACCCGCAGGCATCGGGCGGGCCACCCTCGATCGCCTGCGCAGCGTGCCGATTCCGGCGCGCCTTTTGGCCTTGCTCCAGGTGGGGTTTACCAAGCCGTCCCAGTCACCCGGGACGCTGGTGGTCTCTTACACCACCGTTTCACCCTTACCCCGCTCACGCGGGGCGGTCTGTTTTCTGTGGCACTTTCCCGCGGGTCACCCCGGGTTGCCGTTAGCAACCACCTTGCCCTAAGGAGTCCGGACTTTCCTCGACGGGCCCCGTTGCGGGGCCCGACGCGACCGCCCGGCCATCTCGTCCGCCCCGTCAGCATAGATCGCTCCACATCGGGTTAGCGTGGCGCCTCGTGTCGTCCGCGCAGCTTGCCTTGCTCGCTGTCACGGGCCTTGTGTCGGGCATGGTCAACGCACTGGCCGGTGGTGGGTCGCTGCTGCTGTTCCCGGCGCTGCTGGCGGCGGGCTTGCCCCCGCTCGCCGCGAATGTCACCAATTCGGTCATCCAGTGCGCCGGCAGCGGGGGTCTAGCGCTGGGCAGCCGTCGGGAGCTTCAAGGGCAGCGAAGTCGCGTCATCTCGACCACCGGTGTCGCGGTGGCCGGCTCGTTTGTGGGTAGCTTGCTGCTGCTGACTCTGCCCGCGGCGGTGTTCGACGCGATGGTGCCCGTTCTGGTGGCGCTGGCCAGCGTGCTGCTGGGGGCGCAGCCGTGGCTCGCCCGGGGGATCGGTGAGGCCGAACCCGATGACCCAGATCGCCGCGTGGTCTTACTGCCTGCGGTGTTTTTCGCCGCCATCTACGGCGGCTACTTCGGCGGGGCGCTCGGGGTCATCTTGATCGCCGTCCTTGCCCTCACGGCGCATGACGATCTCCGCAGGCTCAATGCCGTCAAGGGGGTGCTTTCACTGATCATCAGTGCGATCAGCGTGGTCGTGTTCGCGATCGCGGCACCGGTGCACTGGCTGGTCGTTGCGCTGCTCGCTCCGATGAATCTTCTCGGGGGTTTCATCGGAGCGAAACTCGCCGGGCGGGTGCCTGCGGCGGCGTTGCGAGCGGGAGTGGTAGTGGTGGGCTTGGCGGTGTCGATCTACCTGTTCGTCAGGTGAGGTGGCAAGTGTCGTTGATCAGGCTCACCGTGGCGGGGCCGTCGGGATAGAACTCCGTCACCGACAGCGATGCGATGTCCAGGTGTAACCGGTGCAGCAGGGATGGTCCGGCGTCCAGCGCCATTCGCAGCAGCGCCTTGATCGGTGTGACGTGGCTGACCACGATCAGCGTCGCGGCGCCGTGCTCGGCGATCAAGTGGTCCCGCGCCCGGCGCGCCCTGCGGTGTACCGCGTCCATGCTCTCGCCGCCCGGCGGGGCCAGCGAGGTGTCGGTCAGCCACCTGGTGTGCAGGTCCAGATCCCGCTCTCGGGCTTCGGCGAAGGTTAGACCCTCCCAGGCACCGAAGTCGGTCTCGATCAGTCCATCGTGGACGGTCAACGGCACACTCAGGGCGTCGGCCACGGGTTGGGCGGTCTGCCTTGCCCGCAGCAGCGGCGAGCTGACCACCGCAGCGACACCGTTGGTACTGGCAAGCCGAGCGGCGGCAGCGGCGGCTTGGCGCTCCCCCAGCTCAGTCAGCGGCAGGTCTGCGCGCCCCGAGTAGCGGCGCTGCGCGGAATGCTCGGTCTGTCCGTGCCGCAGCACCAGCAGCCGGGTCGGGGAGCCGGTGGCACCGATCCAATGCGACGGTGGCGCTGTCTGCGCCGCTGCACGCTGGGTGATGCCGGCCTGGGCGTCCATCGCCTCGTTGGCCAGCCGGTCTGCGTGCGCGTTGCGGGCTCGCGGCACCCAGGTGTATCTGACTTCACCGAGCTGACGGGACAGCTCCGCCGCCTCGCTGACCAGCGGTCGCAGGTGCGGTTGCTTGACCTGCCAGCGACCGCTCATCTGCTCGACCACCAGCTTAGAGTCCAGCCGAGCCTCAGCCGACTGAGCGCCCTCCTTGATCGCGGCGCGGAGCCCCGCGATGAGACCCGAGTACTCGGCAACGTTATTGGTGGTCGTGCCCAAGCCCCCAGATGCCTCGGCAAGTAACTCCCCGGTGTCGGCGTCGCGCACCACCGCGCCGTACCCGGCCGGGCCGGGGTTGCCGCGCGAGCCACCGTCGGCTTCGATGATGACGCGCCGGGTCACCGACCAGACTCCACTGAGAGATCGGACGGGGTTGATAGGCCTGATTCGGCAGTACGCACCAGCACAACGCCGCACTCTTCGCAGCGCACCACCTCGTCGGAGGCCGCGTCTCGCAAGTGCCCGATCGCGGTGCGGTCCAGCTCTAAGCGGCAGGCGCCACAACGGCCCTCGCGCACCAACGCCGCACCGGTACCGTTGCGGGCTCGGATCCGCTCATAGAGTGACACCAGATCCGCGGGCAGCTCGCCGATGAGAATCTGGCGCTCTTGCGCACCGTGCTCTTCGGTGCACCCCACGTCCGCTAATGCCTCATCGCGGCGGCGAACGGCATCGAGCCGGCGCTGCTCCATGTCGACCAAAGCTGCTCGGCCGCGCTCAAGGTCGGCGGCGGTGGCCTCACGCCGCTCCATCACTTCCAGCAGCTCGTCCTCCAGCACCGTCTGGCGACGTCGCAGGGTCGCCAACTCGTGTTGCAGGTCTTCCAGCTGCTTACCCGAGGAGATCGATCCGGAATCCAGCAGACCGCGGTCCCGGTCCTCCCGGGCGCGTACCTGCTCGATCTCGACTTCCAGCTTGTGGATGTCGCGGTCCAGGTCCGACACCGCCGTCTCCGCGGCGACCAGCGAGTCCCGGGCGGACTGCAGGGACTTGTCAGCCTGCTCGACCTCAACGAGTTCGGGTAACGACCGTCGGCGGTGCGCGGCACGGGTGAGCTCGGCGTCCACCGCGGCCAGGTCAAGCAGCCGGCGTTGTGCGGCGGGATCGGCGTTCACCGCGTGAGCCTCCCAGGTGATTGCGTCGAACCGATCGTCCAGGGATCGGTTCGGCGATACAAAACGTGGACATTGACCGTACCGCCGAGGGCCCAGGAGACCACTGCTGCGGCCCCTTCGCGTCATGGGTGTTCGCTAGCCCAGTGTGCGACGTCCACTAGCGCCGGGCTACCGGCCTGAGGAACCGACGGCAGCGCGCACCAGCCAGCGAAACGCGTTTCGGCTCCGAACGGCGTCAGCGGTCATGACAGGGCAACCCGCAGGGCGTCTACCAGCGCGGTAGCGACCTCAGGCGGCCGCACCGCGACGCGCAGGTGGTCGGTTGACAGCCCAGGGAACGTGTCCGCACGCCGGACGGCGATGCCGACGTCGGCGAGCACGGCCCGGATCCGCTCACCGCCTGGCACATGCAGCAGCAGAAAAGGCGCAGCAGCCGGCTGGTGGATCGTGACGCCGGGCAGGCTGGCCAGCTGATGGACCATCCACTGACGATTCTGCACCACCTGCCCAGCCGCGGCAGTGGCTTCGGCGACCGCAGCTGGGGCGCTGCAGGCCCGCACCGCCTCCAACACCAGCGTGCCGACCGGCCACGGCGGCCGCGGCGCGGCCAGCCGGGCGAGTAAATCGGGCGCTCCCAGGGCGTAGCCTGCCCGGAGTCCCGGCAGGGCCCAGGTCTTGGTAAGACTGCGAAAAACCAGCAGGCCGGGAGTGTGGCGATCGGCTGCCAACGATTCCCGCTCCCCGGGGACCGCGTCGGCGAAGGCCTCGTCTACTACGAGCACCCGTCCTGGCCGGGCCAGAGCGCGCACCACCTCGACTGGATGCAGCACCGAAGTCGGGTTGGTGGGGTTGCCGAGCACTAAAAGATCGGCCTCAACGGGAATTCGTTCGGGCTGCAACCGGTGTGCGGTGTCGGTGAACACTCGTTTTACGGTGATACCCGCCCGGCGCAGCGCCACCTCGGGTTCGGTGAATGACGGGTGCACGACCACTGCTGACCGGGGTGCCAGCGCGGGCAAGAGCGCGAAACCCTCCGCCACCCCACCAAGCACTAGCACCTCAGCGGGGTCGCGGTCGTGCCGGGCGGCCACCGCGGCGCGGGCGGCGGCGTCCTGTGCAGTGGAGGGGTAGTGGCCGAGCCCGTCCAACGCCGCGATCAGCCGCTCACGCAACCACGCCGGAGGCTGGCTGCCGCGCACGTTCACCGCGAAGTCGAGCAATCCCGGTGTGGCGTCAACATCGCCGTGGTGACGCAGCAGCTGGTCCATGTCGACATGTACGCTATAGCC
>JBHEMR010000076.1:0-14171 GCA_046262495.1 Pseudonocardiaceae bacterium | reverse complement strand
CGCGGCGATCGACGCGGGGGTCGACGCGGTAGACGCGGCAGCCGCATCGATGGCCGGCACCACCTCGCAGCCAGCTCTGTCCGCGCTGGTCGCGGCGACCGACCACACTGACCGCAGCACCGGGTTGGACCTGCGGGCGGTCTGCGACCTGGAGCCCTATTGGGAGTTGGTGCGCAAGGTCTACGCGCCCTTCGAGTCCGGTCTGGTCTCGCCCACCGGGCGGGTCTACCACCACGAGATTCCCGGCGGCCAGCTGTCCAACTTGCGCCAGCAAGCCACGGCGCTGGGCCTGGCTGACCGCTTCGAGCAAATCGAGGAGGCCTATGCGGCGGCGGACCGGATGCTCGGGCGACTGGTGAAGGTCACCCCGTCATCGAAGGTCGTCGGGGATCTGGCGTTGCATCTGGTCGGCTCCGGTGTCGAGCCGAAGGATTTCGAGGCCGACCCCGCCCGGTTCGACATTCCCGACTCGGTGATCGGCTTCTTGCACGGTGAGCTGGGTGTTCCACCCGGCGGGTGGCCCGAGCCTCTGCGCAGCAAAGCGCTGGTGGGACGCAGTGGTCCGCGAGGAATAGCGGAGCTGTCCGCGCACGACCGCCAGGGGCTTAAGCAAGAACGGGCGCGGACGCTGAACCGGCTGCTGTTCGCCGGCCCGACAGCGGAGTTCGAAGAACATCGGGAGACCTACGGGGACACCTCGGTACTGCCCAGCAAGGAGTTTTTCTACGGGCTGCGCCCCGGCGAGGAGTACGCCGTGGACCTCGATCCGGGGGTGCGGTTGCTCATCCAGCTACAGGCGATCGGAGACGTCGACGAACGCGGCATGCGCACCGTGATGTGCACCCTCAATGGGCAGCTGCGACCGTTGCAGGTCCGGGATCGCTCCGTCGACTCGAAGGTTCCCGCCGCCGAGAAGGCCGACAGGTCCAACAGCAACCAGGTCGCGGCGCCATTCGCTGGCGTGGTCACTCTGAAGGTGTCTGAAGGAGACTCGGTGACCGCCGGCCAGCCGGTGGCCACCATCGAGGCGATGAAAATGGAAGCCGGGATCACTGCTCCGAAGAGCGGCACGGTGGCTCGCCTCGCAATCAAGGCCTTGCAACAGGTAGAGGGTGGCGATCTGATCTTGGAGCTCGGCGACACGCGCTAACGCTAACGAGGCCGCTACGCCGCTCGCCGGCGAAACTCGACTGCCAAGCTCTCCGCCTTGGCGGCGGCCTCTTTCCGTGCCTCCTGCAACTCGTGCAGCTGCCGGTAGAGAGAAAGCTGCGCTGCTGCTTGGCGTTTGGCTCGCGCTTCGAGCCGCCACTGGCTCAGGCGCCAGCCGATGACCACGCCAACAATGACCAACGCCGACGCCAGCAGGATGATCAACCCAGAAGTCATCTCTACTCCCTTGTCTCGCGCGGCGCCCGGGAGAGGACGCCGGATCTGCCGTTGGTAGCGCACAGTTACCCAAGTTCACTAAGGGCTAAACCCCGGCTCTGAATGCGGGGCGGACTGCACAGAATTTGTAGGGTCGGTGCAAATCAACGCCCAGGGGCGGTCGTCGACGCGGGTCATGACGAGGGTGGCGCGCCGGGCGCCCCGGAGCTTGAGTTGGCGGTGCAGATCAGCGACGTCGCCGGCCAGACCCCTGCGGCGGATGTCGACCGAGCCGATATCGAGGGCTCGCAGCCGAAATCTCAGTGCCTTCTGCTCCCAAGGGCCGGAGTCGAGCACCCGCAGGGTGCGCGCGAACGGTGTGCACAGCGATTGGTCGCTGGACAGGAACGCGATCTGTGGATCGATCTTCCACGCTCCAAGGCTGCGCGCCAGGTCCTCGATGAGCCCGGCACGGGTGACGGCAGGGTTCGGATCGAGCAGGAACTCGCCTGGATCTCGGTGCTCCACCTCGTCACCGGGTAGCGGTAGCAGCACGTGGCCTTGCGGCAGGATCGTGGCGCGGCTGGTGCCAGCCGCCAGGGCCGGTGACCACAACGCGGCTTCCTTCAGATCGCGCCGGTCGGCGATGAACTCCACCTCCCAGCCGGCCGGAACGGCGTCCCGGGCGATCCCTGGGGCCGCCTTAATCCCAACGGCGTCGACACAGTCCACCAGGCCGGTCGACCACGACAGCGGCGGCTCGCTGTCTCCGGCGCGCATCCGGTGGCCCCGCGCACGTCGGGCCGGATCGACGAACACGGCGTCAATGCTGCTCAGGTCCGCATCGCGGACATCAGCGTGCACGGCGGTAACCGCGGCACCCACCCCGTAGGCGTCGGCGTTCAGTGCCGCCATCCGCAGGTGCAGCGGGTCACGATCGACCGCGACGACCTCCCGGCCCGCTGCCAGCGCGATGAGGTCCCCACCGATGCCGCAACACAGATCCGCCACCCGCAAGGCTCCGGCGAAGCGCGTCGCCCGGTGCCGCGCGATGACCTCGGCGGTGGCCTGCTCCAGGCCAGCCCGGGTGAAGTACATCTGCTGAGCCTGGGTGAACTTTGGTTGGGCGCGGCGACGCAGCTCTTGCTGGCCAAGTGCTGCGGTGACCAGCTCCGTCGGGTAGTCGCGGCGCAGCAGGGCACCGACCCGCAGCTCTGTCTGCGGCGTAACGT
The DNA here is from genome assembly GCA_046262495.1 of Pseudonocardiaceae bacterium. Taxonomy (GTDB): domain Bacteria; phylum Actinomycetota; class Actinomycetes; order Mycobacteriales; family Pseudonocardiaceae. Next base: position 11,574 of record JBHEMR010000076.1, on the reverse strand, counting down.
CCAGCTGCGCCAGCCGACCCAGCAGCTCCCGGCCAATTGGTGAGACCAGCGCCTCCAACCGCGCAACGGCCTGTTCGATGGCGCTCATCGAAAGAGTCTGGTGTTAGTCGCGCAAGTAGACGGGCTGGAGGAGCCTGTCTGCGCAGGCGGCAAGGTCGGATTCACTCCACCAATGGTGGCTGAGAAGTCCCGCTTTCTCGTTGGCGGTGTGCTTGGGTCGCGGGATGGGGTCAGTGTTGGTGATGCGGGCGAGGTTGACAGGGTCGCGACGGTGGTGCTCTCGGCCTCGGCGCAGTCTGAACCTAAAGACCTCCACGGCTACAGGTCCCGCGTCGGCAGTCATACGTCGCGCAGCGGCATCATGGGCGCTGTGGTGCGAATTGTGGCGGGAGTGGCGGGGGGGCGGCGGCTGGCCGTGCCGCCGCACGGCACCAGGCCAACCTCAGACCGGGTGCGGGAAGCGGTGTTCAGTGCGCTTGCGGCACGTCGGGACCTCGAAGGGACCCGGGTACTCGACCTCTACGCCGGATCCGGCGCGCTGGGATTGGAGGCACTGTCCCGCGGAGCGGTTCACGTCCGCTTCGTGGAATCCGATCAACGTGCCGCCGCGGTGCTGCGCCGCAACGTCAAGGCGCTCGGACTGCCCGGCGCGCAGGTAACCACCGCGGATGTGCCCGCGGTGTTGCGGAGCAACCCGGAACAGCGTTACGACCTGGTACTCGCCGACCCGCCCTACGCGCTCGGCGATGCCGCCCTGGGTGCAGTGTTGAGTGCCTTGACCGGCGGTGGCTGGCTGGCACCGGCAGCGCTGCTGGTGGTGGAACGCTCAGCCAGGGCTCTCCCACCGACTTGGCCGGATGATGTGTTTGCGCTCACTCATCGGCGGTATGGAGACACCGCGGTGTACTACGGTTGCGCGCCATGAGGCGCGCCGTGTGTCCCGGCTCTTATGATCCCGCCACCAATGGGCACCTTGACATCGTTGAGCGCGCCGCGAGCCAATTCGACGAGGTCGTGGTCGCAGTCTTGATCAACAAAACCAAGAACTACCTTTTCGAGGTCTCCGATCGGATGGCGATGCTCAAGGAGATCACTGAGCACCTGCCGAATATCCGCATTGATTCCTGGCACGGCCTGCTCGTGGACTATTGCACGGTCAACGGGATCGCCACGATCGTCAAGGGACTGCGCGCAGTCAGTGATTTTGACTACGAGTTGCAGATGGCCCAGTTGAACTACCAGCTGTCCGGCGTGGACACGATGTTGTTGCCGAGCAAGCCGCACTACAGCTACCTGTCCAGCTCAGTGGTCAAGGAGGTGGCTACCTACGGCGGTGACGTCGGCCACCTGTTGCCGGCCACGGTGCACCAGCGCCTGATCAACCGGCTCGCCGAGCGGCGCTGAGCACGGGACACGCCGACCAGTCGCGCGCTCCCGTATCTGGGCTGCCCGAGCGTTCACACTGTCAGCTGTGGACGGCGACCGCGAGGAGGGGCTGGTGTACCGGGTTTTCGAAGCACTCGATGAGCTCGTAACCACTCTCGAAGAAGCGCGTGGGGTGCCGATGACCTCCAGTTGCGTGGTACCCCGCGGGGACGTGCTGGAATTGCTCGACGACATTCGCGATGCGATTCCCGCAGAGCTTGATGACGCTCAGGACGTGTTGGATCATCGGGACGAGCTGGTGGAGACCGCACGCCAGGAGTCGCAGCGCCAGCGCGATGACGCTCACGCCGAATCGGACCAGATGGTCACCAAGGCCCGCGACGAGGCTGCGCGCCTGGTCACCGAGGCCCGCACCAGCGTCGAGTCGTTGGTCGCCGACGCGCAAGCCGAAGCTGACCGCATGGCGACCACCGGACGCCGGGAATACCAAGAACTCACCGGGCGCGCTGAGGCCGAGGCGGAACGGATGACCGCGGCCGGGCGGGTGGCCTACGAGCGGGCTGTTGCCGACGGCCGAGCCGAGCAGGCCCGGCTGGTCGAGCAAACCCAGGTGGTTCAAGCGGCCCGGGCTGAGGCCAAGCGAATTCACGACGAGGTGAGCGCCGAGGTGCACCGGCTGCGCTCTGAATGCGACGCCTACGTCGAAGGCACCCTCGCGGAGTTCGAGGATCTACTCAACCGCACTCTGCGCGCCATCGGGCGCGGCCGCGCCCATCACAATGGACCGGTGGCCGCAGGGGTGGGCGAGTACCCCAGATGAGTGTGTCGGCTCGGTGTCACGGCCTCGCCGGTGTGGGTCAGGGCCTACTCTGAACCCTGATGCCTCGCAACTCCGTTCCCGTCCGACCCGACCCGTTCGCTCCCTGGGTGATCGACACCCGTGATGTGGGCAGGCGTCCCGGGTCGATGCGCTGCTACCACCGGGATGTCCCGCTGTCGTCCGGGATAGGGCTTGACGTGATCGAGGTTGCTGCGGGGGACGAAGTGTCTCTGGATGTGCGGCTGGAGTCCGTCATGGAGGGTGTGCTGGTGACTGGCACCGCAGCGGCACCGGTCACGGGCCAGTGTGCTCGGTGCCTGGATCCGCTGGTCGATCGGCTTGAGGTGGAACTGATCGAGCTGTTCGCCTACCCGGACACCGCGACCGACAACAGCACGGATCCCGACGAGGTCAGCCGGGTGGTCGACGGACTTATCGATCTCGAGCCGATGGTTCGTGACGCGATGCTATTGGCTTTGCCGCAGGCACCCTTATGCAGGGAAGACTGCCTCGGTCTGTGCCCGGAATGCGGTGATAAGCGGGCGGAACTCGGTACGGATCACCGGCATGAGAAGATGGACCCGCGCTGGACCGTACTGAAGCAGCGGTTGCGCGGAAGCGAACAGGAGAACGAGTAACGTGGCTGTCCCCAAGCGCAGGATGTCGCGGTCCAACACCCACTCGAGGCGGTCCCAGTGGAAGGCCACCGCACCGACTCTGGCGGCGTGTTCGAATCGGGCCTGCCGACAGCCGAAGCCGCCACACACGGTCTGCCCGCACTGCGGGAAATACGACGGTCGCCAGATCGTCCGGCCAGCCTGACGCCGGACGCGACGAACCCTTGGGAAATCGGTCTCCGCGGGCTCACCCGTCGGATCTGACCCCGCTACTCACTGCGCTCGGCGTTGATCTCGACGCCGAGCTGCTGACTCTCGCGCTCACCCATCGCTCGTATGCCTACGAAAGCGGTGGCTTGGAACCCAATGAGCGCCTGGAGTTCCTTGGTGACGCGGTGCTCGGTGTGGTTGTCACCGACCACTTGTTCCGCACTCACCCTGAGCTGCCCGAGGGGCAGCTCGCCAAGCTGCGGGCCAGCGTGGTGAACATGCATGCGCTGGCCGGAGTCGCTCGCGGGCTTGCCACCAACGGCCTGGGCGAATACGTCTTGCTGGGTCGGGGCGAGGAGCTCACCGGGGGTCGCAACAAATCCAGCATTCTGGCCGATACCACCGAGGCGCTGATCGGTGCGGTGTACTTACAGCGCGGCATGGACGTTGCCCGCACTGTGGTGCACCGGCTGTTCGACCAGCTCATGGTGATGGCGCCGCTGCTGGGCGCCGGGTTGGACTGGAAGACCAGCCTCCAGGAGCTCACCGCCAGCCGAGAGCTGGGGGTACCCGAGTATCGGATTACCGAGGATGGCCCCGACCACCTCAAGGAGTTCACCGCGACCGCCGTGATTGCCGGGGTGGACCGGGGGACCGGGCAGGGCCGGACCAAGAAAGAAGCCGAGCAGCGGGCCGCCGAGACCGCCTGGCGCTCACTGTCCGAGCTGGCCAGCGGAAACGCTCCGCCGGCGGGGTAGCGCAGCATGCCGGAGCTGCCCGAGGTCGAGGTCGTCCGGCTAGGCCTCGCCGAACACGTCACTGGTCGCACGGTGGCTGCCGTCGAGGTGCGCCACCCCCGCTCAGTACGTCGCCACCTCGCCGGTGAGCTGGATTTCGTCGCCCGGCTGGCTGGCCGCCAGATCCGAGCAGCCCGACGCCGCGGCAAGTACCTCTGGATGGACCTGGGTGGTGAGGAGGCGTTGCTGGCCCATCTTGGGATGAGCGGTCAGATGCGCATCCAGCCACCCGGGGCAATCGACGAGACGCACTTGCGGGTACGACTACAGTTCGCCGACGGTGGCCCTGAGCTTCGCTTCATCGACCAGCGCACGTTCGGTAGCCTGTCCGTGGAGGACTTGGCCGATGGCTTGCCGATCCCGGTCGCGCACATAGCGCGCGATCCGATGGATCCATGTTTTGATCCTGATGCGGTGATCGCCGGACTCCGGCAGCGGCGCACAGGCCTTAAACGTGCGTTGCTAGATCAGACTCTGGTGTCCGGAATCGGTAACATCTACGCCGACGAAGCGCTGTGGCGGGCTCGGCTGCACGGGGCGCGGCTCACCACGACGCTGACCCGAGCGCAAGGACGCACCGTGCTGACCGCCGTCACGGAGGTGATGACGGAGGCACTCGCCGCCGGTGGCACCTCTTTCGACGCGCTGTACGTCAATATCAACGGCGCGTCCGGCTATTTCGACCGTTCGCTGGCCGCCTACGGGCAAGCCGGCCGGCCTTGCCCACGCTGTGGCACTGCGATCCGGCGCGAGGTCTTCATGAACCGCTCCTCCCACACCTGCCCTCGCTGCCAGCCCCGCCCCCGCCACCCCCACCCGTGAAAAATGGTCGTGAACTCGACAGCACCGACGTTTTCGCCGACGAGAATGTCGGTCGTGTCGAGTTCACCACGCCGAGCGGCGGGAGGGAGGCCATGGGACAGGTGCGGATGACGGCCTGGGTGCATGGTCGCGTTCAGGGCGTGGGCTTTCGCTGGTGGACGCGCTGCCGGGCGTTGGAGCTCGGCCTGGTCGGTCACGCGGTCAACCTGTCCGATGGACGGGTCGAGGTAGTGGCAGAGGGACCGTGGGAAACCTGTGTGAAGCTCCTCGCCGCACTACGGTCAGGGTCCGCGCCGGGGCAGGTGAAGCAGGTCAACGAGCGGTTCGACGACGCCCAGGGCGGCTTGACTGGTTTCGTCGAGCGTTGAGCTCATGCGGACGCTGATCATCGACAACTACGACTCGTTCACATACAACCTTTTCCAGTACCTGGCCGAGATCAACGGCACCGAGCCGATCGTGGTCCGCAATGATGTCCCCGGCTGGCGGGTGACGGATCTTGACGAGTTCGACAACGTCATCATCTCCCCGGGACCCGGGCGACCCAGCCGGGCATCGGACTTCGGTTTCAGCCGCGATGTCGTGCTCGGCGCGCCGATCCCGCTGCTCGGTGTGTGCCTGGGGCATCAAGGGCTATGCGAACTCAGCGGAGGATCCGTTGGCACCGCACCGGAGCTGTTCCACGGCCGCGAATCGGACGTCGCGCACAATGGCGTGGACGTGTTCGCGGGCCTGCCCTCACCATTTCGCGTGGTGCGCTACCACTCGCTGACCGTCACCAGAGTCTCCGACGATCTAGAGATCACCGCTTGGACCAGTGACGGTGTGATCATGGGGGTCCGGCACCGGCACCGCCCAGCCTGGGGTGTGCAGTTCCATCCCGAGTCGATCCGCACCGAGCACGGTATGGACCTGCTGCGTAACTTCGCCCAACTCTCCCGGGAGTGGCGCGAACACAACCCGGCGCGCGCTAGGAATCCACGCAGACGCGCCTCAGCGCGCACAACGCAACGCATTGACGAAAAGGTTCACACGCTGCGGGTACTGGTCGCACAGCAGGTTACCTCCGCACCCACGGAGCTGGTATTCCAAAGTTTGTACGGCTCCTCGCCGCACTCCTTCTGGCTCGACAGCAGTCGCCGGGACGATGAACTCTGCAGGTTCTCGTTCCTCGGTGATTCCAGCGGCCCGCTGGCGAGGCTCGCTTACGGAGACGTCTGGCAGGGCACGGTGACCGTGCACTCCCAACGGCACTCCGAAGTGCATCACATCGGATTCTTCGACTGGTTGGATAACGATTTGCGCTACCTCCGTGCCGAGGTGCCTGAACTACCTTTCGACTTCGCTCTCGGCTGGGTCGGCTACGCCGGTTACGAGCTCAAGACAGAGTGCGGCGGCATGCTCGCACACCGTTCGGAGAATCCGGATGCAGCAATGATCTTCGCGGATAGGGCATTAGCCGTCGACCACCTGACCGGTACGACCTACCTGCTTGCGTTGGCTGATCCCGCCAACGAGACCAGCGCCCGGGAATGGCTTCGGAGTACTCAGGCCCACCTGGATGCGCTCGCCGGCGCCACGCGCCCGCAAGCCCGCGGCCCACTGGACTTCGGCGAGCTGGCGCTCCGGCACGACCGGAATCGATACCTCGAACTGATCGCTTCCTGTCAAGAGGCGATCAAGGCCGGTGAAAGCTATGAGGTTTGTTTGACGAACATGGTGACCGGCAATGGGACGATCGACCCGTGGCATGCCTACCAATACCTGCGTGCGGAAAGCCCGGCGCCGTTCGGAGCCTGGTTACGTTTCGCCGACTTGATCGTGCTGAGCACATCGCCTGAGCGCTTCATCCGGGTGTTCGGGGACCGGGTTGTCGAGTCCAGGCCCATCAAGGGGACGAGACCACGTGGGCTGTCGCCGGAGCAGGACCAGGCGCTGGCGGCGGACCTGGCGAGCAGCGAGAAAGATCGCGCGGAGAACCTGATGATCGTCGACCTGGTGCGCAATGACCTTGGAACGTGTGCACTGCCCGGTTCGGTTCATGTTCCAAGGATTTTCGACGTGGAAAGCTACGCTCATGTGCACCAACTGGTGAGTACGGTGAGGGCGCGGCTGCGCGAAGACGTATCGGCGGTCGATTGCGTGCGGGCGGCGTTTCCCGGGGGCTCGATGACAGGGGCGCCAAAGATCCGCACCATGGGGATCATCGACGGCTTGGAAGGCGGCGCGCGCGGGATTTACTCCGGAGCGCTGGGCTATTTCTCGCTGACCGGAGCCGCGGATCTCAGCATCGTCATCCGGACGCTGGTGATCATGCCAGGCAAGGTGAGCTTCGGCGTCGGCGGGGCCATCATCTCGATGTCCGACTCGGCCGCGGAGTTCGACGAGACCATGATCAAAGCCGGTGCGATCACCAGCCTGCTCGGAACGACATTTCGGCGAGATTCGGCACTCCTGTAGGCACAGGTACCCTGCTCGGGCGTGTGACAGCAGTAAGGGAGCAGCGGAGGAGGGTCCGGCGCACCGTGTACTTGAAGAGCCTGACGTTGAAGGGCTTCAAGTCCTTCGCCTCGGCCACGACGCTGCGCTTCGAGCCCGGCATCACTTGTGTCGTGGGTCCCAACGGCTCGGGTAAGTCCAACGTGGTCGACGCGCTGTCGTGGGTGATGGGGGAGCAGGGCGCCAAGGTATTGCGCGGCGGCAAGATGGAGGACGTCATCTTCGCCGGCACCGCGGGACGCCCCCCGCTGGGTCGCGCCGAGGTGACCCTGACCATCGACAATACCGACGGCGTGCTGCCGATCGACTACACCGAGGTGTCGATCACCCGACGGATGTTCCGGGATGGCGCCAGCGAATATGAGATCAACGGCAGCGCGTGCCGGTTGCTTGACGTCCAGGAGCTGCTGAGCGACTCCGGGATCGGCCGCGAGATGCACGTCATCGTCGGCCAGGGCAAGCTTGACTCGATCCTGCAGTCCAAGCCCGAGGAGCGCCGCGCGTTCATCGAGGAAGCCGCGGGTGTCCTGAAGCACCGCAAGCGCAAGGAAAAGGCGCTGCGCAAGCTGGAGGCGATGCAGGCCAACCTGACCCGGCTCGCCGACCTCACCGCCGAGCTGCGCCGCCAGCTCAAGCCGCTGGGCAAGCAGGCCGAGATCGCTCGGCGGGCGCAGGCCGTGCAGGCCGATCTGCGGGACGCCCGGCTGCGGCTGTACGCCGATGACCTGGTGACGCTGCGTGAGGCATTCGCCAGGGACGAGGCTGACGAGGCTGCTGCCAGGGCCCGGCGCCTTGAGGTGGACAGCGCCCTGGACGCGGCCCGCGCGGAACAGTCCCGACTGGAGGAACAGCTCGACGCCACCACGCCGCGACTGTCCGGCGCTCAGGACACCTGGTACCGGCTCTCGGCGCTGGCCGAACGGCTGCGCGGCACCGTGCAACTGGCGGTACAGCGAGCCCGACACCTGTCCGCCCCGGCCGAGGCGCACCGCCCCGGTCGGGACCCCGACGAGCTGGAGCGCGAGGCCGCGGCCGCCGCGGCTTCGGAGACCGAGCTGCACGCGGTGGTGGAGGAGGCCAGGGCAACGCTGGCTGATGCCGTGGACCGGCGCGTCGAGCTGGAGCAGGCCGTCGGCGAGGCGGAGCGGACGCACCTGGCCGCGGTCCGCGCCGTCGCCGATCGGCGCGAGGGGCTGGCTCGGCTCGCCGGGCAGGTCGAGGCGTTGCGGTCCACGTCGGGGGCCACCGCGGAGGAGATCGAGCGGCTGTCGGGCGCGCTGGCCGACGGCCGGGAGCGGGCGCGCAGTGCGCAGCGGGAGTTCGAGGAGCTGCAGGGTGAGCTCGACGCCCTGCATGCCGGCGAGGTCGGGCTCGACGAGCGGCACGAGGCGGCGGCCGCCGCGCATGTCACCGCCGCGGCGCGCAGCGCCGAGTTGGCTGCGGCGCACCGGGAGGCCGAGCAGCAGCGGGCGTCCTGGCGGGCCCGGGTGGAGGCACTGTCGATCGGCCTGGCCCGCAAGGACGGCTCGCAGCCGTTGCTGGCCGCCGGGCTACCGGGCGTGGCGGGCACGGTTGCCGCGCTGCTCACCGTGCAACCCGGTGCGGAGGCTGCCGTGGCGGCCGCCTTGGGCGCCGCGGCGGACGCCCTGGCGGTATCCGATGTGGACGTCGCAGCCAGTGCGCTGTCCCTGTTGCGGGCGCAGGACGCTGGCCGCGCCGGCCTGCTCGTCGGCGGTGCGACGGCTTCGGTGCACCGCTCGACCTGGCCGGAGCTGCCGCCCGGTGCGCGGTGGGCGGTGGACCTAGTGCTGGCCCCGGAGACACTGAGCTCCGCGCTACACCGGCTGCTAGAGCGCACCGCGGTAGTCGAGGATCTCGACGCCGCCCGCACGCTGGTGGCCGCACAGCCGAGCGCGCGCGCTGTCACCGTCGAGGGCGACCTACTCGGCGGCGATTGGGCGCACGGCGGATCGGGCCGCAGCCTGAGCGTCATCGAGGTGCAGGCCGCCGTCGACGATGGTCAAATCCGGTTGGCTGAATCGGAAACGCGCGTGCAACGCCTGGCCGCTGAGCTCCAGGGGGCCAGTGCCGAGGAAGCCGACCGTGCCGAGGACGTCGACAACACCCTGGCCGCCTTGCACGAGTCGGACGCGCAACTAGCCGCGGTTGCTGAACAGCTCGCCCGGCTGGGCCAGGCAGCGCGTTCCGCGTCCGGTGAGGCCGACCGGCTGCACCGCCAGCGCGAGGAGATGCAGGCTCGCCGGGACGCTGCGCTGACCAGCCTGGCTGAGCTGGAGGAGCGGTTGCGGTTCGCTCAGGACGATTCGGTGGATGCTGAACCCGACACCTCACGACGCGACGAAGCCGTGGCGGCGCTGGGCACCGCGCGCAGCGCGGAGGTCGATGCGCGGCTGGCGCTGCGCACCGCTGAGGAGCGCGCCCGAGCGCTGGCCGGTCGGGCAGACGGGCTGCGTCGCAGCGCCCAGGTGGAGCGAGTGGCCCGGCAGCGAGCTGCCGACGCGGCGGTGGCCCGGCAGCGTGGCGCCGCGGTGGCCGCGGAAGTCGTGCGGGCCGGGGAGCTCGCGCTGGGTCGCATCGAGACATCGGTGCAGCGTGCCGCGGCCGAGCGCGACGCGGTGGTCGTCGAGCGGGCGCAGCGCGAGCACGGCCTGGTAGAGGTCCGAGCCCGGGTTCGTGAGCTCGCCGGGGAGCTGGACAAACTCACCGACACGGTCCATCGCGACGAGCTGTTGCGCGCGCAGCAGCGGTTGCGCATCGAGCAGCTCGAGATCAAGATCTTTGACGACTTCGGCATCGGCCTGGATGACCTCATCACGGAGTACGGACCTGCGGTGCCGGTACCGCCGCTTGCGGCCGAGGTGGCCGAATATGAGCTGATGACCCAGCGCGGTGAGCAGGTCAGCGCCCCGCAGCCGTCCCCCTACGACCGTGCCGTGCAGACCCGCCGCGCCCAGGGCGCCGAGCGCGATCTGGCCCTGCTCGGCAAGGTCAACCCGCTGGCGCTGGAGGAGTTCGCCGCGCTCGAGGAGCGCTACAAGTTCCTGTCCACCCAGCTGGAAGACCTCAAGGCCAGTCGGCGTGACCTGCTCACCGTCGTCACCGAGGTCGACGAGAAGATTCTTGAGGTTTTCACCGTGGCCTTCCACGATGTGGCACGGGAGTTCGAGATCGTCTTTGCCACCCTGTTCCCTGGCGGCGAGGGCAGGTTGCTGCTCACCGAGCCCGACGACATGCTCACCACCGGCATCGAGGTTGAGGCCCGGCCGCCCGGCAAGAAGGTAAAACGGCTATCACTGCTGTCCGGGGGGGAGAAGTCGCTCACCGCAGTGGCGATGCTCGTCGCCATCTTCCGGGCCCGACCGTCGCCGTTCTACGTGCTCGACGAGGTGGAGGCGGCGCTGGATGATACCAATCTCAGCCGCCTTATCACGCTGTTCGAGCTGCTGCGGGATCGCTCGCAGCTGATCGTGATCACCCATCAGAAGGCGACTATGGAGGTTGCTGACGCGTTGTACGGGGTAAGCATGCGCGGTGACGGCATCACTACCGTGATCTCGCAACGGCTCCGCGGCGCCCCTGATTCGGCGGGCGCCGCGTAACACCTCAGGAGGGGGTTGCGCTGTGGATATAGATTCGTCGGTTATGGATTCGTCGGTCGGTTATGGATTCGTCGACATACCCGCCGTCACTGCCGTCCACGATATTGGACGAATCACTGCTTGTCCTGCAGGAGACCCGCGCGACGTGGAATGTCCAGTTTGAGCTGGGCACAGACCATCGCCTGGATGAGGCAAGGTTTCGGCAGGCGGTGCTGACCTGCTGCCGACGTCACCCGATGGCCCGGGCTCGGCTGACCCAGGCACCGCGGGGTGGAACCTCTTACCGGTGGGACTTCGCGATAAGGCGGATGTAGATCCAGTTCGGGTCGTGGAGTGTCCGGACGGTGCCGCGCTGGACGGCTGCGGACCGAGCTGTACACCCCACCCATTCCACTGGACACCGCCCCGGGATTTCGGGTTACGCTGGCCCGACGACCCGGCGGGGATCTCGTGCTGCTGTCTGCCAGCCACATCGTCGCCGACGGCGTCGGTGCCCTGCGCCTGATACAGACCATCGTCCGCGCACGGACGGCGATGGGTTCGGATTCGTCTTTCGTACCCTCGACATCGGCGAGATCACCACGCCGGGGGCTCGTGCAGCGGGCCCGGCACGACGATCAACGACGTCCTGGTCGCCGCGCTGCACCTCACCGTGCAGTCCTGCCGAGCAGGCCGACCGCTACCGAGAGCAGATCACCAACCGACGAACCCTCGACCACCTGATCACCGAGATGGAACAGATCTCCAGCCAGGCCCGCGAGCTCCGGCCCACCGAATCCAGCTGACCCCGCCGCCCAACAGTG
>JBHEMR010000075.1:0-12046 GCA_046262495.1 Pseudonocardiaceae bacterium | reverse complement strand
CCCTTAGCGAAGGCCAAGCCCGTGACCAACACAGCGACGCAATCCTTCGATCGGATGCGCAGCATGCTCGTGCGCGCCGCCGAGATCCGCGACAGCGAGCAGCAGCAGATCTTCGACGCGCTGGACGAGATCCACGCCCGGCTAGCCCCGTTGGAGTCGCTGGGATCGGTGCGCAAGCGGCTGTCGGAGATGCCAGACCGCACCGAGGTCAGCCTGCTGGCCAAACGCGTTGATGAAGCACTGTCGAAGCTGGACGCCCAGGACCACGCTATCGCCGCGCTATGCCGTGCCGTCGAGTCGATCGTGGATAAGCTGGCCACGCCGTTCGCCGAGCTCGGTGGACGGCTGGACGGGATGGCAGGCCGGTTTGAAGGTGTCGCCGGGCGGATGGACGGTCTGGAGGATCGGATCGCGGGGTTGCACAAGCGGATCGATGACCTGGATCACCACCTCGATCGGCAGGACGCCAGGCTCGATGGGCTGCCTACCGCCGTGCACGGACCGGTGCGCGAGCAGATCGGCAGCACCGAAACCGGACTCCGGAGCCGACTCGACGAGGTTGACAAGGGCGTGCACGAGTCGCTGTCGGGGGCGCTGGAGTCGGTCACCCATCGGCTCGACGCCCTGTCCACTCGGCTCGATGGGCTGGAGGAAGGCGTCGGTGGCCGGATCGGCTCAGTCACCGAGCGCCTGGGGGTGCTCGATGGTGCGCTGGCCCACCGCCCCGATGTCGACTCGCTGTTCGGCCTGGTGCGACAGGCAAACCAAGAGTCCGAGACGCGCTACACCGCGCAGCTGGACGAGGTGATGGCCACCTTCGCCGAAATCATCATGGGCGGTGGTGCGCCCGCTCCCCTGCCCACGACCCCACCGCCGCCGCCACGCCCAGCCCAGCGTCGAGTCCGTGCCCGCAAGACGCCAGAGCCGGAGGAGAACGGCGTCGTCGTCGACGCCGCCTCGTGAGTGGTAACCGTGTATAACACTGTTTCGCACTCACAAGCTGAAGGCATCCGGCAGCAGGTCGCCGACTGGACGGATGCCGTGCGGCGTGTCCACCAGGCAGCTCGGTCCGCCGAGCTCGTGGAGCAGCTGACGGCAACGTCCGCACGGCATCAGCAAATCGCCGGTGCCGGAGCGACAGGCCACCGCCACGAACCGGCCACCACCTGACAACCGCAGCTGCCCGGCCATCGTGCACTCCGCGCAGAGCGTCAACCCGTATGAGCCGTTCTCGACGTTACAGCCGGTTACCATCCGGCCGTCATCGCACAGCCCAGCCGCACCCACCTGCAGCCGCGAGTAGGGGCAGTAACCGAGCGCTGCGGCCTGCACCGCAGCGCAGCGCAGCGCGTCCCAGTCGATGTCCCTGCCGGTGCCTCTGTAGGTGTCGCTGTTCACCTGATGAGCATCCCCTACCGGATCTGTACCCACCGCCCAGCTAATCTTCACCCGGTGTGGATGGTCCGATCCCGAGTACTCATGGTGCTGGTCGTCACTCTCGGTGCGATGACCCTGCTTGGCGCGGCGCCCAGCGCAGCGCAGTCCGCGTGCTCCCCGCAGGTCGCCCCGCCACCACCGGTCGACTCCTCAGAAGCCCCGGCTCCGGGTACCGCACCTCCGCCGCCGATGTCGGTTCCCCACCGTCCGGTGGGCGGGCCCCGGATGGGCGAGTGCGGGCTGGTGCTGCCCGCCGGTGCGCCCGCCCCCCCGGCGGGGATCAGCTCGATGTCCTGGCTGATCGCTGATGCTGACTCCGGGGACGTGCTCGCCGCCAAGGATCCCCACGCGCGCAACCGTCCGGCTTCGACGCTGAAGCTGCTCACCGCCCTGCTGGCCGCCGACCAGCTGCCAATCGATCGGGTCGTCGTCGGCACGCAGGCCGATGCCGACCAGGACGGCAGCCGCGTCGGTATCGGTCCGGGCGGCCGCTACACCGTCCGCCAGCTGCTCACCGGCCTGTTCCTGGTCTCCGGCAATGACGCCGCCCACGCCCTGGCCGGTCAGCTGGGCGGGGTCACCGCGACCGTCGAGCAGATGAATGACTTGGCCGCCCGGCTGGGTGCGCTGGATACTCGCGCCGCCACCCCGTCCGGATTGGACGGCCCGGGCATGAGTGCCTCAGCCTACGACCTGGCATTGGCATTCCGTCAGGTGCTCAGGCGCCCGCTGCTGGTTGAGCTGATGGGGACCAAGCAGGCGAACTTTCCCGGCTATGGCAAGCGGCCCGGGTTCGTGGTCAGGAACGACAACAAGCTGCTAAGCACCTACCCCGGTGCGCTGGGCGGCAAGACCGGCTTCACCGACGACGCCCGGCATACCCAACTTGACGCCGCCCAGCGCGGCGGTCGGCGTTTGATCGTGGTGCTGATGCGGGGCGAGCAGCGGCCGGTGTCGATGTCGGAGCAGGCGGCCAGGCTGCTGAACTACGGATTTGCGCTTGCCCCCGGTCATCCGGTCGGACGGCTGGTGGACGAGGCTCCATCAGCCGAGAACACCGTGACCGACCCAGACCGGGCCCCCGGCGCGCTCCCCGCTCCGCCAGGTTCCGGGACGAACGCCGCGTCCCGGAACTCGACAGCCGGGTTCGACCAAGGGGCCACACTGCTCCCGGTGACGCTGTGGATCGGCGTGGCGATTGCCGTGCTCGCCGGACTCGGTGCACTGGTCTCCCGCCAGCGTCACCGCTAGAGCGCCGGCCACCGCGTCCGCCGCGAGACCGTCGAAGATCGCGGCTACGCCCCCTGGCCCGGCATCGATGGCGGCGCCTACGCCGCCAAAATCGACCACCTCCTGCGCCTGTATCCCTGGCCGATCCAGCTCTCCCAGCTCAACCTGCTCGACAGCCATGACACCTCCCGCTTTCATCAGCATCGCGACCGGCAGCACGCTGATCACCGCCGTCAACATCGCCGAGGACCCCCGCCGGGTCGAGATACCACTGACCGACCTCCTGCCGGCACAGGCCGCCACTCCCACGATCCTCTTCGCGATGGACGGCTCACCCACCGCCAAGCTGGCGCCCGGGGGCCTGTTGCTGACGCTGCCCGGGCGCAGCGGCGCGGTCTTCGACACCAGCCCGGATTCCCGGGGCGAGTATCGAATCGGCCTGCCCGTAGCGGAATGAGGTTGGGCTAGTGGTACGCCGGAGTCTCATCGTGGCCTCCCAGCGGCAAACATGCCTGCCCCGCTAGCGTGCGTCTCGTGAGTAACAGCACCGATGTCCGGGCGGGGATCGTGGTCACCGGGACGGAGCTGCTCACGGGCTTGATCAGCGACCGCAACGGTCCGTGGTTGGCGCAGCGGCTGGGCGAGCTGGGTGTCGAGGTCGCGTATCTGCTGTGCGTCGGGGATCGGCCGGTGGATCTGGCCGCGGCGCTGCGGTTCCTCGCTGATCAGGGCGTGGAGCTGGTCGTCACCAGCGGTGGGCTGGGCCCAACTGCGGACGACGTGACCGCCGAGGTGGTCGCCGGATTCGCCGGGGTGGAGCTGGAGCTCGACGAGGTACTGGAACAGCGGATCGCCGCGATCCTCGCCCGGTTCCGCCGCCTGTCAGGCTTCGATCCAGCAGGGTTGCTGGCGGCAAATCGCAAGCAGGCGATGGTGCCCCGCGGCGCGCAGGCCCTTGACCCGGTGGGAACGGCGCCCGGGCTGGTGGTGCCGGTCGACGGCGGTCCCACGGTGATCGTGTTGCCGGGACCACCCCGAGAGCTGCAGACGATGTGGCCCGCGGCTTTGGCCGCCCCGGCCGCCGAAGCCGTGTTGGCCCGTACCCGGCCCTTCGAATCCGCGCAACTGCGGCTGTTCGGGCTGCCCGAGTCACAGATCGCAGTGACCCTGCGCGAGGTAAGCGAGACGCTGGACCTGACCCCGCTGGAGATCACCACCTGTCTGCGGCGCGCGGAACTGGTGATCGACATCCGGCATCGGCCCGGTGCCGAGGCGACCCGCGATGCGCTTGTGGAGCAGATCCGCGCCAGGCACGCCCGGTACTTATTCTCGACCGACGGCACATCGCTGGACCAGCAGCTCGCCGGCCTGCTGCGGAAACGGCGGATCGGGACCGCGGAATCCTGCACCGGCGGCCTGCTCGCCGCCCGGCTTACCGAGCAGCCAGGATCGTCGGACTACGTCGCCGGCGGTGTGGTCGCCTACTCCAACGCCGCCAAGATCGACCTGCTGGGCGTGGCGCTGGAGCTGATCGAACAACACGGCGCGGTGTCACCGGAGGTCGCCCGGGCGATGGCCGACGGGGCCCGAAACCGCTTCGGTGCCGACGTCGGCGTAGGCATCACTGGGGTGGCCGGCCCCGGTGGTGGCACCGACGCCAAGCCGGTCGGCTACGTGTGCGTATGCGTCACCACCAGCGACGGCACGACCCTGGCCAGCGACCCGATGCTGCCCGGCGACCGTGCCGAAATCCGCGATCGATCTGTGACCGTCGCGATGCACCTGGTCCGGCGAGTGCTAACTACCGGTTGAGTGCCTGCCGATCTGACTTGCTCTTCACCGCAGCGTAGGCGGCTGACCCGACGAAGAGCACCGCACCGATGACCAGCGCCCACAGCAGAAACTTGAACACCGCGCCCAACACCATGAACCCGATCCAGATCAGCGCGATGATCCCGAGCACCTTGAGCAGGGTTTGCATGGTGGTCTCCTAGCGACACTGTGATAGGTCCGGTTGTGAGGACCCGCTGGTTCAGTACACACCTATCCCAGGCGTGCGTGCATCGGGGTAAACCCCGGCCGCCAGGTCAGGGCTTGATGGCGGGGACACAACGCCACTAGCGCGGGACGTCCGGATGCGACCCGACCACGACCTCGGGGACGATCGGCTCCCCAGGTGGCAGATCGCCTTGCGGATGGTTCTTTGCGACCACGGCAGCCCACGCGGTGAGGAAAAGCAAGAACCGGGAGACGAAGTAGGCGAACACCATCAATCCGATTACCGGGCCGAACAGTCGCCCGGTGGGGCTGTTGGTGACGCTGTTCAGGTAGATGGCGAACGCCTGCTTCAGCAGCTCGAAACCAACGGCCCCGAACCAGGCGGCGCGGGTCGCGCTGCGCAGCGGGACGGGCTCCCGCGGCAGCCGCGCGAGTACCCAGAGGAATACCAACCACATGCCGACCACCGACGCCGCCACAGCGAGCATGACCAGCACCAGCCGGGCACCGGGGATCTGCCCAAGTCCTAACGCGTTCAGCACGACGCTGGCGAACGCGGTGCCGATACCGGTCAGTGCGAAGGACGCCATCAGCGCCAGCCCCAGACCGAGCAACGCCAGCAGGTCGAAAACCTTCGTGCGCAGGAAGCCGTCCGATTCAGGCGGATGATTTGATCGCCCCGGGTTTGATCGCCATGGGGCTAATCGCCACTGCGCAGTGAGGGCATCGCGGAGGTTGCCCATCCAACCCAGGCCGGAGTACAGCGCACCGAGCAAACCCACGATCCCCACGCCTCTGCGAGATCTGATCGCCCCGTCGATGACCTGGTCGAGAGTCGCACCCAATCCCGCCGGCGCCGCGGAGTGGATCTGATCCTGCAACTGATGCAACAGCTCAGGGTCACCGGCCAGCACGAAACCCGCGGCCGCAAAGACAATCATCAACAGCGGCACCAGCGAGAGCACACTGAAGAAAGTGATTGCCGCCGCGTAATGGTCGCCGTGATTGGCAGTGTAGGACTGCCCGGCGCGCACCAGATCGTCCAACCAGGAGTAACGCAGACGGAATCGCTGGAGCAGGGATGGCTTGGCGTCCGCCTGCTGTGGACTGGTTCCCTGCATGCGCTCTTAGGCTAGTCAGGCAATGCCCGGTCAGCCCGTCGGCGGCAGGAAACCCACCCGGTTGTACACGGCGCTTAGCGTTTGACCGGCGACGTCGCGGGCTCGCTCGGCGCCCCGGGCCAGCAGCTTGTCAAGTTCGGCCGGATCGTCGGTGTAACCGGCCACCGCTTGGCGCAGCGGGGTGACGAAGTCGGCGAGCGCCTGGCCTACGTCGGACTTCAGCACCCCGTACCCCTTGCCGTCATAGGCTGATACGAGGTCGTCGATGCTGCGTCCCGACAGCGCCGAATAGATCACCAGCAGGTTCGAGATCCCGGGTTTGGCAGCTGGGTCGTAGTAGATTTCTCGGCCGGCGTCGGTCACCGCCGTGCGAATCTTTTTAGCCGACACCTTCGGGTCGTCGAGCAGGTCGACCACGCCGGCTGGCGAGGACGCGGACTTGCTCATCTTCGCCGTCGGTTCGGCGAGGTCATAGATCTTTTCCGTGCCCTTGACGATGTGCGGTGCCGGCACGGTGAACGTCGGACCGTAGCGGGCATTGAACCGGATAGCGAGGTCTCGGGTGAGCTCGATGTGCTGGCGCTGATCCTCGCCCACCGGCACCTGGTCAGCCTGGTAGAGCAGGATGTCCGCGGCCTGCAGGATCGGGTAGGTGAACAGCGCGACCCCCACCCGGTCGCCGCCTTGCTTGGCGGATTTGTCCTTGAACTGCGTCATCCGGGATGCCTCCCCGAAACCGGTGAGGCATTCCAGCACCCAGCCCAGCTGGGTGTGCTCGGGTACGTGACTCTGCACGAACACCGTGGAGCGATCCGGGTCGACGCCCAAGGCCAGCATCTGGGCCGCGGCCAGCCGGGTGCGGCGGCGCAGCTTTTCGGGTTCCTGCTCGACGGTGATCGCATGCAAGTCGACCACGCAATAGAACGCCTCGTGATCGGCCTGGAGCGCCACCCACTGCCGGATGGCGCCGAGGTAGTTGCCGAGGTGAAAGGAGTCCGCGGTGGGCTGGATACCCGAGAGCACTCGGGGGCGTGCGCCGGTGACAGGAGCGGTGGCAGGAGACGACATACCGGGATTGTTGCAGCCGGGTCAGCCGCAGTCACTTTCCGCCGTTGGATCGAGGAATTCCTCCGCGGCCCAACGGTCCGGCCCGAGCTGGCGGAAGCCGTTGCGGGTAATACGGTCGGCGGACACCACCGCACCCTTGTCGAAGGTGTCCACCACGGGCGCGTCGCCGTCAGGACTCGACCGCACATTGAGCAAATCCGCGGTGACCATCACCGTGCACGGGCGCGCGCCGTTGCTGGTGCCGGTTCCGCCACCGGGGTTGTTGGCGTTGTGCTCGGAGATCAGCAGCAGTACGGCCACCAGCACGACTCCTACGATGATCCACCGCTGCCTGGTCAAACCTATCTACCTACTTTCCACCGGCTACGTTGTGACGATCTCATTCATGGCAGCCCGCAATCCCCGGTCAAGCTCGTCGAGGAAGGCCTCGGTAGTCAGGAACGGGGTATCGGGGCCGATCAGTAATGCCAGGTCCTTGGTCATCTTGCCGCTTTCGACGGTGTCGATGCAGACCCGCTCCAGGGTCTGCGCGAACCTGATGAGCTCTGGTGTGACGTCCAGGTTGCCGCGGTGGCGCAGGCCACCGGTCCACGCGAAGATCGACGCAATCGGGTTAGTAGAGGTTGCTTTGCCCTGCTGATGCTGCCGAAAATGCCGGGTGACGGTGCCGTGCGCGGCCTCCGCCTCAACGGTTCGGCCATCGGGCGTCATCAGCACGCTGGTCATCAGGCCCAGTGAACCGTAGCCCTGCGCGACAGTGTCGGACTGTACGTCGCCGTCGTAGTTCTTGCAGGCCCAGACGTAGCCACCGGGCCACTTCAGCGCGGCAGCCACCATGTCGTCGATCAACCGATGCTCGTAGTGCAGGCCGTGTTCCTCGAAGTCGGCCTTGAACTCCGATTCATAGATCTCCGCGAACACGTCTTTAAACATGCCATCGTATGCCTTGAGAATCGTGTTCTTCGTCGATAGGTACACCGGATACTCACGAGCCAGCCCATAACGCAGCGATGCTCTCGCGAAGTCCTCGATGGATTTGCGGTAATTGAACATCCCGACCGCGACGCCGCCGCTTTCACCGAACCTCGCGACCTCTATCTCCAGCGGCGCCCGGCCGTCGTCGGGGGTGTAGGTGATCGTCACCGTGCCCGGTCCGGGGACGGTGAAATCGCTGGCCTGGTACTGATCGCCGAACGCGTGCCGGCCGATGATGATCGGCTTGGTCCAGTGCGGCACGAGGCGCGGGACGTTGGAACAGATGATCGGCTCACGGAAGATCACTCCCCCGAGAATGTTGCGGACCGTGCCGTTGGGTGAGCGCCACATCTTCTTCAGACCGAACTCCTCGACCCGCGCCTCATCGGGCGTGATGGTGGCGCATTTAACCCCCACTCCATGCCTGGCGATTGCGTGCGCGGCGTCGACAGTGACCTGGTCGTCAGTAGCGTCGCGGTGCTGGATGGCCAGGTCGTAGTAGTCGAGGTTGATGTCGAGGTAGGGCAGGATCAGTTTCTCCTTGATGAACTGCCAGATGATCCGGGTCATCTCGTCGCCATCGAGCTCGACGACGGTTCCCACTACCTTGATCTTGTCCACGGGAACGGACTCTCCTGTCGCGAAATTACCACCGATCATAGGTTGCGCACGTCGGCTTGTTTTGCCGCAACGGCCTGCGCGGCCTGCGTTAGCTGCGCGAGCTCGCCCGCGGTCAGCGCGATTTCGACCACTCGATTTACCCCACGGCGACCCAGCTCGGCGGTAACCCCCAGGTAAACGTGGGAAATTTCGTACTCGCCATCCACCCAGGCACAGACCGGCAACACGGCGCCGGAGTCCTGATGCACCGCGCGCACCATGCGCGCCGCCGCGGCGGACGGTGCGTAGTACGCCGACCCGGTCTTGAGCAGGGCGATCACCTCGGCGCCGCCGTTTCGGGTCCGGGCGATCAGCTCCTCGATCTTTTCTGCGGGCAACAGGTCGGTCAGCGGCGCACCATCCACCGTGCAGGCGCTGGGCACCGGGACCATGGTGTCGCCGTGCGAGCCCAACGTCAGGGTGCGCACTGAGGACACCGGGACGGCGAGTTCCTCGGCGACGAAGTTGGTGAACCGCGCGGTGTCGAGCATCCCGGCCTGGCCCATCACCCGGTGTCGGGGGAACCCGGTGGCCAACGCCACCAGCGCGGTCATCTCATCCAACGGGTTGGACACCACGATGACGACCGCATCGGGGGCGTGCTCGGCGACGTTCTCCGCGACCTGTCGGACAATGCGGGCGTTGACCTCGATCAGGTCCATCCGGCTCATCCCCGGCTTGCGGGGTAGCCCGGCGGTGATCACAACGATGTCGCTGCCGGCGATCGCGGCATAGCCGGAACCATCGCGGCCGGTGGTCTGGCCGACGACTCTGGTCTCGAAGCCCTCCACCGGTCGGGACTGGTTGATGTCCAGCGCCAAGCCCTCCGACCGGCCTTCGATGATGTCGGTCAGCACGACCGTGTCGAACAGGTCGTACTCCGCCAGGCGCTGCGCAGTGGTCGAGCCGTAGAAGCCAGCTCCGATGACTGTGACCGTGCCGGAACGTGCCATCGATCCTCCCCCGTGATCAATTCCTGCTGAGCTCACCCTACGGTCAGCGGTCCCCCGGTGATCGTCAGCGCCACGGCGAGCATCAGCAGCCCGAAGGTGCCGTAGGTGCCCACGTCCCAGGCGCGGCGGCGGATCCCGAGCAGCCCGGTCCACTCGGGAGGAAGCACCGCCCGCAATCCCGCGGCCAGCAGCAGTGCACCGCCGATGATCACTGTGCCCTCCCGCCAGTGGTACTGCGTGATGCGCACCATGGCCACCACCACCACGGCCAGGACCAGGGCGAATGCCAGCTGTGGCCGCAGGCTCGTCCGGGTGGTCATGACGAGCCGGCCCGCTCGGCGGCTTCGACGACGTTGGCCAGCAACATCACCCTGGTCATCGGCCCCACCCCGCCCGGCACCGGTGCCAGGTACCCGGCAACCTCGGCCACCGCCGGATCGACGTCACCGGCCAGCCCGGCGTCGGTGCGGGTGATCCCGACGTCGATCACTGCGGCCCCCGGTTTGACCAGGTCAGCCGTGATCAGTCCGGGCCGCCCGGCTGCGGCCACCACGATGTCGGCGCGGGTCACCTCGGCCGCGAGGTCACGGGTACCGGTATGACACAGCGTGACTGTGGCGTTCTCGCTGCGCCGGGTCAGCAGCAAACCCAGCGGGCGACCGACGGTGATGCCGCGGCCCACAATCGTCACTCGCGAGCCGGCCAGTGGTACGTCGAAGCGACGCAGCAATTCCACGATGCCGCGCGGGGTGCAGGGCAGCGGTCCTGGTTCACCGAGCACCAACCGCCCCAGGTTCACCGGGTGCAAACCGTCGGCATCTTTGCTCGGGTCGATCCGCTCCAGCACGGCACCGGTGTCCAGCCCGACGGGCAGCGGCAGCTGCACCAGGTAACCGGTGCAGCATGGGTCCGCATTCAGCTCGTCGATCACCGCGAACAGCTCCCCGAGGGTGGTGGTCGCAGACAGGTCGCGGCGGATCGAAGCGATGCCGACCTTCGCGCAGTCGTTGTGCTTTCCCCGCACATAGGCGTGCGAGCCGGGATCATCGCCGACAATGACGGTGCCGAGCCCAGGAGTGATTCCCTTGCCGCGCAGCGCAGCCACCCGGGTCCGCAGAGTCGCGAAGAGTTCGTCTCGGGTTGCCTTGCCGTCTAGCACCACCGCAGTCACAAGGGCATCCTTTCACCACCCCCGTTACCTCCCGAGATCCACCCGCAGCCCGTTCGCCGCGGCGAAACGGATCGCGGTGTCCACGTCGATCCGGGCACCGGTCAGCCGCGCCTGCACCAGAGCGTCGGCGTCCAGCCGGGCCCCGCGTAGGTCGGCGCCCTCCAACCGGGCCCCTAACAGTCGGGCACCGGTGAGGTCCGCTCCGGACAGGTCAGCGCCCCGCAGGTCGGCTTGCACCAGGTTGGCCTCGGTCAGCTTCAACCCGGCGAGCGCCACTTCCCGGAGATCGGCGTGTCCGAGGCCGGTGAGGCGC
Source organism: Pseudonocardiaceae bacterium (assembly GCA_046262495.1). GTDB lineage: Bacteria > Actinomycetota > Actinomycetes > Mycobacteriales > Pseudonocardiaceae. The sequence continues at coordinate 1,120 of JBHEMR010000075.1, read as the reverse complement.
AGGTCAACCTCGCGCAGCGTCCACGGCCGCAGCCGGCAGTCGCTAAGCGTGCTGCCCAGCAGCGAGCAGTGCTCCAGCACCGAGTCGGTCAGCGTGGTGCGCTGGAAGGTGCAGCTGTGAAACGCCGTCGCGCGGTGTTCGGACGCGCCGAGGTCGGCGTTGGTGAAGTCACAGTTGGTGAACCGGCAGCTGCGAGTGCGCAGCCCACGCAGGTCAGCCTCGATGAACCGGCAGTCGACGAAGCAGCGCCCTTCCACTCCTGGTCGGCAAAGACCGCGTCGGCGAAGTCCAGCCCGGTGAAGTCAGCCTCGACTAAGTGATCATCAGCGGTCTCGGGCATACCCGCTACCTTCTCAGGTGTCCCGCTTGCCCACCATGATCGCTGTCTGTGTGTCGTAGACGTCAAATTGTGTCGCCCAGGTCACACAGATCGTGATCTACCCGTCATTGACGGCCGGTCTCACCGGAAATCACGAGAGTTCGAGCGCACCCGCATGTCCAGCGCTACGGCATGCTCGGCGAGCACGTTGATCACTCCTTCGGCGATCTGCAACCGGCCGCGCAGCAGCAGCGCCGGGCAGGACCGCACGATGGTGCGGTACCGGACCCAGAAACCCGGTGAGCAGATCACGTTCACCATGCCGGTCTCGTCCTCCAGGTTCAGGAACGTGACCCCGCCCGCGGTGGCCGGGCGTTGCCGATGCGTCACCGCGCCGGCGACCAGGACCCGCTGCCCGTCGTCGCGCTGCGGCAGCTGGTCGGCGGGCACCACGCCGAGCCTGGCCAGGTCGGTCCGCAGGAACTGGGTGGGGAAGCTGCCCGGTGAGACCCCGGTGGCCCAGACGTCGGCCGCGGCGAGTTCCAGCGCGCTCATCCCGGGCAGCGGGGGGGCGACGGCTCCAACTGCGGTGCCGGGCAGTCGGTCCGGCCGCTGCGCGGCCACCGCTCCGGCGGACCACAGCGCCTGCCGGCGTTGCGGGGCGAACTGGTCGAACGCTCCCCCGGTGGCCAGCGCCTCGGCCTGGGCGGTGGTCAACCCCACCCGATGTGCGACGTCAGCGATGCTGCGGTAGTGGCCGTGCGCGTGCCGTTCCTCGACCAGCCGGGTGGCCAGGGGCTG
>JBHEMR010000074.1:0-37471 GCA_046262495.1 Pseudonocardiaceae bacterium | reverse complement strand
CGGCGATCAGCTGCTCCCGCACGAGCCCGATCGCGTCCGACAGTTCGACCAGCCCACCATCCTCGACACCCACACCAAACCCCCGTCGCGTCTAAAGCCCAACTCGCTCGCCACGCTGCAAGTGTTACAGCACACACCCAGAGTCCGATAAAGCCGGCGCCGGCGGCACCACGGTCGAGCCGGAGAAGCGTACAGATAGGGATCCGCCTACTGATACGCTGATTCGGCGTCAAGACATCGACGGGCTCTATGAGCTGCCGGGGCCACCCGTGGCTGTATTTCTACTGACTCCGGATCGAACACCTTGCGTCCGCGACGGGCTGGGTGAAGGTGGACCGTGCAGAGAGTGTCGATCACCGCCCGCGTCGTTGCCAGGTCAGCGCATCTGAAAGCGTGCACCGGATCGTCGGCGGCGAGCACCGGGAAGGCCGTCGAGCCCCCGCTCAGGGAGAGCCGCTCGCCCTCGAGTCGGTCGATCTTCGCCTCGGCCTCGAGCTTGATCTCCTTGAACATCAGGCCGTCGATCAATTCCGCCGAGTAGTCCGCCCGGGCGCGGAGAATGCGACCGCGCTGCCGCTCGATCTCATCCTGCATCTGGGCGGCCTCGCTCTCGTCCGTGGTGGGCAGGAGGTTGGCCAGGTCCGCACGAGACAGGCGTTCGTGCACAACGTCGAGGACGTAGCTGTCCACCTGCGACCGTGACCGCATCACGTGTCCGGCGCAGCGGTAGCGGGTGCCGTGCGCCTTCACCCGCTGTCCGCAGACACCGCAGCGGTATAGCCCTGAACCGAGGTGTTTGCGGTCCGTCCCGTTGCGGTTGGACTTGCGCGCCGGATCGTCGAGGCGCCGCTGAACCTCCAACCACAGCGTGTCCGACACAATCGGACGCCATTGCCCGGCAACCGGGCGACCGCCGCCGTCTCGCACGATCTTCCCATCGAGCATGGACCACCCCGCATAGCGCGGGTTTCGCAGAATCGTCGTCACAGTGCTCGGGTTCCACGGGCGCCCGCTCCGAGTGGGCATCGCGGTTACCCCGCTTGGTAACCGCTGGATCATTGGCCGCTCGCACTCGATGAGAACGGCCTGCCGTGCGCCGTCGAGCGCCGCCGCGATTGCCTTCAGCGACGACCCTGCTGCGAATGCCTCAAAGATGGCCCGCACCGCATCGGCCTCGGCGGGGATCAGTTCTCCGTTCAACGTATAGCCAGTGGCGCGAACGCCACGCGGCGGACGTCCCATGGCGGCTCTCTGCTTTTGTGCCGCCGACTGGCGGGCACCCTTGCGTTCAACCTCGGCTCGGGCGACGGCTGCCTTGATGCGGGCATACATGCGACCGCCGTCGGTCGCCAGGTCGGCCTCACCGTTTGCTGTAACCAGCCGTAGGCCGTCCTGCTCCGCCGCGTCAATCCAGTCCTCCAGCTGCCGCGGCTGGCGAGTCAGTCGGTCAAGATCCCAGCAGACCAATGCGGAGAATCTGCCGGCCGCGTAATCAGCCACCATCCGGTCGTAGGCGGGGCGGACTTTGGTTCGGTCAGTGGCGCTGATCGAGTTGTCGGTGTAGGTCTGCGCCACGGTCCACCCCCGCTGCCGGGCAATACGCTCGCAGTCCTGCCGCTGCCGCTCCACCGCCAGCCCTTCACCTGTCGGGTCCAGGGAGACGCGCAGGTAGACGGCGCAGCGAACGGCAGCAGTGGCGGAGGGTCTCATAAGGTAATTCTACCGCGTGACGTGGGTCGATTTCCGCTTCAACGTGTAAGGAGGCGCGTTGTGCCTTGCGCGCTGACACGCGGCCCGCAGGACTGCGCAGATTCTCGCAAATTTTCGGATTTAGAGCGTTCCATGATCAGGCCAGCGTGGATACACTTCGTACACGACGAGAGGTAGGACCGTGCGTGCCGGAAGCGAATCGACTGCTGCGTACCGCGCGGAGCCCGTGGGATCCTTGCGTCGGAGCCGTTATGAGCCGGGCGGTCCTCGGCGTGGCCGACGACGCGTGTCTTTCAATTGCGCAGAGCCTAAGGGGAAATCATGCACGAATATGGCGTCTCACTTTTCGGTCTCGTGTACATCATCATCGGTGTCGTGGTAGCGCTCAGCAACGGATACACCATCCATAGCGTCGGTGAACTCCTGTCGTTCGTTCTGGCTATGTTCCTCTGGCCTCTCGTGCTTCTCAACGTCAATCTCCATGTCGCCGTCTAGGCCCTTCCTGTCCATGCTTCTCTTTATCTTCGGTTGCCTGCTGTTACCAGGTGCACTCTTGTGCCGCAGGATGGCAAGGGCACGCCGTACCAGCAACTCGCGTGACCAGGGTCAAGTCGCAACAGCCGCCTCCTGACTGAGCAATCTGGGCACCGCGGCGGGCGATGCGATCATGTGGGTGCTTAGCGGTGAAGGAGGGAAGTAGCGGTACCTTGCCGGTCGAGGTGGCTGGCAAATTCCTGATGGGCCAAGACGGCTCCGGTGAGCTCCCGGCCTACTGTGCGGTCATGTCCGAACGCCTTGTTCCTTCCGTGCGGCCTCAGCCGATGATCGCCGTTGCCGACGTGGAGCAGACCAGCCTGTGGTATCAGCACGTGCTGGGCGCGGCCAGCGGTCACGGTGGCGCCGAGTACGAACAGTTACTTGTCCACGGGGCGATGATCCTGCAGCTGCACCGACTCGACATCGGCCATCACCACGGTGCGATTGGTGACCCTGAGCAGCCGCTCGGAAATGGCGTCGCGGTTTGGTTCGAGGTCGACGACTTCGACGCCGCGGTTCGCCGGATCCACGATGTCGTCGCCGAGGTCGTAGCCGACGTCCACCTCAACCCCAACGCTGGTCATCGTGAAATCTGGCTCCGCGATCTCGACGGATACCTCGTCGTTCTCGCCGAGGCCACCGCACTGGATGAACGCGTCGCTGACTACAGCAAACTCGGTTGGCGCATCAGCCGCGGGTTGGCTGCTGTTGGGGACGTCTCGTCCCGGGATTGGTGGTTCTTGGCGGGCTGCCCTCTGTGAGGCGGGGAAGCAGTATCTGGACCAGCGGGCCGATCACCAGGGCGTATAGCACGGTGGCGACCCCGAGGGTGCCGCCGAGCGCCCAGCCGCTCGCGACGACCGCAATCTCGATGACTGTGCGAACCCGCCGCACCGACCCGCCGGTGCGGCGGACCAGACCGGTCATCAGGCCGTCGCGGGGGCCTGGGCCCAGGCGGGCACCAATGTAGGCGGCGGTCGCCACCGCGTTGAACACGATGCCCGTGACCGCCAACAGCGCACGCACCGGCAGGGGATCCGTGACCGGCAGCAACGCCAGTGCAGCGTCCACCGATATCCCGATGACGACCACGTTGCTGACCGTGCCGAACCCGGGCTTCTCCCGCAGCGGAATCCACAACAGCAGCACGATCGCTCCGATCACAATCGTGACAGTGCCGATCGAGTGATGCAGGTGGCGGGCTAAACCCTGGTGCAGCACGTCCCACGGCATGTTGCCTAGGCGGGAACGGATCAACAGCGCCATGGAGAGGCCGTAAAGCACCAAACCCGCAGCAAGCTGGACGAGCCGTCGACCCAGTCGGGATGGCCGAGCAGATGAAAGCACCGAGATCGCTTGTCGCACCCAGCCCAGTATGAGTGAGGATTGGACTGTGAACTACAGTCCAATCCGCGGGCAGTGGCATGACTGATAGTGCCACCTCAGCGCTGGCGGCACTCGTAGGTGGCCTGACGGGCGAGCGGCCGCCGCGGTATGCGGCGCTGGCCGCGCGTATCCGGTTGCTCATTGCGGATGGTCGGCTGGCCGTCGGAATCCGGCTGCCGGCCGAGCGGGAGCTCGCCACTGCACTGCAACTGAGCCGGTCCACGGTCACCGCCGCCTACCGGCGGCTGCGCTCGGATGGCTGGGCCAGTGCCCGGCAGGGCGCGGGGACCTGGACGTCGCTGCCCGCGGGACCCGCATACGGTGCCTGGGCACCGGCGCTGCCTACCGCCGGTGTTCTCGATCTCGCGCACGCCGCGCCAGCGGCCCCGCCTGAGATCGTCACCGCGTTCACCGCGGCACTGGCCGATCTCCCACGGCTGTTACCCGGCCACGGCTACCATCCTGCCGGTTTGCCGGAGCTGCGGGCGCGGATCGCGCAGCGGTACACCGCCCGTGGGCTGGCGACCACGCCCGAGCAGATCCTGATCACGGCCGGTGCACTCAATGGCATCACGGTGGCGCTGGATGTGCTCATCGGTCCGGGCGACAGGGTCCTCGTCGAGCATCCCAGCTACCCGAACGCGCTGGACGCCATCCGGGCCAGCGGGGCCCGCGCGGTGCCGGTGGCCATCGACGCAGCGAATCCCGTCGCCGTCGCCGCCGACGTCACCCGGGTTGCTCGCCAGACCAGCTCCCGGCTGGCCTACCTCATGCCGGACTTCCAAAACCCCACCGGTCTGCTCCTCGACGCGGAGCAGCGGGGGCGCCTCGCGGCCGGCCTGCACGGATCAGGCACCGTGGCGCTGGTGGATGAGACCCTCGTCGAACTGGGCCTCGACGTCGCGCCCGGCGCGCCTTTCGCGGCGTTCACCCGGGCTGATCGGGTGGTCACTGTCGGCACGCTGAGCAAGACTTCCTGGGGTGGCCTGCGGGTCGGCTGGTTGCGCGCCGAAGCCACCCTCATCCAACGGCTGACGGCTGCGGCGGTGCGTGCTCAGCTGTCCGGGCCGGTGCTCGAGCAGCTTGCCTCCTGCCACCTGCTAGACGCCGCCGAGACCACCTTGGGCGCGCATCGCGGCCGGCTGCGGGCCCAGCGCGATGCGCTCGTCCGCGCGCTTGGCGCTGCGCTGCCCAGCTGGCAGGTGCCGGTGCCGCCGGGCGGGCTGGTGCTGTGGTGCGGCCTCCCAGGTCCAATCTCCAATGCCCTGGTCGACGCCGCGCAGCGACGCGGGCTGCGGTTGGCGGCCGGCCCTCGGTTCGGCACCGGTCACGCCTTCGCCGACCGGCTACGGCTGCCCTACACCCAGCCCATCGATGTCCTGCGGCGTGCGGTCGAGATCCTCGCGGAGGTGGCCCACTCCCTGCCGGCGACCGACCCGGGTTACACCCCGTCGCGCCTTGTGGTGTGAGCAGGGAATGATGGCAGGCGCGCCCGTCAACTGGTCGCCGGATCTCGATGCAACCACCCAGCCACCTCTGGGTCGCCCAGCTCAACGACGCGCTGGTGATATCGGCGAAGGTCGTCGCTGCTTAGCCGCGCGCGCCACTGACCACTCGTCCCGCGGTGGAAAAACTCCGTGTTGTCGCGCCAGAGGTCGTCACCCCGGTTGGGGACGAGGTGGTCTGCCCGGCTGCGCATCTCGCCGAACCGGGCGGCCGGCACGAGCTGCGACCACCGCTGCTCGGGCACATCGATGTTCAGGCGCCGGGCCAGCCGGCGCATCTGCCCTTCCAGGTCTGCCTGGAGATCGTCGTAGTGCAGGAGTACGAGGTTGGGGGCGCCGGCCCGCGCCGGCCAGAAGGTACGGATGTGGTGCACCAATCCCGCTAAGCTGGCCGACGACTCGCTGGCCGGCGCCGGGTTGTCGACCCACTGCCAGAACCGCTCGATCTCGGTCGGCGGTACCTCCTGCGGTCCGTCGGGCTGTAGTTCGTCGAGGTCAGCGAGGCCGACCGCGTTGCGCCGGGCGGCGAAGAACGAGTTCATATCCATGTTGGCCAGATGGTTGGACCAGGAGAAGCCAGCATCTCGAGGGTCACGACCGACACAGACATAGGTCACCCGGTCGTCGAAGGGAAGACCGTCGAGCGGCGTGTGGGTTTTGATGAATCGCCGGTGCCGTTGCGCCTCGAGCGCCGCGACAAGATCATTGCGGTCGGTCGTCAGCATGTCGAGCCACGGCGAGATTTCCGCAAGCGGCAGAGCAAAGTCCGGGGTCTGAAAGACCAGCAGGGCGCAGATCATCTGCGTCCAGGTCGTGCCGCATTTCGCCGGGGTGCTGATGACGATGTCGCCGTCGCGGAACAGAAAGCCCTCCCACCGGGCACTGTCCGCCACGAGCGACCGGTACCGGACCACTGCAGCAGACATAATCACTGACGCTAGGCGGCGACACCGGATGCCACCAGGGACACGGACAGATCAAAAGTCGGCCGAAGTGCGTGGTCACGCTTCGCGGGTGGCTGTTCTGGCGAGCGTGAAAGCCAGGCCGATCAGCAGGTAGCAGGCCGCGCGGAGGCTGGTTGAAGCCAAACTGTCCAGCGGCAGTGGGTCGCGCAAGACATCGGTGATCGTGAACCACCCGGTGGTCAGCAGCACAGGTTGGAGCCAGTCCAGGGCGGGAATGGCGGAGAGTACCCCGAACACGATCAGGCCACCCAACACCGCTGCGAGCACCACCAGCGGGTGCTCGGTGGCCGAGGACACCGCCAATGCCACCGCGCCGACCGCGGCGAGCTGGCCCACCGTCCACGCCGCGGCCAGCGACACCCGCAGCAGCGCCGACCCCGGCCCGACCTCGGTCCCGGACAGGGTGAGCATGCCGTGCGCGGTCCCGGACGGGCCGACCAGAACCACCCCGGTCACGATGCCGAGCACGGCGACCGCGGCGACCGCGGCCACCACGACGGCCAGCACGCCGACCGCCTTGACCAGCACCAGCCGGGTCCGGCTGATCGGGGCCAACAGCAGTCCGCGCAGCGTCCCGTGCGCAGACTCCCCAGCCAGCGCGTCGGCGGCGGCCATCGTCACGGCTAACGGCAACAGCAGCGGCAATGAGATCGACAGCGCCGCCACTGGAAGCACCAGCCCGTTACCGGCGATCTGGGTGAACAGGCCCAATCCGCCCGGCGAGTCGGTTGCCATGATGCCGATCCCCATCAGCACCGGGATCAGCGCGAGTATCCCCAGCCAGACCTGCGTCCGCGGCCGGCGCAGCACCCAGCGCAGCTCGCTTCGCAGCAGCCGTCCCAGGGGAGCGTGCACCGGGCCGGACAAGGTCGCGCTGCTCGCGGGTACAGAGGTAGTCACGGACTGTTCCCCTCCGTGAGCTGGGCGAACAGCTCATCCAACCCGGTCCGCCGGCGCTGCACCTCGTGCACCGCCACACCGGCGCCGACCAGCAGCGCGACCACGGTGGGCGGGTCGATCCCGGCGAGATCGACCCGCACTCCGGTTGGGCCGATCGAGCAACCGATCCCGGCCTCGCGCAGTGCCTGCATCGCGATGGCGGAATCGGGCGTGCACACGTCCAACGCGGGTGCCTCGCCGCCGAGCAGGGCGGCCAGCGGACCCGCGGCGATCAGTGACCCGTGGTCGAGCACCGCGACGTGCGTGCAGGTCGCCTCGACCTCGGCGAGCAGGTGCGATGACACCAGCACGGTGGCGCCGCCGGTGTGCAGCTCGGCAATGATCGTCCGGACGTCCCGGGTGCCCGCGGGATCCAGGCCGTTGGTCGGTTCGTCGAGGATCACCAGACGCCGGGGCACCAACAGCACCGCAGCCAGGCCCAGGCGCTGTTTCATGCCCAGCGAGTAGGCGCGGTAGCGCCGCTCTGCGGCACTCGCCAGGCCGACTCGGCTCAGGACGTCCTGCACCGCATCGGGGATCGCTCGGGTGGACAACAGTGGCTCGGCTGCCGCGCACCGCCGCAGGTTCTCCCGGCCGGACAGGAAAGGGTGAAACCCAGGATTTTCCACCAGCGCTCCGACATGCGGCAGCACCGCGCCGGCGCCGGCCGGCATGGGGGCTCCGAGCAACTCCACGGTGCCCGCGGTGGGTCGGGACAGCGCCAGCAACATGCGGATCATCGTGGTCTTACCCGAACCGTTCGGGCCCAGCACACCCAGCACGGCACCGGCCGGCACATCGAGGTCCATGCCGGACACCGCCACGGTGGAGCCGAACACCTTGCGCAGGCCACGGACGCGGATCGCCGGCGCTTGCACCTCAGCCGGCGCAGTGACCGCGGCCGGGGTGGCCGAGCCGGCCATCACCTGGTCAGTGCCTCGTCGCCCAGGGCCAGCGCTTCGCGGAGGCGGTGCGGGTTCATCAGACCTGCTGTCGGCTGCCCGGCGCGCTCGGTCTGCAGCAGGATGGCTTCGACGTCGTCGATGATGCTGCGCAGTTCGGCACGGATGGCGGGATCGTCGGAGGCCGCAGCCTCGCGCGGGCTCAGATCACCGATCACGCCAGGAGCGTCCAGCCAGCTTGTTTCGGCGTCGCGGCCCAGGCGATCGGTGGCGTCGTCCGCGTCGGCGGCGGCCGTCGGGTCGAGAAAGTAGCTTTCCAGGATCATGGCGCGGTCTTCGCGGCCGTCCGGTTCCTCGCTGACGCGCTTGGCCTGCCGGTGTAGTTCGACTGCTGCCGGGACGACATCGCGCAGCTGGGTTTCGAGTTCGGCCAGCCGCGCGAGAGAGTTCGCGGCGACGGTGAAGTCATCGCCAGTCCGTTGGATCACCCCTAGGTTCAGCACGCGCCCGTCGGGCAGCTGCCGGTGCCAGGCGACGACGTCCTCGTCGGTCTGGGTCAGCCGCTCGATGAGGCGGTCGAAGGCCTGCTGCCCGCCGGGCACCTGATAGGTGACGCTGCACTCGTACAGGTCGTCGCCGTCACTGTTGCGGAACTGGATGGGAGGTTCGGGAGCGAAGAAGTCCGCGATCTGCTCCATCGATGGACCTGAGGCGAGCAGACCGACCAGCTCGCGACGGCGTTGCCGGGAAACATGAACGGGCACAGCGAGCATTCGAGGTTGGGTGTCGTCACACAGCACCCGGCCGCAGAACAGCTCCAGCCGCTGCGCGGACTGCGAGAACAACGTGTCGACCAGCTCGATGGGATCACCGTCCGGCAGGGCGCGCAGCGTGACGCTGGTGTCCCGGGCAACGTCGATCGCCTCATAGAGGGTGACCGGGATGCGCTTCCAGTCCTCGATGAGCTGGCGTTCGTCTGGGCGCAGCCATTGACCTCGGGCGGCGAGGAACTTGTCCACCAGGCCGCCGTGGAACAAGGCAAGATCCAGCATGAACATCGCGTACCGTTGCGCGTCCTCGGTGCGCTCGATCAGTGGTGTGATCACCTGCAGGCCGGGAGCACGCTCGGCGTAGGTGCCCAGCAGCGCGTAGATGAGCTGGGCCCGAGCGCTCAGTGGAGATACCGCATCCAGCCGGCAGCAGGCTTTGAACTTGCGGCCTGACCCGCACGGGCAGGCCGTGTTGCGCCCGACGTCGGGGGGTGTCGCGGCGATGGCCTCGCTCAGGCCCGCTCGTAGCGGGCTGGGAATGTCGGAGCGCCGCAGATACCGGTCCGCTGTGACGTAGTCTCCGCGCGCCGCGGCGTACTGGGCGGCGTCGTGCAACGCCGGCTCCAGGCCCGGGCGCAGTGTCAGCGCCTCGGCGAGCACGTCGCAGGCCGTCGCGGAGTCTCCGGCACCTTCGGCAGCGCGAGCGGCGATGAGCGCGACCGCGGCCTTCTCCTCCCTGCTTCGCGCCTGCGACCGCAGCGCCGCGAGCTGCGCGTGGACTGCATCGCGTTGGATTGCATCGCTGCAGGCGGTGTGGCACTCGATCTGGGCGGAGAGAAAGCCCAGTGCGCTATCGGTCGCCAACGTCAGTGCATCGAGTACGAATCGGATGCCAGCCGCATCCAGCGGCTCCTCCCCGGTGAGCATTCCCACTAGGGTCTCAACGTCGATGAGCACATCATTTTCGGCCATCTGTGCAGGCTAGTCGCCCGGTGCCACGAGACGTGAACTCGACACCACCGACAGCCGCCCGACAGAAAGGTCCGTGGTGTCGAGTTCACGTCGGCAGGTCGCGGGGGTTCGTTTTCGGCCGGGGCGGGCCACCGCCATCATCGTTCGCGTGCGCCGCCACACCGAGCAGTCCCCGGGCCGCGCCGAGCAACCGGAAGCGGACCCGGCGGTGGTGGTCGCGGCCGCTCTGGTTCGCGCGGGGCGGGTGCTCGCGCAGCAGCGAGCCTACCCACCGGAACTTGCGGGTCGCTGGGAGCTGCCGGGCGGCCGGGTCGAGCCCGAGGAGGACGCCCGAGAGGCGTTGGTCCGCGAGTGTCGTGAGGAGCTCGGCGTCGAGGTCGTGCCGGGCGAACGGCTCGGATCGGACGTCGCGCTGCCCGGCGGATACGTACTGCGGGTGCACGTCGCGTGGTTGGCTCAGCCGACGGCAACACCAGTTCCACGCGAGCATGCCGCGCTGCGGTGGGTGGACGTCACCGACCTGGCTGAGCTGGATTGGTTGGACGCGGATCGCGCCATTGTGTCCGATCTCGCAGTGTTGTTAAGGGCTCAAAGACGTGGTGCGGCGGGCTGCACCGGTGCCTCCGAGTAACATCGGAGGTTCCGGCATCCAATCTAGGAGTTCCTGCGTGCCCACAGTCGCCCCCGCCCGCCTGCGCACCGACCTGCGCAATGTCGCCATCGTGGCGCACGTCGATCATGGCAAGACGACGCTCGTCGACGCCATGCTGCGCCAGTCCGGCGCTGTCACCGGGCGCACCGAGGTGGACCGCGTACTGGACTCCGGCGATCTGGAGCGGGAAAAGGGCATCACGATCCTGGCCAAGAACACCGCGGTCACCCGGTCCACACCTGATGGTCCGGTCACCATCAACGTGGTCGACACTCCGGGGCACGCCGATTTCGGCGGCGAGGTGGAGCGCGGGTTGTCCATGGTGGACGGCGTGCTGCTACTCGTCGACGCCAGCGAGGGTCCGTTGCCGCAGACCCGCTTCGTGCTGCGCAAGACCTTAGCCGCGCATCTCCCGGTTGTGCTCGTGGTGAACAAGGTGGACCGGCCGGACGCCCGGATCGGGACGGTGGTCGAGGAGACCCACGACCTCCTGCTGGATCTCGCCTCGGACTTAGAAGGCCTCGAAGCCGATACCGCCGCGGCGGTGCTGGACTTGCCGGTGATCTACGCCAGCGCCCGGGCCGGTCGCGCCAGTTTGACCCGCCCGCGCGACGGCGAGCTGCCCGACGCTGAAGACCTCATGCCGCTGTTTGACGTCATTCTCACGCACGTGCCGCCGCCCGCCGGTGATGAGCAGGCACCGTTGCAGGCGCACGTCACCAACCTCGATGCGTCGACGTTCCTGGGCCGGATCGCGCTGTGCCGGGTCCGCGCCGGGCGGCTGCACAAGGGCCAGACCGTGGCGTGGTGCCGGGAAGACGGAACGATCCGGCCAGTCCGGATCACCGAACTGCTGCGGACCGAGGGGCTCGACCGGGTTCCGGCCACCAGCGCGAAGGCCGGTGACCTGATCGCCATCGCGGGAATCGCGGAGATCACCATCGGCGATACTCTCGCCGACGTCGACGATCCGCGCCCGTTGCCTCGGATCACCGTGGACGAGCCGGTGATCGCGATGACGATCGGCATCAACACCAGCCCGCTGGCGGGGCGCGGCGGGGGTCGCAAGCTCACCGCCCGCCTGGTCCGCAACCGGCTCGACGCGGAGCTGGTCGGCAATGTCAGCATCCGGGTGTCGCCCACCGAATCGCCCGACACCTGGGAAGTGCAGGGTCGCGGTGAGCTGGCGCTGGCCGTCTTGGTGGAGACCATGCGTCGAGAGGGTTTCGAGCTCACCGTCGGCAAGCCGCAGGTGGTCACCCGCACCGTGGACGGGGTTCTGCACGAACCGTTCGAGCACCTCACCGTGGATGTGCCCGAAGAGTACGTTGGCGCCGTGACGCAGCTGCTGGCCGCCCGCAAGGGCCGGACTGAACAGCTCGGTGCTACCTCCGGAGACGGCTGGGTGCGGCTGGAGTTCACGGTGCCCTCCCGCGGGCTGATCGGTTTTCGCACCGAGTTCCTCACCATCACCCGGGGCAATGGCGTGGTCCACCACGTCTTCGACGGCTACCGCCCGTGGGTGGGTGAGTTGCGTACCCGTCGCTCGGGGTCGCTGGTTGCTGACCGCTCCGGCGTGGTCACCGGGTACGCGTTGACGCAGCTGGGTGACCGGGGCGCCTTCTTCGTCGAGCCCGGTGCCGCGGTCTACGCCGGCATGGTGGTCGGCGAGAACCCCCGCGCCGAGGACCTGGATCTCAACATTTGCCGGGAGCGCAAGCTCACCAACGTGCGTTCCTCCAGCGGCGAGGAACTCGAGCGGCTGGCTCGACCGCGGACGCTCGGATTGGAGGAGGCGCTGGAGTTCTGTGCCTCCGACGAGTGCGTCGAGGTGGCTCCGGACGTGGTGCGGGTGCGAAAGGTGATCTTGGACGCTACCCAGCGGGGCCGGCAGCGAGCCCGGGATCGGGTGGCGCGGAGTTCATCGACGTCGGCCCCATAAGATCGGACTCGGGCACGTCGGCCGGACTACGCTTGGTCGAGGCGGTCTGGCAACGAAGACCCCGGAGACACCTCGGGAGATCGCTTTGCGGCAGCATGTCGCCTCGTGAGTACGTCCGGCGGTGCATGCAGGGTGGTGACGGCGCTCATCGCCGCAACTGTCCTCGGTGCGTGTACCCCGCACTCAGCCGCACTGGTCCCACCCCGCCAGCCCGCCACGACCTCATCTGCGGCACCGCCTGCGGTGCGCGAGGTGGTGTTCGGGCTAGACCGGCTGATCGGCGGCTTCAATCCGCACACGCTGGCTGACCTGACGCCGATCTCCGAGGCGGTCGCCAGCCTGCTGCTGCCGTCGGCGTTTCACCAAACGCCGGCCGGGCAATGGGTGCTCGATCACACGCTGCTCGACTCCGCCGAGGTCACGCGTACCGAACCGTTCACCGTCACCTACCGGATCCGGCGCAATGCGCAATGGTCTGACATCACCCCCATCGCCGCCGAGGACTTCAGCTATCTCGCTGAGCAGATGCGCAGCCAACCCGGCGTGGTGGACTCGGCCGGCTACCAGCTGATCGATCAGGTGGTCTCCCGGGACGGCGGCGAGACCGTCGAAGTGGTCTTTAACCGGCCATACGCCGGCTGGCGCACCCTGTTCCAGAATTTGCTACCCGCGCATCTACTCAAGGACGCGCCCGGTGGTTGGAGCAAGGCGCTCGACGTCGGGGTGCCAGTTTCGGGCGGTCCATTCATTATGACCGCGGTAGACCGATCCCGTGGCGAGATGGTGCTGGAACGCAACGACCGGTACTGGGCCGCCCCGGCTCAGGTCGACCGGATCCGGTTTCGTCAGGGCAGCCAAGCGGCATTGGTGGACGCCCTACACACCGGTGGCGCGCAGGCTGCGTTGTTCAGCCGTCCCGATGCAATTACCGAGCTGTTGCTGCGCACCGCCAATGCAGGGCTGACCGCGGCTGTCGTACCGCAACCGGCGCTGGTGTCGGTGCTGTTACGCCCAGCTAGCGCGGTGTTGAGCGATCAGCGGGTGCGCACCGCGGTGGCTGCGGCGCTGGACCGTTCCGCGCTGATCGCAACGGGAGTGGCTAGTGGCCCCTCAGCGGCGCTGCGGGCCGATTCCGAGGTGCTTGCCCCGTCTACGTCCGCTTACCGCGCCACCGCGCTGGGTACCGGCATCCCGGTGCGGCCGGATTCGGCCACAACGCGCCGGTTGCTCACCGACGCCGGGTACACCCGCGGTCAGGCGGCTTGGGAACGTGCCGGGCAGCCACTGCGGTTGGTGGTAGCGGCGCCGGCGAACCGTGAGCCATACGGGACGATCGCAGCGCGGGTGGCCGATCAGCTTCGGACCGCCGGGATCGATGCCGAGCTGCGTGAGGTCGACCCTGATGAGCTGTTCGGCTCCTTGCTCAGCCCGAGCGCGGGTCCTGCTCGTGGCGGGGCTGCCGAGGTGACCGCTCCAGCGGGAGCCAGCTCAGCGCGCTCCAACGCGACGGCTGGCACCAACGCAATCCCGCTGGGAGTGGACATCGTGGTGGCTCCCCAGCCCGCAGCCGGCCACCCCGCCAGCGAGCTGGCGTCCTGGTACGGGTGTCCGCTAGTGGTACCAGCGAAGCTGGCGCCGGCGCCGCCTAATCCGGCGAACCTGTGCGACCTGACCCTGCAGCCGGTGATCGAGCGAGCGCTGACCCAGGACGATCCGGCGGGCCCGGTACCCCCTACCGTCGAGGCGGCGCTGTGGGACCTGGCCGTGGCGATCCCGCTCTACCAACCGGCCTCTCTGCTCATTACCACCAGTCAGCTACGCAACGTCGCCCCGGGTACGCCGCTGGAAGGACCGCTCGACGGCGCCGCCCATTGGGAGCTCCGCCGGTGACACCAGGAGGTCTCCAGTGACGGCAAATTCGCGGCTGTTGATAAGCCTGCCAGCGGGGATCGTCTGCCTTGTGCTTGCGGTCACCGGTTGCGTAGCGGCCAGCGGAACCGACCGTCCCGACGGCGTCAGTGGGCCGGCGAACGCCCGGGCGCGTGGGGACAATGGCGATGGATCCTATCGCGCGCCGAAGGTGCCGCCCGGGCCGGCGGTATTCGTCGCGCACGGAGGGCCATTTGTTGCGTACAACAACACGACGGTGCAAGCGGACCACAACCCGGACAACGACGTCGTGCTCAACCAGGTCCTGGTAGACCCATTCGTCATCGACGGAAACGGTAGGTTCCTGGTCAACTCCGACGTGTTGGCGTCAGCCGAGTTGACGGCGAAAGATCCTCAGGTTGTCACATACAAGATCAAGCCGAACGTCAGATGGTCCGATGGGCAGCCGTGGGACTGTCGAGACTTTTATCTGGCTTGGCTGGCAGGCAGCGGCACGACGCCTTACTTCACGCCGGCGTCCACGCGCGGATTAGATCGTGTTAGCGCCGAGTGCCGGGACAAGAACACGTTCGTCGAGACCTACCGATCACCATACGCTGACTGGCGCCGGAACTACCTTCACCACGCCATCCTTCCGGCCCACATCCTTGAGCGAGAGACCGGGATCGCTGATATCACCGCGCTGAGCCCCACGTCGCCACCAGCCGTCTTGAAGCAGGCCGGTGACTTCTGGAACAGCAGATGGGCTGGTTTCAATGCAAAGACGATGCCGGCATCGGGTCCTTATCAGTTCGACGGCTCGACGACGAGTACGCAGACCGTACTGATCCGCAACCCGACCTGGGCGGGCCGGCCGGCAGGTCCGGCGATGATCGTGCTCAGCTCCGTTGCGGACGGCGCGGTTGCGGTGCAGGGCCTGGCGAACCGCCAGCTCACCGTCGTGCAACCGCCGGCCGACCCGCTGCTGGCTGATCGGCTGCGGGCGCTGTCGGGTCGGGGGGTGATATTTCAGGCGCGGGGTGGTCCTACCGTCGAGCATCTGGACCTTAATTTGCTCAGCCCGCTGTTTCGGGACCCGGTCGTCCGCATCGCTTTCGCGCAGTGTATCGATCGCAATAAACTGGTCGACGAACTGGCTCGTGGTATACGTCCGGAGACTCAGCCGCTAGGAAGCCTCGCGTTTCTCACAGACGATGTGAAATACGAGGACCTCTACTCTGACAAGATGGTTGCCGACGCTCAGAAAGCGCAGGTAACGCTGGAGCGGGCGGGCTGGATACTAGGTCCCGATGGCGTCTACTCCAAGGCTGGCCAGCGGCTTTCCTTCGCCATCAGCCACGACGGCTCCCCGATCCACTTAAGAGCAGTGGAATTGATCCGGACGCAATGTCGGCAGGCTGGCATGGAGATCGCTGACGGCGCCGCTCCGGGCCGTGTGGGAGACGCTGTGGCACACAACCGGTTCGATGTCGCCCTGACGGCGAACTCGCGTGCGTCCCGAGTGTGGTCCCTGGCCGAGCACTATGCGACTAATGGTATATTCAACTATCAGCACTACAGCAATCCTGAGGTCGACGCTGCGCTGGATATCGCGGAGACAGAATATGCCGAGCCTACCCAGACGGACGCTTTGGTGAAAGCCGATCGACTCCTCGCCGATGATCTGGTGTCGCTTCCATTATTCCAGATTCCCATCATGTGGGCATACACCAACAACATCGACAGCGTCTACCGCCACGCGTCCGATGGTGTCACCTGGAACGCCAACGAATGGGCCGTCCGGTAGCTGTTTCAATTTGCCGAAGTTCAATTTGCCGAAGTTTAATTACGCAGTACCACTGCGACGATTCCAGCCAAGTGCTCCAGGCGGGCAACCTCGGCAGCGCGGAACATGGGTCCGCCCGGACGACCGATCAGCAGAGCTTGGTCGGCCCTGCCCAGTGGGGTCGCGGCCAATTCGGTGCCCAGTTCCCGCCAGGGCCGCGGCACCCAGGGGTCTTCCGGATCCAGGATCGTCGCGCGGCGCAGCGGCCACCAGGGCAGCTCTCCGGCGACGGTCTCCGGCGCGGCGAAGGAGGCAGCGACCCGGTGCGACTGTCCGTTTTTGACACTGAGCACCATGGCCCAACCCGCTCGAACGATCTTAGGTACTCCGTCGGTGAAGATCTGCAAGCCGTGCGAGGGGTCGGCGGCGACCTGTTCCACCAACTCCAGCTCGCGGTGGGTGTCCAGGACACCCGCCCACGGGCGGACGGCGTCAACCTCGACACCCTCCACCGACTCCGCCGCTGTGATCAACACGTCGGGTAACCGGCCGGAGGGAAGCTCCACGACCAAGTCATCGATGGCGATACCGGATCGGCGCTCGACGACGTCGAGGCTGAGGATGTCAACGCCGACCTCGCCCAGTGCGGTGGCCACCGCGCCGAGCGCCCCAGGTCGGTCCGGCAGCTGGACCCGGATCAGAAAGGACATCCGCCGCCGCGCCTGTTCATTCGGGCCTCTATCATCCGGCGTTCCTCCATCACGTCCCATCAAGTCACGGAACCGCGACAGCCCGTGTGCTCGCCGGTCGCCGATTGCGGCAGAGCGAGCCGGAAGTTACGCCCCCCAGCCCGCAGCCAGGTCACTCGGTCCCGCAAAGCTCGAGGCTAGACTCGTCGGGTCAGTCAGCGATCCAGCACCACTTCAGGAGTTCCTGTGCCCACCATCTCCCGTGACGAGGTCGCGCACCTCGCTCGGCTCGCTCGCCTGGCCGTCACCGAGGAGGAGCTGGACCTGTTCGCCAGCCAGCTCGAGGTGATCCTGACGTCGGTTGCCCGGGTCGGTGAGGTGGCGGCCGCGGACATCGCACCCACCTCGCACGCCGTCGGGTTGACGGATGTGTTCCGCGCGGACGTCACGTGTCCGGGGTTGACGCAGCAGCAGGTGCTCTCGGGCGCCTATGCGACGGAGGACGGCCGGTTCCGGGTCCCCCGCATCCTGGACGAATCATGACGCGGTTGACTCGGTGGTCTGCCGCAGAGCTCGCTGCCCGGATCCACGCCCAGGAAATCACCGCGGTTGAGGTGACCAGAGCGCACCTGGACCGGATCGCTGCCGTGGACCCCGCCCTGCACGCGTTTCTGCACCTTGACGCGCAGGCCGCGCTCGCGGCCGCGGCTGAGGTGGACGACGCGCTGCGGCGCGGGGACCCGCCGGCGTCACCCCTGGCGGGCGTGCCACTGGCGATCAAGGATGTGTTCACCACCGTCGACATGCCGACCACCTGCGGCTCGCGGATGCTTCAGGGCTGGTGCCCGCCATACGACGCCACGGTCACCCGCAAGCTCCGCGCGGCAGGCGTGGTGATCGTGGGTAAGACCAACATGGACGAGTTCGCGATGGGTTCCTCCACGGAGAACTCCGCCTATGGGCCCACCCGCAACCCCTGGGATCTCGACCGCGTCCCGGGCGGGTCCGGTGGTGGTTCGGCAGCGGCGGTGGCCGCCTTCGAGGTGCCGTTGGCGATCGGCACCGACACCGGCGGCTCGATCCGCCAGCCCAGTGCAGTGACCGGAACGGTCGGAGTCAAGCCAACCTACGGCGGCGTGTCGCGCTACGGCCTGGTGGCCTTCTCGTCCAGTTTGGACCAGGGCGGCCCGGTGGCCCGCACGGTGCTCGACGCCGCGCTGCTGCACGAGGTGATCGGCGGATACGACCCGCTGGACTCCACCTCGATCGACGCACCGGTGCCGTCGGTGGTGCGGGCGGCCCGCGCGGGTGCCACCGGTGACCTGACTGGAATCCGGGTTGGAGTGGTCAGCCAGTTCCGCGGAGACGGCTACCAGCCCGGGGTACTACACGCCTTTGAGGTAGCCGTGAGCCGGCTGCGTGAGCTGGGCGCTCAGGCCGTCGAGGTGTCCTGCCCGTCGTTCGACCATGCGCTACCCGCCTATTACCTCATCGCGCCCAGCGAGTGCTCCTCGAACCTGGCCCGCTTCGACGGCATGCGCTACGGGGTGCGGGTCGGTGACGACGGCAGCCGCAGCGCCGAGGAGGTCATGTCGCTGACCCGTGAGGCCGGTTTCGGACCGGAAGTCAAGCGGCGCATCATGCTCGGCACCTACGCGCTGTCCGCGGGTTACTACGACGCTTACTACGGTCAGGCGCAGAAGGTCCGGACCCTGATCATTCGGGACTTCGCCGCGGCGTTCGACCAGGTGGACGTGCTGGTTTCGCCGACCACCCCGACTACCGCGTTTCCCATCGGTGAGCGGGTGGATGACCCACTGGCGATGTACCTGTCGGACCTGTGCACGATCCCGGCGAATCTGGCGGGCAATGCCGCGTTGTCGGTCCCGGCCGGCCTGTCCGATGACGACGGTTTACCGGTGGGTCTGCAGGTGATGGCGCCCGCGCTGGCCGACGACCGGGCCTACCGGGTGGCCGCGGCCTACGAGGCGGCCCGCGATGGCGCCGATGGCGGTCCGCTGGCTCAGCGAGTGCCCGATCTGGAGGTCGCAGCCCGATGACCGCTGCGCTGATGGACTACGACGAGGTGCTGGCACGTTTCGACCCGGTGCTCGGGCTCGAGGTGCACGTCGAGCTGTCCACCGCGACGAAGATGTTCTGCGGCTGCGCCAACGTGTTTGGGACGCCGCCCAACACCCAGGTCTGCCCGACCTGTTTGGGGCTGCCAGGAGCGCTACCGGTGCTCAACGGCGTCGCGGTGGAATCGGCCATGCGGATCGGGTTGGCGTTGAATTGCGCGATCGCTCCGTGGTGCCGCTTCGCCCGGAAGAACTACTTCTACCCGGACATGCCGAAGAATTTTCAGACCTCCCAGTACGACGAGCCGATCGCGGTGAACGGCTCTCTAGAAGTACAACTGGCCGACGGCTCGACGTTCACCGTCGCCATCGAGCGTGCCCATATGGAAGAGGACACCGGCAAGTCCCTGCACGTTGGCGGTGCGACCGGCCGGATTCAGGGCGCGAGCCACTCGCTGTTGGACTACAACCGAGCCGGCGTCCCCCTGATCGAGGTCGTCACCAAGCCGATCGCGGGCGCCGGAGCTCGAGCGCCGGAAATCGCTCGGGCCTACGTCACCGCGCTGCGCGACCTGCTTCGGGCGCTGGGCGTGTCCGACGTGCGGATGGACCAAGGTTCGATGCGCTGTGACGCCAACGTCTCGCTGATGCCGCGTGGCTCGTCGACCTTCGGCACCCGAACCGAGACCAAGAACGTCAACTCGCTACGGTCAGTGGAGCGCGCGGTGCGCTACGAGATGTGCCGGCAAGCCGCGGTGCTCGCCTCGGGTGGTGAGATCGTGCAGGAGACCCGGCACTTCCACGAGGCCACCGGTACCACGTCGCCCGGGCGGCGCAAGGAGACCTCGGAGGACTACCGGTATTTCCCGGAGCCCGATCTGGTGCCGATCGCCCCCAGCGACGATTGGGTGCAGCGGCTGCGGGCCACCCTTCCCGAGCTGCCCTGGCAGCGTCGGGCTCGGGCTAAGACGGAGTGGGGGCTGTCCGACCTCGAGCTACGTGACCTGGTCAACGCCGGCGCGCTGGATCTCATCGCGGCCACCGTCGACGCGGGGGGGCCGGCCGCCGAGGCTCGGTCGTGGTGGGTGTCCTATCTGTCCCAGCAGGCCAACTCCCGCGGTGTGGAGCTCGCCGATCTACCCATTACCCCTGGGCAGGTGGCCCGGGTCATCGCTCTGGTCGCCGAGGGTGCGCTGACCAATAACCTGGCCCGTCAAGTCGTCGACGGGGTGCTGGCGAAGGAGGGCGAGCCCGACGAGGTCGTCGCTGCGCATGGCCTGGCCGTAGTGTCCGACGACGCCGCGTTGACCAGTGCCGTCGAGCAGGCGTTAGCCGCTGCGCCCGACATCGCCAACAAGATCCGCGGCGGCAAGCTGGCCGCGGCGGGCGCGATCGTTGGCGCGGTGATGAAGGCCACCGGTGGCCAGGCCAACGCCCAACGCGTCCGCGAGCTGGTGCTGGCGCAGTGCGCCCCGTGAGTGGCAATACGAGCCACAACTCGCATCGCCACTCACGGGTTACTTAGTCCTGCCCACCGCCGGGGCCGACCAGGTCGGGGAGGACGAAGACTCGCTCGTCGCTGGAGATCGGTTTGCCACCTGTCTTGTTGACCGTGCCCAGCCAGATCTTCCGCCCGTCCGGGCTCAAGGCGGCCGCGGAAATCCGGCCGTAGCGCTCCAGCGGGATCTGCAGGGATGGCCCGACGAACGTGCCGGCCGGCCCGATTCCGAGCACGAACAGCGGCGCCCCGCTGGCGAACGCGACTTGGATGCGGCCCCGCATAACTGCGCACCCCGCGGCCCCGATGCCTCCGGGCCACGTCCAGGCGGCCCGACCCAGCGGGCGGCCTGGTAGTACCCGATCCAACAGATCGTGATCGGGCTCGTGGTCGGTGATCCACAGCTCGTTTGTCAGTGGGTCGACGCACAACCCGCCTGGTGCGTGTAACCCACCCACCAGCACTTTGGAACCGCCAGGATTACCCGGTGCCGGGTGGCCGAAAGTGTCGATGCGCAACACCTTGCCGGCGAGCGACTGCGGATCCTCGGCGGCAGCAGGATTGCCGGCGTTGCCGGTGGCGACTAGGAGCATTCCATGCGAGTCGACCGCGAGCGCGCCGGCGTTTCCGGTCTGCCCCCGGGGGATGCCCGCCAGCACCGGTTTGGGGATGTCGCCGGGTGCGATCCGCACCACTCGGTTGTCGATGGGAGTGGTGATATAGGCATAGATCAGCTCATCCTCGGAATAGCTGGGGGATAGCGCGAGCCCGGTGAGGCCGCCATCCCCCGCCGGATCGACCGCCAGCGCGGCCACCTCCTGGTTCGGTCGTTGGCGCTGAACCTGCAAGATCCGGCCCGTGGTGCGTTCAGCGGCCAGACCCACCGGCGCGGAGCCAGGCAGTATGACCAGCGCGGAGATCGGTTCCAAGCACGTCGCGATGACCTGCGGGTCTGGATCCGTGCAGCCTTGTGGCGGACCCGGCGGTGGCCGGCTGTCTGGGCTCGGGCCCGATGGGCCGGGGGTCTGCGGGATCTCGAGCCTCGGTCCAGCTTCTGTTCCGATCTCCAGTTTGGGATGGAACGGTCCGGAAGCCTGGTCCGGAAAGTTCGGCGTCAACGAGCACCCGGCCAACAGCGCCACCCCCGCGAGTAGGACCGAGATCGGGCGGCGGCCTCCGCGCGAGCGACGGTCGTTCACCAGCCCGGCTGGGCTGGGCACAGGGAGTCGCACGGTCGGCAAGGGTAGGTGCAGATCTGTGTGCCGCTGGTGAGTAGCCACCAAAGGGTTTGCTACTGCTCAGACGTTGGTCGCTCGCCGACTTCGGCGAGCGACTCAGGCAACCGCCCGTGGCTCAGCACCATCAGTACGGGAAGGTCGCGCGCCCGCACCGTCGGCAGTGCCACCTCATCCCCGGCGCGCAACACGGCTGCGACCCGGGACCGATTATCTATCCGCAGGCCCGCAAGGTCAGACCAGGCGATTCGCCGTGAGCCCCATACTCGGTGCGCCACCATGGTTTCTGGGCCGACCACTGTCCGGGTGCGTACCAACCAGACCGCAAGCACCAGTGGCCCGAGGTACAACACTTGCAAGCCCGGTACGCCGAAGGCGACCGGAGTCATGCACACGATCAATCCGAATACCCCGATCAGGGCGGTCAGTGGCAGCCGGAAGGTCACCGTCGCGGGCTCGGTCACGAACGCCATACTCTCAGGCAATCATAGGCGTACACTAGGCGCATGCCCCGGATTCAGATTTATCTGCCAGACGATCTCCACCAGGCCGTCAAGGAGCTGGAGCTGCCGATCTCGGAGCTTAGCCAGCAGGCCGTGCGAGTTGAGCTTCGCCGGCGGGAGTTGGCCGCTGCAGCGGACCGGTATCTGGCTGAGCTCGCCGTGGAACTCGGTGGGCCGCCCACGGCTGATGAGCTGGCGGCGGCGGATGCTTGGATCGATGCCGCCACCGTTCCTCCTGCGCGACGGCCCAGCTGAAAATGGCTTAAATGAAGACGGCTCAGCTGAAGGTGAGACGACACAGGTGAACTTGGTCCTCGACTCAGGCGCCATCACCGCGCTGGGCCGTCGGGACCGACAGACGGCCGCGCGGATCGCCGCGCTGCGCCAGCGCGGTCTGTGGCCACCGATCGTGTCCACAGCCGTGCTCGTCGATTCGCTGACCGGCAACCGGGTGCGGGATGCGCTGGCGAACCGCACGGTCGGACTGTCCCTGGTTCAGGCGCTGGATGAACCGCTGGCCTGTCGTGCGGCGCAGTTTCGTTGCCGGGCGCGTGCGGGTTCCGCCGTTGATGCCATTGTGGTGGCCACCGCGGAGTTGCTCGAAGCACTGGTGATCACGGTCAATCCGATTGACCTTGCTCGACTAGCCCAACATGCCAACGGCGTTTCCCTGCTGCCCACCTGAGCTGTGTCCTGAGCTCGGGCGGGTGCATCAGCCTCGCTCGAACTCTCAGCATCCGGGAGGCCCTCTCGTGAGGTTGACGGTGCCCGGGCGAGCCCGTTACCGTCGGCGACGTGCTGACTTTTACCGTCCTTGTACGTCAGAGGCGCGTCGTCTGAAGAATCCAGACGTCGACGCGCCAACCCTCGCTTCAGCCCGACCCGGGCGGCGAGGGTTTTTTGATGCTTTGGATGACGTGATGACAAGGCCGAGCGAACGATGAATTAAGGCAGGACCATGACGACTGTGACGCCCAATGACATGCCCAGAGACATGTACAGCCCCACGCAACTGCCCAAACCGGCCCCACCAGTAGGCGCACCCGTACGGATCACGGGGGCACAGGCCCTGGTGCGTTCTCTCGAAGCCCTCGGGTGCGAGGCAGTGTTCGGGATCCCTGGCGGCACGATCCTGCCGGCGTACGACCCGCTGCTGGACTCCACGAGGGTCCGCCACGTGCTGGTCCGCCACGAGCAGGGAGCGGGGCACGCCGCTACCGGGTACGCGCAGGCTACCGGGCGGGTCGGGGTGTGCATGGCGACATCGGGTCCGGGTGCGACGAACCTCGTCACGCCGCTGGCCGACGCCCATATGGACTCGGTGCCGGTGGTCGCGATCACCGGTCAGCAGACCAGGGCGCTGATCGGTACGGACGCCTTCCAGGAGGCGGACATCACCGGCATCACGATGCCGATCACCAAGCACAACATGCTGGTCAAGGACCCCGCGGAGATCCCGAGGGCAATCGCGGAGGCCTTCCAC
Organism: Pseudonocardiaceae bacterium; assembly: GCA_046262495.1. Classification (GTDB taxonomy): domain Bacteria; phylum Actinomycetota; class Actinomycetes; order Mycobacteriales; family Pseudonocardiaceae. The sequence goes on along the minus strand of JBHEMR010000074.1, from coordinate 14,050 downwards.
CTGGCCTCCACCGGCCGCCCCGGCCCGGTGCTGGTCGACATTCCCAAGGACGTGCTGCAGGAGCTGACCTCCTTCGTGTGGCCACCGGAGCTGCAGCTTCCCGGGTACCGGCCGACCACCCGGCCGCATGGCAAACAGATCCGGGAGGCCGCTCGGCTGATCGCTGCCGCTCGCCGCCCGGTGCTCTACGTCGGCGGCGGCGTGATCAAAGCGCGGGCCACCGCAGCGCTGCGAGAGTTGGCCGAGCTCACCGGAGCACCCGTGGTGACCACGCTGATGGCCCGGGGCGCCTTCCCGGATTCCCATCCACAGCACGTGGGAATGCCCGGTATGCACGGCACGGTTGCCGCGGTCGCCGCGATGCAGCGCTCCGACCTGCTGATCACGCTGGGTGCCCGGTTTGATGACCGGGTCACCGGGCAGCTGGCCTCCTTCGCGCCGGACGCCGCTGTCGTGCATGCCGACATCGACCCCGCAGAGATCTCCAAGAATCGGCGGGCGGACGTGCCCATCGTCGGGGACTGCGCGGAGGTGATCAGTGAGCTGATCATCGCGGTGGCGGCCGAGTTCGAGTCCGGTCGGCCGGATCTGGCGCCGTGGTGGCGCCAGCTGCACAACTGGCAACAGACGTTTCCGTTGGGTTATGACCGACCGACCGACGGGATGCTTTCGCCGCAGCTCGTGATCGAACGGATCGGCGCACTCGTCGGCCCAGACGCGATTTACACCGCGGGAGTGGGCCAGCACCAGATGTGGGCTGCGCAGTTCATCAAATACGAGAAGCCGGGTAGCTGGATAAACTCCGGCGGCCTGGGCACGATGGGTTTCGCGGTGCCCGCGGCGATGGGCGCCAAGCTGGGCAGGCCGGACGTCGCGGTCTGGGCCATCGACGGCGACGGCAGCTTCCAGATGACCAATCAGGAGCTGGCGACCTGCGCCATCGAAAACATCCCGATTAAAGTCGCGGTGATCAACAACGGCAGTCTCGGCATGGTCCGGCAGTGGCAGACCCTGTTCTACTCCGAGCGCTACTCGCAGACTGATCTGGGGACCCATTCCCGTATTCCAGATTTCGTGAAGCTTGGCGAGGCATTGGGTTGCGTGGGCCTGCGCTGCGAGGCCGAGGCGGACGTGGATAAGGTCATCGCCCAGGCAATGGAGATCGACGATCAACCGGTCGTGATCGATTTCGTAGTGGGAAAGGACGCGCAGGTGTGGCCAATGGTGGCGGCTGGCACCGGAAACAGCCACATCATGTCGGCACGAGACATTCGCCCGCTGTTCGACGAGGACGGGTCATGACCGAACACACCATGTCGGTACTGGTGGAAAACAAGCCGGGCGTCCTGGCTCGGGTGGCCGGACTGTTCAGCCGTCGCGGCTTCAATATCCACTCATTGGCGGTCGGCCCCACCGAAAATCCCGATATGTCCCGAATGACGATCGTGGTCGCCGTCGACGAGCTGCCCCTGGAGCAGGTCACCAAGCAACTCAACAAGCTGATCAACGTCATCAAGATCGTTGAGCTCGAGCCGGCGATGGCGGTGCAGCGGGAGCTGTTGCTGGTGAAGGTCCGGGCTGACACCACGGTGCGCTCGCAGGTGCTCGAGACGGTCACGCTGTTTCGGGCCAAAGTCGTCGACGTCTCCCCGGAGGCGCTGACTATCGAGGCCACCGGCACCGCGGACAAGATCGAGGCGCTGTTGCGGATGCTCGAGCCCTTCGGCATCCGCGAAATGGCCCAGTCCGGCATGGTCGCCATGGCCCGCGGCCCCCGCTCGATCACCGCCCGCTAAATCCCACAGTTGCCGCGTTCTGGATGCAGAACGTTGCTATCCGGCCCCAGATAAGCGCGTTTTGCATCCAGAACGCGACAGAGCCAGATCAGGAGCGATCGATGAGTGTTGAGGTTTTTTATGACGGGGATGCTGACTTGGCGATCATCGCGGGGCGCAAGGTTGCGGTGATCGGGTACGGCAGCCAGGGACACGCGCACGCGCTGAGCCTGCGCGATTCCGGGGTCGACGTCCGGGTCGGCTTGCCCGAGGAGTCGAAGTCGCGTCCGAAGGCGACCGACGAGGGCTTGGCGGTGGTGACGCCGGCGCAGGCGTCGGCAGAAGCCGATGTGATCATGATCCTCGCGCCGGACACCAAGCAGCGCGCCATCTACGCTGCCGATATCGCGCCGAACCTGCACTCGGGTGACGCGCTGCTGTTCGGCCACGGCTTCAATATCCGTTATGACCTGATCCGGCCGCCGTCCGACGTGGACGTGGCGATGGTGGCACCCAAGGGTCCCGGGCACCTGGTGCGCCGGCAGTTCGTCGACGGCAAGGGCGTGCCCTGCCTTATCGCGGTCGAGCAAGATCCCACCGGTGGGGCCCAGGCGCTGGCGCTGTCGTATGCCAAGGCAATCGGTGGTACTCGGGCTGGAGTGATCAAGACCACGTTCACCGAGGAGACCGAGACCGATCTCTTCGGTGAGCAGGCAGTGCTCTGCGGTGGGGTCACCGCACTGGTCCAGGCCGGGTTCGAGGTGCTCACCGAGGCCGGGTACGCGCCCGAGGTGGCTTATTTCGAATGCTTGCATGAGGTCAAGCTCATCGTCGATCTGATGTATGAGGGTGGGATCTCCCGGATGCGCTACTCGATCTCCGACACCGCCGAATACGGGGATCTCACCCGCGGACCGCGGATCATCACACCGGAGGTCAAGGACGAGATGCGCCGGATCCTTACCGAGATCCAGGACGGCAGCTTCGCCCAGGAGTGGGTGACCGAGGACGACAACGGGCGGCCGAACTTCACCAAGCTGCGCGCTGAAGGCGAGCGTCACCCCGTCGAGCAGGTCGGCGCTCGGCTGCGCGGGCTGATGTCCTGGATAGACCGCCCGCTCACCGGCACCGCCTAGACTTGGCGGTCGTGACCCGACCTATCGTTTTGATCGCGGAGAAGCTCGCACCGTCAGTGCTGGACGTCTTCGGAGACGAGTTCGACGTCCGCCACGTCGACGGCACCGACCGCAAGGCCCTGTTCGACGCGCTGACCGGTGCCGAGGCGCTACTGGTGCGCTCGGCCACCCGGGTGGATGCCGAGGCGCTCGGGCACGCCCCGCAGCTCAAAGTCGTCGCCAGGGCCGGCGTTGGTCTGGACAACGTCGACGTACCGGCGGCCACCGAGCGCGGGGTGATGGTGGTCAACGCGCCCACGTCGAACATCGTCTCGGCCGCCGAACACGCCATCGCGTTGTTGCTGGCGGTGGCCCGGCGCATCCCGGGAGCCGACGCCAGCCTGCGTAGTGGGCAGTGGAAGCGCAGCTCGTTCAGCGGCGTGGAGCTGTCCGGCAAGACCGTCGGGGTGGTGGGCCTGGGCAAGATCGGCCAGCTGGTCGCGCAGCGGCTGGCCGCCTTCGGTACCGAGCTGATCGCCTACGACCCGTATGTGTCCCCGGCGCGGGCCGCCCAGCTGGGTATCGAGCTGGTTGACCTCGACGAGCTGCTGTCGCGGGCCGACGCGATCTCGATCCACCTGCCCAAGACCCCCGAGACGCTCGGGTTGATCGGCGCCGACCAGCTCGCCAAGTCCAAACCAGGTGTGCTGATCGTCAATGCCGCGCGCGGTGGGCTGGTCGACGAGCAGGCGCTGGCCGATGCGGTGCGCGGTGGCCAGGTCGGCGGCGCGGGAATCGACGTCTTCGCCACCGAGCCGTGCACGGCGAGCCCGTTGTTCGAGCTGCCCCAGGTGGTCGTTACCCCGCACCTGGGCGCCTCGACCGCTGAGGCGCAGGACCGGGCCGGTACCGACGTCGCGCGCAGTGTGCTGCGAGCGCTGCGCGGCGAGTTCGTTGCCGACGCGGTGAACGTGATCAGTGGTGGGGTGGTGGGCGAAGAGGTACGGCCGTGGCTGCCGCTGACCCAGAAACTGGGCACCGTGCTGGCCGCACTGGCCGGCGGCTCGCCCGCGTCGGTGACCGTCGATGTGCGCGGTGAGCTCGCCGCCGAGGAGGTCTCCGTGCTGCGGCTCGCCGCGTTGCGCGGGGTTTTCGCTGGTGTCGTCGACGAGCAGGTCACCTTCGTCAACGCGCCGCGGCTGGCCCAGGAGCGCGGGGTGACCGTCGCCGTGGTCACCGCCCCGGAGAGTCCGAGCCACCGTAGTGTGGTGAGCGTGCGGGGCATCTTCGCCGATGGCGCGGTGCACTCGGTCTCGGGAACGCTGTCCGGTCCGGCGCAGGTGCAGAAGCTGGTCGAGATCGATGGCCGGCATTTCGACTTGCGCGCCGAGGGCCAGGCCATCTTCATGGAATACCCGGACCGCCCCGGCGTGATGGGCACCGTCGGCAGTTTGCTGGGCGAGGTGGGTGTCAACATCGAGGCGGCCCAGATCAGCCAGACGACCGCGGGCACCGAGGCGATCATGGTGCTACGGGTGGACCGGCCAGTTTCCGGTCAAGTGCTGGCCGCGATCGGATCATCGGTGGGCGCCCGCACGGTCCGCTCCGTCACCTTCGGCTGACCGCGGAACAGGACTACCCCTCTGGGGTCCCCTATTCGGGTTACCTGCCGTGCGGTGTGGTAGGTAGCTGCGGGTAATCTGCCCGCTGCGGAGGGTCCCATGGTGGAGGCCCGGGCACGGGAGGTGGCTCATGCGGCTTGCGGTGATCCCCGGCGACGGGATTGGTCCAGAGGTGATCGGTGAGGCGCTCAAGGTACTGAACGAGGTCGCCCCCGATGCCGAGACCACGCCCTACGATCTCGGCGCCGCGCGCTGGCACTCCTCCGGCGAACTGCTTCCCGAGTCGGTACTCAACGAGCTGCGCCAGCACGACGCGATCCTGCTCGGCGCGGTGGGGGATCCTTCCGTGCCGAGCGGAATCCTGGAGCGCGGGTTGCTGCTGCGGTTGCGTTTCGAACTGGACCACCACGTGAACCTGCGACCGGCGCGGCTGTATCCCGGGGTGCGCAGCCCGCTCGCCGACCCTGGAAGCATCGACATGATCGTGGTCCGGGAGGGCACTGAGGGACCCTATGTCGGCAACGGTGGGTTGCTGCGCAAGGACACTCCGCACGAGATCGCCACCGAGGTCAGCCTGAACACCGCCTTCGGTGTGGAGCGCGTCGTGCGCGATGCGTTCACGCGGGCCGCGGCGCGCCCGCGGAGACATCTGACGCTGGTACACAAGACCAACGTGCTCTGCCACGCCGGATCGCTGTGGTCCAGAATCGTGGAGGAGGTGTCGCTGCAGCATCCCGAGGTGACGGTGGCCTACCAGCACGTCGACGCCGCCACCATCCACCTGGTTACCGACCCCGGCCGGTTCGACGTGATCGTCACCGACAACCTGTTCGGCGATATCCTCACCGATCTCGCGGCGGCGGTCACCGGTGGCATCGGGTTGGCCGCCAGCGGCAACCTAGACGTGGCTCGCCGCAACCCCAGCATGTTCGAGCCGGTACACGGTTCGGCGCCGGACATCGCCGGCCAGGGCATCGCGGACCCGACGGCTGCCGTGCTGTCGATCGGTCTGATGCTCGCCCACCTGGGGTTGGACGAGCCGTCCCGCCGGGTGGAAGCAGCGGTCGCCTTCGACCTCGCCACTCGGGATCACACCCACCCGGGCGGTACCCACGCCATAGGTGATCGGCTCGCCGCTCTCGTCTCGTCAAGCCAGCGGGTCGAGCGCGCCGGCCTATAGCGAGATCCCCACCCTGCGAGTGAGGCTGCGGTGTCACATCACGTCGAATTCGCCGTCCTTGGCACCGAGCACGAACGCCTCCCACTCTGATGGAGTGAAGAGCAGCGTCTGGTCGTCTACCGGGTGCTCGGAGCTGCGCATCGCCACGTAGCCGTCCTGTACGAACGCGATCTCCAGATGCGGTCCCTCCAGCTCCGCCGAGCCTTCCGCGCGCTGCCACACAGCGTTCGACAGGTCGAGCGTGCCGCGGATGTGTTGCTTGTCATCGACGATGTCACTCATGGAGCCCACGGTATGCACGTCACCGAAGGGTAGGTAGTAGCGGTTGGGCAGGCTGGTTTCGAAGAGCAGCAGCGGGCGGATGCTATCGACCACCAGCTCGTCGGCGACGAGCACCTGCACGCGCCGCGAGCTGCGCAGCGGTCGACGCGCTTGTACGGGTCGCGGGCGTGTATGACCACTCTCTCGTCCTCCTCGTACCATTCCAGCTGCCGCTAGGAGAACGTCACGTGGCCGGCGAGGGTGGACATGGTGCCCCGTCGGGTTCTCGTGGGTCCACGCCGCAACCTCGGCCCGCTTGTGACCCGCGCGGACGCCCATGTCCGCTGCCCGTCGGGACCGATCGTCTCGTCGACGAGTGCATCCGGATATACGTCTTCGTGAGGCAGGTAGTAAGTCGGCAGCCCTCCTGGGCCGTACTGGACCAGGAGCTGGGCGCAGGTGCTGTCGGCTACGAGCTCGTCCCCGAGCCGCACTCGGATGCGGCGCGGCGTCGGCTCGACAAAGAAAGCGGCAGTCATGTGCATTCGGGCTCCATCGGTCGGCGTCCCCAGGCGGAGATCAGAGTGATCAGGATGTGCACGCCGGCTCCAGCGGGCGCCGGCAGACCGCAGCGAAGGCGCCCAGCATGAACTGGGGTCGCTCGGTCCAGGAGTCGATCTCGTCGAACGTGGCCGCCCAGCGACCGACGTCGTCCTCGGTGGCCAACCCGGAATGCACCATCGCCTCCCGGGAGGCCCAGGCGGGTCCACGCATTCCCGGCGGACGCTCGGCGATCTCGAACCAGCCGCGGAAGGCCTCGATGGTCAAGCCCGCCGAGCGTCCCAGAGCGGCGAGGCGGCGGCCGCTCCGCAGGTCGTTGCCCTGGCCGGCGTGCCACTGCAGGTAGCGCGCTTGGAGCTCGTCAGCGTCCGGAGTCGATGGGGAGATGCTCATTGTGGTCATGTCGATGTCCACCAGATAGACGTGTCCGCCGGGGCGGGCCAGCCGGGCGAGATGGTCGACGATGCGTTGTTCGGCGCGGCCGTTGTGGGCCAGGACGTGGCGCAGCACGACGGTGTCGAACGATGCTTCAGCCAGCCCCGTGTCGTCGGCCTGCCCGGCCTGCACCTCGGCGTTGGTCACAGTGGCCGCTGCGAGCAGGGCGCAGGCCGTTTCCACCACCTGTTCGTCGCCGTCCACGCCGACCACATGGCCGCCAGGCCCGACGATCTCGGCCAGGGTCGCCACCATGGCCCCGGGCCCACATCCCACGTCGGCGACCCGCGCGCCGGGCGTGAGACCTGCCAGCTCCCACAGGTCGGCCTCCTGGGCTTGCGCTCCTTGCGCCATCATCCGGTACCGCGCCAGCTCGTCGTCGCTGAGCCGCAGCGCGTAGGTCATGAGGCCACCTCGTTTCGGCGTCGGGAAGGGGTGAGGACGAGGACTGGGATCCGGCGGGGTGCCGCGCGGCGCTCGTAGACGGCGTATCCCGGGAAGATCTGCAGAACGTCTCGCCAGAGCCGGTCACGCTCCGCGCCTTCGGCCTCGTGGGCCAGCACCGGGGTGGCCGCGCCGTCGAAGACGATCATCGCGTGGGGATTCGTGCGTAGGTTGTGATACCAGGCCTGGCCGTAGTTGGCGGCGATCACAGCGACGCGGTCCTCGTCACGCAGACCGAGCAGCGGCCAGGTGCGGAGCTGGCCGCTCTTCGCACCGGTCGTCGTCAGCATGACCACCGGAGCGCCAGTGACGATGGCGGTGAACGTCGTGCGACCGGCGGTGATTCGGTGGACAACCTTGTCCAAGCGGTGCGCGATCCGGGCGTACATCCAAGACATCGGCGCGGTCGCCGCCGTGGTCCGCACGAACCGGCGGAGCACGCCGGCCTGGTCATACGTGGTGGACATGAGGTCTCCTCGCTCGCGGTGTGATCGTCGTCACCTTCAGCCTTCTTATCGGCAGTAGCAGCGCCGCCGCGTCGGTAACCGCTATTGAGAAATGAAAGTTTTTCCCTGCTGAATCAGCAGTCGGTGCGCCCAGCCGACCCCATGAGCGGGCGCACGGAAAGTCATTCTGCTTTTCACAGCTTGCAGCCTGGATCGGGTGCATCCATCGACAGCGGGCTGCTGGCCGGGTCGACATAGGTGACGTAAAGCTCGACGGGTTCCACGCCGAGATTCCGACCGATATGAACCTCGCGGGATCCGCTGGGCTCGACCAGGGACTGCCCGGCCGAATAGGAGACGGAACGGCAGTGGGCGTCGGTGCGGGTAAGCGTTCCCTTGCGCACGATAGCGAGCAGAGTGCCGGGATGGTAGTGCCAGCCAGTGCTCCCGCCGGGCTGAATCGTGATCTGGCGGATGACGAATTCCGTCGGACCATCGGTCCCGACCTTGACGTGGTCCGGGGTGCTCCCCTGGGCGAGGACTGTGCCGGTCACTCTTGCCCCGGGCGTCGCCTGCGCCGCCGCGGATAACAGCCCCAGGGCTGCAGCAGATACCGCGATGACGGCGGTTCTTCCGATGTGACGCATCCCGGCTCCTCCTCCTGTAGCCATGGTCGTGTGATAGTGCCAGTGCCAACCGCCCACATCACTGCCTGCTCGTCGGTCCATGCCGAGCGAGACCAGCGGCAGATCGGCTAGTGAACAGAGGCGACGCGCGCACTTGCGGATACCTGCTCTGAGGAGATATGTGCCGCCTCAGCCCGGCACGCGCTTGGCCCAACGAGTCCTTGTTCGTGCCGCCGGCCGGTGTCAGCCCGGGACCAGGACGTCGAGCGTGGACACTTGGCCGATCGCGGACGGCAGCCAGACATGCGCGAGGCGACCGCCGAGATCAACCGGCAGCTCCTGCTCGGCCTTGCGGAACGAGCCGATCGGGTCCGCGGAGCGTGCCGTGTTGTGCGCGGCCACCGGTCGGCGCTCGGCCTCGTAGGAGTCCAGCAGTTCGGGTCCGACCCAACAGCGGAGCACTCAGGTGAGCTTCCAGCCCAGTCGTACCCGTCATGGATGGCGGTGTTCATTCTCGTGCCGCCGCGTGGCGTGAGCCGGTGTGCGGCGTCGCCGATGCGGAACGTGCTGTCTTGGCGGAAGCGTTGCGCCAGCTGCGCGCCGGAGGAGACGGCGCCGATCCGCTCGATCCTGGGCTGGAGGTCTGCGATCCCGGCGCCGAGCCGGATTCGGCGGGTGATGGCGTCCTCGGTGAAGTCCGCCGGACGCTCGCTACCAGGTTCCCACTCCACGCCGTACAGCCATCGGTCGCCTGGACCCGCCGGAAGGAAGATCCCCGCGGCCTCGGGTTGGGTGATGCCGTAGCGGCAGTCGCCGAGGGTGTCCCACAGTGGAGCGCGGAACAACGCCGTGAGGCCCTCTACGAGGTGGTCGGACCCGTGCATGGGAATGCCCACAGCGGCGCGGACCGAGCTGTGCGCACCGTCGGCCGCAACGAGGTAGCGGGCGTGCACGAGGAGGCTGTGGGCGGAGCAGTTCACCGGATGAAGGAGAACCGAGTCGGCGGGATGACCTACCTTGCGCACCGGCTGGCCGAGCAGGACGTCCTGCGGCCCGACGTCACCGTCGACGAGGCCACCGACCTGCTCTGGCTCCTGGCTAGCTTCGACAGCTTCGACCAGCTCTACACCGGGAGGGGCTTGTCTGTCGACGAGGTCGCCCGGGTACTGATCACGACGGCAGAGCGCAGTCTCTGCCGGTAACGGTGCAACTCGTCGCGGTCGTCGGTCGCCCTACCGCTCATTTCCACGGTGGGTGAGTTCCGTTCCTGCGGCCGGTGTGTCACACTGCGCTCGTGGCACACCACACTACAATGATCATTTCTGGGATCATCATTGATGAGCGCGTCGGGTAACCAGCACCATCACCCGACGCGCAGACCCTTCGCACCCGCGAGGGGTCTTTTTTGTTGCCCGCACACCTCTTGGAGCCTCGACGATGTCCCGCACCAGCCCAGCCGGCACCCCGCTCGGTGACGACTTCCACCTCTACGACACCACTCTGCGCGACGGTGCCCAGCGGGAGGGGATCTCCTACTCAGTGGCCGACAAGCTCGCCGTCGCCCGGCTGCTGGACGCGCTGGGTGTCGGCTTCATCGAGGGCGGCTGGCCCGGAGCGATGCCCAAGGACACCGAATTCTTCGCGCGTGCCACGACCGGTGAGCTGGAACTGACCCACGCCGCGTTGGTGGCCTTCGGCTCCACCCGCCGCGCTGGGCTGCGCGCCGCGCAGGACCCGCAGGTGCAGGCCCTGCTGGCATCGGGGGCTCCGGTGGTGACAGTGGTCGCCAAGTCCGATCGGCGGCATGTGGAGCGGGCGCTACGGGTGGATGTGGCGCAGGCCTGCGCGATGGTCGCGGACACCGTCGCGCTGCTGGTCGGCGAGGGGCGGCGGGTGTTCCTCGATGCCGAGCACTTCTTCGACGGCTACGCCTTCGACGCTGACTGCGCATTGCGGGTGCTTGAGGCCGGCGTCACCGCGGGCGCCGACGTCGCGGTGCTCTGCGACACCAACGGTGGGCAGCTGCCGCTGCAGCTCGCCGAGACCGTCGCCGAGGTGGTGGCCCGCACGGGTTTCCGGGTGGGAATCCACTGCCAGGATGACACCGCCTGCGCGGTGGCCAACTCGGTCGCGGCGGTGCAGGCCGGGGCCTCTCATGTGCAGTGCACCGCCAACGGCTACGGCGAGCGGACCGGCAACGCCGACCTGTTCGCCGTCGCCGGCAATCTTGTCACCAAGTTGGGGATGCCGGTCCTCCCGGAGCACGGGATGGCCGAGCTGACCCGCACCGCGCATGCGCTGGCTGAGATCGCCAACCTCGCGCCCGACACCCACCAGGCCTACGTCGGGAGGTCGGCCTTCGCTCACAAGGCGGGGCTGCACGCGAGTGCGATCAAGGTGGATCCGGAGTTGTACAACCACCTAGACCCCACGGTGGTCGGCAACTCGCAGCGTGTGCTGGTAACCGAGATGGCCGGCCGGGCCAGTATCGAGCTCAAGGCAGCTGAGCTCGGGCTGGACCTGGCCGGCCGCTCGGCGGAGATCGGCGAGGTCACTGCGCGGGTCAAGGAGCTCGAGTCGCAAGGCTGGTCCTTCGAGGCTGCTGACGCCTCGTTCGAACTGCTGCTGCGCCAGGAGGTCGACGAGGTGCCGCCCGTGCCGCCATGTCAGTTGGAGTCCTACCGGGTGATCGTAGATCACGGCACAGGCGGGGAGGTGGTCGCGCAGGCGACAGTGAAGGTGCTCGTGGCGAGCGAGCGGGTGATCGCCACAGCGGAGGGCAACGGGCCGGTCAACGCACTTGATGCCGCATTGCGGCAGGCCTTGGGTTCGCATCTGCCGTGGCTGGAGAACGTGGAGCTGTCCGACTACAAGGTCCGGATCCTGCCCGGCACGCACGGCACTGACGCAGTGACCCGGGTGCTGGTGGACACCAGCGACGGGACGGGAGCCTGGACCACGGTGGGCGTGCACGGCAACGTGGTAGAAGCCTCCTGGCTGGCGCTGCTGGACGCGATGATTTACGCGGCGCTACGCCACCACGGTGTCGCCAGCACCGCCTGAGTTCGCCGAGCCACCACGGACGAAGGCGTCGGTCTCGTCGGTTACCGATTGCTGTGGGGCGTTGCCCACAGTGACAGCAATGACCACACGAATCGTTACGTGTTTTCACCAGGTCAGCAGAGTCGGCGCGGCCTCGCGAGGACCTAACGTGCACCGGGTGACTCTCGCGCCCTTGTTGATCCCTGTCGCGTCGGCTCCTCGTGAGGTCGTCGCCGTCTGCTTTGACGTGGACGCGACCCTGGTCGACTACGAGGCTTCAATCCGCGCCGGGCTGCGTGAGCTGCTCGGGACTGACGACGCCTGGCCGGAATGGTGTGCGCTGACCGAGGCGCACTACGCGCGCTACCTGGCCGGGCAGGTCGACTTCGACACGATGCGCCGATATCGCACGAAGGACTTCTTTGCCTGCCGGGGTGAGCACCTCTGCGACGGCGAGGTAGTCCGGCGCGAGGAGCGTCGAGCGGCGGCGGCGCGGCGAGCCTGGCAGCTCTTCGACGACGCCCTACCGTGCCTGCGGGCGCTGCGGGCGCTCGGTCTGCGGTTGGCTGCCGTCACCAACGCGGCGGGCGACCATCAGCGTGCCAAGCTCGGCGCGCTGGGGCTGGCGTCCACCTTCGATGCGGTGCTGATCTCCGGCGAGCTCGGGGTGGCCAAGCCGCACCGAGCGATCTTCCAAAGGGCGTGCCGTGCTCTCGGAGTTCGTCCCGCCCAGACCGTCCACGTCGGCGACCGACTCGACGTCGACGCCGAAGGCGCGCGCGACGCTGGGCTGCATGGAGTGTGGCTGGATCGCTCTGGTTGCGGTGCGCTTCCCCAAGACGCTGGAATCTCAGTGATCGGACGATTAGCCGAGCTCCCCGCGCTGCTCACCCGGCATACTGGCGGGCAGCTGGTAGCCCAAACGACAGCCCGGTGGAAACCGGCGCTCGTGGTCGACTAACATCCGTGCCCGGTGCTGGTTCGGGTCCGTGGGGGCCCGGAGGCGGACACCTGGTGGGGTATGGTGTAATCGGCAGCACGACTGATTCTGGTTCAGTTAGTCTAGGTTCGAGTCCTGGTACCCCAGCGAATGCCATCATCGCGTTCTCGCGGCCCCGTCGTCTAGCGGCCTAGGACGCCGCCCTCTCAAGGCGGTAGCGCGGGTTCAAATCCCGTCGGGGCTACACCGGTGGTATCAGCTAAGAGCGGTCCCTGATCTGAGTTTATGTCAGGGGCCGCTCTTTTGCTGTCCAGCCGCGCCCGGTGCTAGCCAACCGTCTCCGTGCGGTCTGTGTCGAATATGTGCCGGAGTTGCAGTATGAGAGAGCTGGGAGTATCCGCTCGGGGGACGGCACAGCGGGGGCGGGTGGTGTGCTGCTAGCGGGCCAGCACCCGCAGCACTCCGACGTCGGTGTTCAGGGCGGCGGCGACCTTGGGGGACAAACCGCAGGAGCAGTCGGTGACCTGGCGCACGCATGGTGCTGCGGCCCGGACGGTCTCGGCGCTACCGTCAAGACGCAGCTCGATGTAAAGAACCCGCTCAGGCGGCCGCAGCAGGCCAGCGAGCTGGCAGCCACGTACCAGACCGCCATTGCCGAGCTGTCACGTATACGGCGCAAAGCGTTAGAGGAACTGGTCGTACAAGGCATGTCTCCGTCACAAACCGCGCGTCGGACCATCACATCTAATTTCCGCACGACGACCCTGGTTGGGTACCATCAACCCGGTAATCACAATGTGCTGGTGTATGAGGTTGGTGCTGACTGATGCCCGACATTCAAAAAATTGGGCTCGATCTGAGTCCCAGTGAACACCCACTAAGCTATCCCGGAAAGTTGGTCACGGCGAACTGTTTATTATTCGGGTCGTGGCTCTATGTACTCCGGCCCATTCCAGGTCTTCCCCTCGCCGACTGGAGCGTCCAGCATGACGGGGGGCCACTGTCGCTGACGAACGCTGACCGCCTCGGAACCGTTCTGCCAGCGGCACGGGTGGCCCCGATGGCCAGGCGATCTGCGGTCGTGGCAGTTGGCTCGAATGCCGCGCCCGGACAACTATCCTACAAATACCGCGACCACTTACACCACAACATCATTCCGATAACTCACGTCATCACATCGAACCTGACTGTGGCACACTCCGCGCACGTCAGCAAAGCCGGATACATCCCGTTCATTCCAGTTTTGACCGAAGGCGCGCGACGACTTAAACTCAGCGTATTGTGGCTCGATGATGAGCAGCTGCGGCGAATGGACGACACTGAGCCGAACTACACGAGGGTGGCAATCGAGTCGCCCGCCGTCAGAGCCCAACTGGACTCAGGGCTGTTTCTCGAGTCGTTTGATTTATACCGGGGTCGGTGGGGAGCGCTGTGCTCCGAGCCCGGTATACCGCCGATAATGGCGACCTCCCAGGCAGGCGTCTACTCATTTCTCTCCACACACCAATGGTTCCGCTTGATTGTTCCAGAATTGCGCGACGGACCGCAGAGTGCGGCAGCGGCTCTCGCGCATGACGAAGCGCGCCGGCGGCAGATCCGACAC
>JBHEMR010000073.1:0-25475 GCA_046262495.1 Pseudonocardiaceae bacterium | reverse complement strand
GAAGATCACGGCGAGGTGCCCGATCGGGGTGGCGGTGCTCTGCCTGTCGTGACCCTTTGCACCCGCTGCGGCCGGAAAGCCGAAACCAGGGTGGCGGCAACGGCCGCCGCTGCAGCGATGACGGCGAGCCGGGTCTTGCGTCTGGTCACGTCGCGCCCTCTCGATGGGTGACCACGGGATCGAAGGCCGTGCCACATGAGACGTGCCCGAAATGACCGTTCACAGAACGGCACCTAAACGGACGGCGAACGGCGGAAGTGCACTCGCCGGTGCGCTTAACTGCAGCACACTGGGGACTCCAGTACCGTGAAGCTCGGAGGTGACCTGGGTGTCCTCCCCACCGAACCTGCTCACGTCTCGCTTCGGGGACGGCTTGGCGGCCGGGCCCGACCTAGCCGCGGCGGCGGAGTCTGCCGTCACGCAGGCGCTGGCTCCGCTGCATGGGCAGCGCCCTGATTTGTTGTGCGTCTTCGTCTGCGGTGACGATCCGGCGATGGTCGAGTTGGCGGGGACCCGCGCCATGGCGTTGGCCGGGGCCCGCACGACCCTGGGTAGTAGCGCGGGTGGTGTGATCGGCGCCGGTCGGGGGGTCGAAGGCGGACCCGCGGTGAGTGCGTTCGCGGCATGTCTGCCGGGGGTCAGGTGCACTCCGCTGCACCTGGAGCTGGTGCGCACCCTTGACGGTGCGGCTGTCACCGGGATGCCAGACCGGCGCGACGACGACGCCGTTGCGGTGCTGCTCGCCGATCCCTTCACCTTCCCCGTCGCGGATTTCGTGCAGCGTTCCCACGACGACCTCAATGGTCTGCCATTGATCGGTGGTGTCGCCAGCGGTCCGCGCGGTGGGGAATCTGCACGGCTGTTCCTCGACGGGCACAGCGTGCCGGCCGGCGCGGTAGGAGTGGTGCTTGGCGGCCCCCTTGCGGCCCGCATGGTGGTAAGCCAGGGCTGTCGCCCCTTCGGACCCCCGATGATCGTCACCAAGGCCGAGGGCAACGTGCTGCTGGAGCTGGCCGGCATGCCAGCCTTGGCCAAGCTCGAGCAGATCGTCGGCGGACTCCCAGCTGAGGATCGGCCAGCCGCTGTGCGCGGCTTGCAGATCGGCCTCGCGATGGATGAGTACGCCGAGCAGCACGAGCGAGGCGATTTCCTGATCCGCGGCGTCGTGGGTGCCGACCCGCGCCGGGGAGCGATCGCCATCGGAGACGTCGTGGACGTGGGTCGGACCGTCCGCTTCCAGGTGCGTGACGCCTCCGCCGCCGACGAGGACCTTAAAGAACTGTTCACCCGATTCCGCGCGGAGGCCGGTCCGGTGGGCGGTGCACTGTTGTTCTCCTGCAACGGACGTGGCCGGACCATGTTCCCCAGCGCTGATCACGACGTGCTGGCAGTGCGTGCCGGCCTCGATACCACGGGTGTTGCCGGGTTCTTCGCGGCCGGGGAGATCGGCCCGGTCGCGGGCCGGAACTACCTGCACGGGTTCACCGCGTCAATCCTCGTGTTCGGCGCCGACGACGCGTGACCGGCCGCACGGCGCCGGACGGCCGGTGCGCGGTACTCGGTGCGCGCGGCGACGCTGATGTCGGCTGGGTCGGTGAACAGGCCGTCGAGGCCAGCTCGAAGATAGGTGATCTGTTCGTCGATTGCCCGCCCGTACTCCGTGGGGGCCGTTGAAGTCTGGTAGTCCACCGGCAAGAAGTTGTTCTCGGCACGGAATGTGTAGGGATGCACGACCAGGCTCGCCTCATGGGCATCGTCGACCAACGTGGTGGGGCAGCCCAGCGTGCCGTCGGCCCTACGGGGGATGATCTGCAGCTTGTCCGGCCCGATTCCCTGGGCGTAGCGCGCGACGCCCCGCAGGCCCGCTGGGGTGGACAAGTCGGCGTAGGTCGGTCCGCAGCCGGCTGCGATGGTGTCGAACGGCGCGCCGGAGGCCGCCAGCAGCTGGACCGCCTTCGTCCGCAGGCCGGCTGCGCGCAACTGCTTGAGGTTGGTCACTTCGAAGGACTGCACGAACACCGGGGCGTCCGGCTGATTGAGGTGATTGCGCCGCAGGCACTCCAACAGCCGAGGTTCCAACGCCAGGCCGGCATCGCGAAAGAACGTGGGATGCTTGGTCTCCGGGTAGACGCCCAACCTCCGGCGCAGCTCCTCGGACAGTTGGGCCCGAAGGTCCAGCAACTCCTGGAACGTGGGAATCTCGTACCGTCCGTTGAACAGGGTGTCGTGCTGGCGCAAGTGCGGCAACCGCTCCACCGCGCGCAGCGTCTTGAGCTCGGCGAGGGTGAAATCCTCGGTGAACCAGCCCGTGATGGCGACGCCGTCGAGTATCTTGGTGGTCTTTCGCAAGGCGAACTCGGGATGGCTGGCGACGTCGGTGGTGTCGCCGATCTCGGGCTCGTGCCGGCAGACAAGCACACCGTCGCTGGTCACCACCAGGTCGGGCTCCATGAAATCCGCGCCCAGTCGCGCGGCGAGATCGTAGGACGCCAAGGTGTGTTCCGGCCGGTAGCCGGCAGCGCCACGATGACCGATGACGATCGAGGCCCGGCGGTTCCGGCCCTCGGATGATCGGGGTGGGTCAAACAGCGCTACCGCGCCACCGACGCTGCCGCCAACAAGGAAAGTGCGCCGGGTGAACATCATGTCCCCTCGTCAACCGGTGCGGTCACCTACTGTGATCACACCAGCACGAGATGACGTCGCAGCTACTGGCTTGCGTACGCTGCGTGTCGAGTGCGCGAACTGCCGACGTCAGCTGACGATGTCCTTGGTGGCGAATCGCCGCCAAGCCGCCAGCCCGAACACCGTGGCATAGGCCAGACCGGAGAACGCTCCGCTGGCCAGGTGCGTCCAGTCGATCGGGGAGGCCAGCAGATCAGCCCACGCCGAGTTGAAACGGGTGGGCAGGTAGTCTCGCAGGTCGCCGAGTGCGTTGATGGTTTCCAGGATCTGGGACAGAATCGACACCATCACGGCACCGCCGACGGCCCCGAGCGGCGCGTCGGTGCTCACGGAGAGCAGCAGCGCCAGCCCAGCTACCCAGGCCAGCTGCAGCACCAGGTAAGCGGGAACCAGCGCCAGCCGGCTCCCGGCGGGTAGGAAAGCCAGCGACTGTCCGGTGGGGGAGACCAGGTCGCCCGCTCCATAGGCGATCACCCCGACCGCCATCGCCACCGCCGGGAGTAGCACCAAGGCAAACACCGACAGTAGTGCGGCTACCACCGCCTTCTGCCGGAGCAGGCGCCCCCGGGGCACTGGGGCGGTCAGCAGGTAGCGCAGGCTCGACCAGGACGCCTCGCTGGCCACCGTGTCGCCGAAGAACAGCGCTACCACCACGACCAGCAAGAAGCTCACCGTGGAGAACAGGGTGAACACCACGAAATTCAGTCCGCTGGCGGTGGCGAGATCGGCCAGCGTGGCGCCCCCGCGATTGCGGCCGTCGCGCCCGATCCGAAACGCGAGCCAGAGCAGGAACGGCAGCAGCGCGAGGAATCCCAACGTAAGCACGGTGCGCCTGCGCCGCAGCTGACGCACCAGCTCGACCCGCAGCGGCAACGTCGTCGTGGCTCGGTAACCGGGCGCCGCTCCGTGAGTGGTCATTCGATGGCTTCCTGTCCCACCAACTGCAGGAACGCGTCCTCCAGCTGGTGTCGGGCAGCCACCCCTTCAACCCCGATCCCGGCCGCGGCGACGATCTCAGCAACGCTGCCGGCGGCCACCAGCCGACCCCGGTTCATCACTACGACGTGGCTACAGGTCTGCTCCACCTCGGCGAGCAGGTGACTGGAGACCAGCACCGTCGCCCCGCGGGCGGCGTAATCGCGCAACACCTCCCGCATGGCGTAGATCTGCGGCGGGTCCAGGCCGTTGGTTGGTTCATCAAGCACCAGCAAATCCGGTTTTCCGAGCATCGCTTGGGCGATCGCCAAGCGTTGTCGCATTCCCTGGCTGTAGGTGGCCACCCGCCGATGTACCGCGTGGCCTAATCCAGCGATCTCCAACGCCTCATCGATGCTGGCGTCCGCGGCGGCCCGACCGGTCGCTGCCCAGTACAGCCGGAGGTTGGCCGCTCCAGTCAGATGCGGCAGGAAGCCTGGACCCTCCACGAACGATCCGACCCGGGACAACACCGGGGAACCGGCGCTCACCCGTTGCCCGAACACCCGCAGCTGCCCACCGGTCGGCATGACCAGGCCCATCAGCATCCGCAGCACGGTCGTCTTGCCGGCGCCATTGGGTCCCAGCAGGCCCAGAACCTGCCCGTGCTCGACGCGGAAAGATAGATCATCGACGGCGGTGAGGCCGCCCGGATAGCACTTGGTCAGACCCGACACCACCAACGGCACGCCGGCCAGCCCGGGATCGGCGTCCTCGGCGTGCCGTCTGCGCAGTGCGGCGACTATTCCGAGCGCCAGAACCAGCGCAGTAAGGATTCCCAACCCGGCGAGCTGGACGACTGGAAGCGGCGCCGCTGCCTGCTCGCCAGGCACCACCGGCACAGCCAGGCGACCGTCTGGAGCCAGCGACACCGTGTACCCGGCGGGCTGCTGGGGCAGTGCGTAGCCGCGGTCGGTCGTGGCCACTGCGACCTCCAGCCGGTGACCGGCTTGAACCGGTCGCACCACCCCGGCCAGTGAGACGGTGACCTCGGTCGGGGCCCCATCGGCTGCCAGCGGGCCGATCCGCACCGAGGCCACCGCGCCCCCAGGCAGCGTGCGGCGCCCGTCCGATCCGACGTCGTAGAGCTTGACGAACAGCACCGCGCCCTGAGTTCGTGGTGGCGTCATGCCGTTAAACGCGGCCGAGACCCGTAATCGGATCCGCGACGCTCCAGCGATCTCCAGCGGCTTTGGCAGCGGATCGGTGCTGAACGTCGCGGTCTGCCCGGGCAGGTCCATCGCCACCCCGTCGAGGTTGGTGGCGCCTGCGGGCAGCGCGGAGCTGAGACCCGGCAGGCTGCTCAGCGCCGCCGGGCTGCCACCGGGCGGACGGACCACTTGTTGCGGCTCACCGTGCAGCGTCAGCTCCCGCCGCGGCACTGGGACACCGTCGAGGCCGGGATAGGTCGGGGCGTGCACGGTGCGCTGGGCGACCCCACTTCGGGTGCCGAAAATGCTCGGCACCTGGTAATCGAATCCGGTCCCTGGGTCCTTTCCGCTGCGGCGTAGGTGGTAGTCGAACCAGGCGCCGACCTGCTCCTGCAGCGCTGGGCCGGGCCCCCCACCGTCGTGCCCACCCGCATACCAGATCACCTTCAATGGAGCACCCGCCGAAGCGAGCTGACGGGCGGTGGCGTCAGCCTGGTCCAGCCCGAACAGCGTGTCGCGCTCGCCCTGGATGAGCAGGGTCGGCGCGGTGATGTTGCCGGCTACCGCCGCGGGTGACGAGCGGTGTAGCAGCTGCACGATCTCCGGAGTAGGGCCGCCGGTGGTGGCGGCCTGGACGTAGGCGCCGCACACCTCGGGGCGAAACCGCCCGCACATGCCGGTTCCGGCAGCTCCTCCGGCGAAGAAATAGGCCGCCCAATCCCGCTTGAATACTCCGTCCGGGACAAATGCACCGGCCGCCGGAGTGACTGCGGAGATGGGCGTTGGGCTCGCGGCGTTCGGGAAAAGCGCCTGCGAAAGGTCATTCCAGGTGATCTCCGGAGCGAGCGCATCCACCCGCCGGTCGGTTCCCGCCAGCAGCAGGGCCAGCGCGCCGCCGTACGACGCGCCGGTGACACCGACCCGCGGATCGCCGGGCCCGTCACGCACCACATCCGGTCGCCTGGCTAACCAGTCCACCAACGCCCGGGCGTCGGCCACCTCGTAATCGGGGGAGTCGAGGCCGATCTGTCCGGTGCTCGCGCCGAATCCCCGGGCGCTCCAAGCGAGCACGACGAAGCCTCGGCGGACCAACGCGGTTGCCTCGGAACTGACCGAGTTCTTGCTGCCACCGAAGCCGTGGGCTACCAGCACCGCCGGCGCGGGAGTGACTGTTGGCCGGTACACCGTGGCGTCCAGGTGCACATGACCGGTGCTACCCGGTCCCTCGGGTACGTCGATTGTCACGTTCTCAGTGGCGACTGGTGGCGCACCGGAGGCCGCGGCTCTGATTGCCAGCATCACCCCGGCGCCTGCGATCACAGTGGTAATGACCAGCACGACGAGCAGCCGCCGGCGGATCGTTCGGGACACTGCACCGACGGTACAGACCGGTTCCAGAGCAGCAGCCGTCTCAGCGGATTCTCAGCACCCCATCGGTGACCAACGTCATTACGACGGCCCGCTACCCGGGGTGGTGCCAGTGCGCGCGATAAGGGAGACTTGTCGCAGCGTGGAGGGGAGTATTCCTTCGCGGCGGCATCGTCAACACGGTCTTCCCGCAGTGTTGCGGGCGCCCGGTGCCGTCGACCGGTTCGCCGGTGGAAGAGACCTCCGGGTGTCCGACGTATGCCGTCTGCCCGGAGGTTCGCTCATGGATGTGCCCGCGTGGGTATGGCTCGCCACGGTGGGCGCTATCGGTGTTCTGTTCGCCTTTGACCTGATCATCGTCGACCGTAAGCCGCACGAGGTAGGCATGGCGGAGGCGGTCCGATGGGTGGTGTTCTACCTCGCCTGTGCGGCAGTGTTCGGACTGGGGATCTGGTTGTTCGCGGGCAGCACTTTTGCCGTCGAGTACTTCGCTGGATATCTTACCGAGTACTCGCTGTCGGTGGACAACCTATTTATATTCGTGATCATCATGAGCGCCTTCGGGGTGCCCGCCATCCAGCAACACCGGGTACTGCTGATCGGCATCGTGCTCGCATTGGCCTTGCGCGGACTGTTCATCGCGGCTGGTGCGGCAGTGATCGCACATTTCAGCTGGGTGTTCTATCTCTTCGCTGCATTGCTGATCTACCTGGGTTGGCGCCAGATCCGCGACCGCAAGCAGGAGGTGGAGTTCGGGGAGAACATCGTGTTGCGTGCGCTGCGGAAGCTGATCCCGGTGACCGATGAATACAACGGGTCGCGGCTCACGATCAAGCGCGACGGCAAACGGTGGTTTACTCCGATGATCGTTGTGATGTTTGCGATCGGTTCCGTCGACCTGGTTTTCGCTCTTGACTCCATCCCAGCGATCTTCGGGCTCACCCAGGAAGCCTTCCTCGTCTTTACCGCGAACGCTTTTGCGCTGATGGGGCTGCGGCAGCTGTACTTCCTCATCGGAGGACTGCTTACCAGGCTCGTCTACCTGCCCATCGGGCTCGGTGTGATTCTCGGGTTCATCGGCGTCAAGCTGGTGCTCGACACGCTGCACGAAAACTCGCTGTCCCTCCTCAACCACGGCCAACCACTGGACTCAGTACCGATGGTGGGCATTGGGCTTTCGCTGGCTGTGATCGCCGGCGTGCTGCTGGCGACGACTGTAGCCAGCGTGTATAAGACGCGGGAACGTCATCGTGGCGCTCAGCTGGCACGCTCGGTTAACCCTGCGCGACCTGCTGGGCCCGGGCGTAGATCAGGTGCAGAAAGTCCGCGCCGGTGAGTGCGGTGAAGGTGGTTGCGACGATCCGGGTGAACCGTGGCACAAATATCAGCCCGATGGTGAAGCCGGTGCCTACCCACATGTCGAGGCAGAACGGGCAGCTGAGGAGCTCGCCGACGGCATGCCGCAACGGGCTACCGTCACGCGGCTCCTCCATCACCTCGGCGGGCCCTCCGGTGGCACGGTAACGGGTGAACGGCGCACGTAGCGGGCTAGTGACCGCATCTTTGCTGATCATGCGGGACAGTTTGTGGGTTCCTGTGGTGATCAGAGCCAGGTCGTAAGGCGCGATTCTGCGGGGCAGGCCGCGCCCGGTCAACGCGGCCGCCAGGCCGGCCAGGCCCACCACTGCGGCGAAGACCGTCATTACGAGCACGTAGCCATCTAGCGGTCGCTCCTCGCCCTGCTGGTATTCCTGCGCCTCTGCGTGTACCGCCTGGCCGATTCCGGTCTGCTGGGTCACGCCCGCACTCCCCCTCCACTTGGCCGCGCCGCTTGGCTCACTGTCGCGTGTGCAGCGCGGGCCGCCGTCCAAAGCGGCGCCCGGTGGATACCCGCTTCCGAACGATATGAAGCGCACATCGCACAGCGGTGCTCAGAACGGTGGGTTCGGTGTGTGGTGAGGGGTTGGGGTCGGTCTGCTCGCGTAGACCTTGACTGATGTCGAACATATGTTCGATACCACTCTTCGTGATACTGAAGTGTAAGACACGCAGCTTTGGCTCCCCGCGGCGAGCAAAGGGTGGCTTCGGTGACCGTGCGGTGGTGGTCACGTTCGCCGTCACGCGCCGTATCGTGGCTCGTTGCTCACGGCGATGACCCGGGCGTCCAGTGACTCATTTGTCCACCTACACACGCACACCGAGTTCTCGATGCTCGACGGTGCGGCGCGGCTGGACGACCTGTTCGCCGAGTGTGTCCGGATGGGCATGCCGGCCTTGGCGATGACCGACCATGGCAATGTCTTCGGCGCCTACGAGTTCTGGAAGAAGGCTAACGCCCACGGAGTCAAGCCGATCATCGGCATGGAGGGTTACCTCTCGCCTGGCTCCCGGCATGAACGCAAGCGGGTTGTGCTGGCTCGCGGCAGCAACGACGTCGACAACCCGGGCGAGATGTACACCCACATGACGCTGCTCGCGGAGAACACCGAGGGCATGCACAACCTGTTCCGCCTTTCCAGCTTGGCCAGCCTGGAGGGCTACTACTACAAGCCGCGGATGGACCGGGAGCTGCTGGCGGCCTACGGCAAGGGGATCATCGCCACCACCGGCTGCCCGTCAGGTGAGGTGCAGCGGTTGCTGCAGCAGGACAAGTTCGGTGCCGCCTGCCAGGCCGCCGCTGACTATCGGGACATCTTCGGCCGGGAGAACTTTTTCTGCGAGCTGATGGACCACGGCATCGAGATTGAGCGCCGGGTTCGCGACGATCTCGTGCGGCTCAAGAAGACCCTTGAGCTGCCCGGACTTGCCACCAATGATCTGCACTACACCTTTCCCGAGGACGCCAAGCCGCACGAGGTGCTGCTATGCGTGCAGACCGGCAAGACCATGTCAGATCCCAACCGGTTCAAGTTCGATGCCCAGGACTTCTACCTCAAGTCCCCGACGCAGATGCGCGATCAGTGGGACGGCGAGTTCCCAGAGGCCTGCGACAACACCCTGCTCGTCGCCGAACGGGTGCACGTGGAGTTCACCGAGGGCCGCGACCTGATGCCCCGGTTCCCGGTGCCAGGGGGCGAGAGCGAGGCCAGCTGGCTCGTTAAGGAAGTCGAGCGGGGCCTGCTGCAGCGCTTCCCGGGCGGTCTGCCCGACACCCACCGCCGTCAGGCCGACTACGAGGTCGGCGTGATCTGCCAGATGGGCTTTCCCGGCTACTTCCTGGTCACCGCAGATCTGGTGCGGCACGCGAAGGCCAATGGAATCCGGGTCGGACCGGGCCGGGGCTCGGCGGCAGGCTGCCTGGTGGCCTACGCGATGGGCATCACCGATCTTGACCCCATTCGGCACAAGCTCATCTTTGAGCGGTTCCTCAACCCCGAGCGTATCTCGATGCCCGATATCGACATGGACTTCGACGAGCGCCGGCGTGGCGACATGATCCGCTACGTCACGGAGAAGTACGGCGAGGACCGCATCGCACAGATCATCACCTACTCGACGATCAAAGCGAAGGCAGCGATCAAGGACTCTGCGCGGGTGCTCTACGGCCAGCCCGGGTACGCGGTGGCCGACCGAATCACCAAAGCTATGCCGGCGCCGGTGATGGGCAAGGATATCCCGCTAGCCGGAATCTTCGATCCTCAGCACAAGCGTTACGCCGAAGCCACTGAGGTCCGG
Organism: Pseudonocardiaceae bacterium; assembly: GCA_046262495.1. GTDB lineage: Bacteria > Actinomycetota > Actinomycetes > Mycobacteriales > Pseudonocardiaceae. The sequence continues at coordinate 15,621 of JBHEMR010000073.1, read as the reverse complement.
GCCTTGTACGACGCTGATCCTCAGGTCAAGGAGATCATCGACACGGCCCGCGGGTTGGAAGGGCTCAAGCGACAGTGGGGCGTGCACGCGGCCGGCGTAATCATGTCCAGTGAGCCTTTGATCGATATCATCCCGATCCAGCGCAGGGATTCCGACGGCGCGATCATCACGCAGTTCGATATGGGCGCCTGCGAAACGCTCGGATTGCTCAAGATGGACTTCCTGGGGCTGCGCAACCTCACGGTCATCGACGACGCTCTGCGCAATATCAAGCTCAATGGCAAGCCGCCGTTGGACCTGGAGAATCTGGAGCTCGACGATGCCAAGGCCTATGAGTTACTCGCCAGCGGGGACACCCTCGGGGTGTTCCAGCTCGACGGGGGCCCGATGCGCGACCTGCTCCGTCGCATGGTGCCGACCAGTTTTGAGGATATCTCCGCCGTCCTGGCCTTGTATCGACCCGGGCCGATGGGCGCCAATGCGCACAACGACTACGCCGACCGGAAAAACGGCCGCCAGGAGGTACGGCCAATCCATCCGGAGTTGGCCGAACCGTTGGCAGACATCCTGGATGAGACCTTCGGGTTGATCGTCTACCAAGAGCAGGTCATGGCGATCGCTCAGCGAGTAGCCGGGTATTCACTCGGCAAAGCCGACTTGCTGCGCCGGGCGATGGGCAAGAAGAAAAAAGAGATCCTCGACAAAGAGTACGAGACGTTTTCCGGGGGGATGCGTGACACCGGTTACTCGGCGGCCGCTATCAAGACGCTGTGGGACATCTTACTCCCATTCTCTGACTATGCTTTCAACCGCGCACATACCGCAGGATACGGGCTGGTCTCCTACTGGACTGCCTACCTGAAAGCAAACTATCGTTCAGAATACATGGCTGCGCTGCTGACCAGCGTGGGCGACGATAAAGATAAAGCCGCAATCTACCTCGCCGAGTGTCGTAAGATGGGCATCACGGTGTTGCCGCCGGACGTAAACTCTTCCGAGCGCGACTTCGTTGCCGTCGGCAAAGATATCCGATTCGGCCTCGGCGCCATTCGAAACGTGGGCGGCAACGTCGTCGATGCAATCACCCGGGCCCGCACCGAGAAAGGCTCCTACACCGACTTCTCGGATTTCCTCCGCAAGATCGACGCGGTGGCCTGCAACCGAAAGGTCGTCGAGTCGCTGGTCAAGGCGGGAGCGTTCGACTCGCTTGGACATCCTCGCAAGGGATTGTATTTGGTGCACGTCGAGGCAATCGACGTGGTCATGGACTCCAAGCGAGCTGAGGCGATCGGGCAGTTTGACCTATTCGGTGGCCAGCCCGGCACCGGCGCCGGGCTGAACCTGTTTGACGTCCCGGTGCCCGCCGAGCAATGGGATACCAAACACCAGCTCGCCCTAGAGCGGGAAATGCTCGGTCTCTACGTATCTGGACACCCGTTGCAGGGCGTGGAGCATGCCCTGGCTCGCCAGGCGGACACCCCGATCGCCTCGATCCTCGATGGCACGGTCAGCGACGGTGCACAGGTGATCGTTGGCGGGATTCTCGCCAGCGTGACGCGACGGGTCAACCGCAACGGCGAGCCGTGGGCGGCCGCCCAGTTAGAAGATCTCGCCGCCGGGATCGAGGTCCTCTTCTTTCCCAAGACCTACTCAGTCGTCGGGGTGAACGTCGCAGAGGACCACATCGTGCTGGTCAAGGCCCGGGTAACCAGACGAGACGATCGGATCTCGCTGATCGCCAACGACCTCGTGGTTCCCGACCTCGTTCAGCCCGGTGGCTTGGCTAGTGGTGGCGGGCAGCCTGGGGCGGGGCAACCGGTGACGGTGAGCATGCTCGCCGTACGCTGCTCGCCCGAGCGGGTGGCCCAACTCAAGGACGTGCTGGCCCGCCACCCCGGGTCGCAGGAAGTACGGCTGAGCCTAATCAATGGTGGCCGCAAGCACCTGCTGAAGCTCGACGACAGCCTGCGGGTGACACCGAGCAGCGCGCTGATGGGCGATCTCAAGGCCCTGCTCGGCCCCGGTTGCCTGACCTGACGATCAGGCTAGGAGTGGCGTGTGAATCACCGCCGACACCCGTGATTCCTTCACATGGAAAGCCTGACGAACGGCACTTGCCGCACCCATGCGTCGACGCGACTATTGCTGCATAGCGTTGATCGGTCGGCAAGGGGGACTCAGTGGACAACGGTTACGAGGTGTACTGCATCGCGGATCCGTTGTTTTATGATTCGATGTCCGGGGCCAACCGGGTGGAGCCTTTCGATGCGGTGCAACGTCCGGTCCCCGATGGGTGGGAACGGCGGTTCCTCGACAATTGGGTGGTCATGAACCCGGTGGGCGCTGCGGTGCCCCAGCAGGGGTGGAAAGTCCACGCGTCGGCGTGCCTCGATAACGCGGAACGCATTTTGGAGACCGTGTGGGCCTACTGTGTTCCGCGTCGGATCACGTTCAAGTTCCTGGCCGCACGAAGCGCCGTCCACCTGCAGAACGCGAAGTATGCGCCTCGAGGGTCTAGCGGCAAGTTCGTCACGATCTATCCGACTGACATCGACGAGCTCAGCACAATCCTGCACGACCTGGGCGAAATACTGGCCGGCGAACCGGGCCCCTACATCCTTAGCGACCTGCGTTGGAACGAAGGTCCGCTCTATGTGCGCTATGGCGGTTTCGCACTGCGGCACTGCCTGTCGGCGCGGGGTGACCGGGTCCCGGCCATCGAGGACCCCAACGGAGCGCTGGTGCCGGACCGCAGGGATGCGGTGTTCTGCACGCCTCCGTGGGTGACTTTGCCGGACCTGCTTGTTCCTCAACTCGCAGCGCGCAACGCCACTACCGTCACCGAGCTGCCGTACCGCATCGAGCAGGTCCTGCACTTCTCCAACGGTGGGGGACTCTACGAGGCGACTGACCAGCGCACCGGAGCGCGGGTGGTCCTGAAGGAGGCCCGGCCGTACGCCGGCCTCGCCGCCGATGGGGCCGATGCGGTCGAGCGGCTGCGGCGCGAACGGGAAATGCTCGAACGCCTGGCCGGAGTCGAAGGGGTTCCTGCTGTCCACGATCACTTCGCCTTGGGCGAGCATCATTTCCTGGCGCTGGAGTTCATCGAGGGAAGGCCGCTGAACAAGGCTTTCGCGCACCGCTGGCCGATGAACGACCCCGCCGCCGGACCAGCCGAGTTCGCCGCCTATACCGAATGGGCGTTAGGGATGTGCGCCCAGGTGGAAGAGATCATCACGGCCATTCACGGCCGTGGGATCATCCACGGTGATCTGCACCTTTTCAATGTCATCGTCCGGGACGACGGTCGAGCCACGCTGATTGACTACGAGGTCGCAGCGAGAATCGATGAGGCACGCCGTCCGACCCTGGGCAGCCCAGCATTCGCTGCCCCGGGGGATCGGACCGGGTTCGACATTGACCGGTACTCCTTAGCCTGCCTGCGCCTGGCCTTATTCCTTCCCTTGACCACCGTGATCCGGCTCGACGCCGGAAAGCCGGAAGACTTCGCCGAGGTCATCGCCGAACATTTCCCGGTGCCACCTGATTTCCTGGCTGAAGCGGTGCGGACGATCACCGGAACCAGCTTGGCTGACGGGGATGCACTCCGACGGCGCGCCCGAGCGCTGCCATCGCTACCCGACGGGATAAGCGGCTGGACAGCCGCCCGGGACTCGATCGTCACCGGAATCCTGGCTAGTGCTACTCCGAAGCGCACCGATCGGCTGTTTCCTGGTGACATCGCGCAGTTCAGCACCGGTGGCCTGAACATCGCCCACGGCGCCGCCGGGGTACTCTACGCGCTCGCGGTCACCCGGGCCACGCCCTACCCCGCCGGGGAGCATTGGCTACTCGAGCGGGCTGCCGCGGCGCCCCGCGGAACCCGGTTGGGTTTCTACGACGGGCTGCACGGCGTGGCGTATGTGCTGGCGGAGCTGGGATACCGGCAAGCGGCCCTCGACCTGATCGAGTTCTGCCTCACCGAGCACAGCGACCAACTAGATTCAGATCTGTCCGGCGGCCTGGCCGGCATCGCGCTGAACCTTGCCCACTTCGCCGGCATGGCCGGCGAACCCACCCTCTTCGACCACGCGCTGCGTGCCGCCGATATAGTCGCCGATCGGTTGGGCACCGTCGAGAGCGTCGGCAGGATCAGCGGCGGAGATCACACTTACGCCGGGCTGATGCAAGGCTCTTCGGGGTCGGCGCTGATGTTCCTGCGGCTCTACGAGCACACCGGCGACCGCGGATTCCTCGAACTGTCCGCGACCGCGCTGCGCCAGGATCTGCGCCGCTGCATGATCCGTGCCGACGGCTCGATGCATGTCAACGAGGGCTGGCGGTCGATGCCGTACCTCGACCGCGGCAGCGCGGGCATCGGTATGGTGATCGACGAGTACCTCACGCACCGGGTAGATGACGAGTTCGTCAATGCTGCGGCAGTAATTCGCCGCGCCGCACTGTCCCGGTTCTATATCCAGCCGGGTCTGTTCAGTGGCCGGGCCGGAATGATTCTCTACCTCAGCCGGGGATACCCACCTGGGCATGCGGTCTGGGACCAGGAGGTAGCTGCTCAGATCCGGCGCCTTGGTTGGCACCGCGTTGACTACCAGGGCCATCTTGCATTCCCTGGTGAACAGCTGCTCCGGCTGTCGATGGATTTGGCGAGCGGCGCCGCAGGCGTCCTGCTCGCACTGGGTGCGGCGGTGCACGAGCACCCCGTCGGTCTCCCGTTTCTCTGTGAATCACGGCAGTTCCCGCCGCACGATGCCCCCGTGCCGGCGGTGCTGACGGGGAGGAACGGTTTGGTATCCGCGTCGACATACGGAAGGAGGTGAAAACAATGGTGCTTCTCGACCTGCAGGCCATGGAGATGACCGTCGAGCTGAACGGCTGCGGTGACGACCACGGCCGCGGCTACGGCAACGGCCACTCCGGAGGGAGTGGTCTCAGCCTGCTGCTGTGCAACAAGTGAGTTTTCATTGACAGGTGGTCCGGGGCGGCCGGCGTTGCCCCGGACCACCTAATGATTCGCCGAAGACCAATGATTCATCAGACCATCACGACAGTGCGGAGGTCGCGTGAACAGCGATCCGGCAGGAGCATCGGCGGATCCGCACACTTCAATGTGGAAGCAAGCTGACCGGTTACTGCTCACGACGGGTCGTCAGGGTGGGTGGTGGATCTGGTCCTTGGCGCTGGCCACATTGCTCGTCGCGAGCGCAGAAATACTGCTGCCCACCGCGCTCGGTCGCGCCCTGGACGCACTGCCCGGGGGTGGTCACATCACCTCGGCCTTGTTGGCCTGTGCGACGCTGATAGCCATCATGGTGGCTGGGAAAGTCATCGGTGACATCACGACCGGACAGAGCAACGCCCGGTGCACGGCCTGGCTGAGGATGAGGCTGGTCCGGCATCTCGTCGCGATCGGCCCGGCGGCTATCCGTCGCTTCGAAACCGGAGACGTGGTGACCCGGGTCACCCGCAACGCCAGCGAGGCTGGCCAGGTCGGTATTACCGCGGTCATGGTCGGCGTCGGCCTGCTTCCTCCAGTCGGCAGCATCATCGCCTTGACGTTGATCGATCCCTGGGTGGGAGTCACCGCGCTGGTCGGTCTGCTGGCGATGGCCGCGCTGCTACGGGTGTTCGTTCGGGACAACACCGAGACCATCAGGGGTTACCTGCACAGCCAAGGACTGATCGCGGCGCGGCTGCTTGATGCGTTGTCCGGGGCTCGCACGATCGCCGCCGCCGGCAGCATCGAGCGCGAGCGACGACGGATCCTGCAGCCGTTGCCTGGGCTGCGCGAGCACGGCATGGGCATGTGGCGCAACCAGGTGCGGATGACCAGCCAGGCCGCCGTGATCGGGCCGTTGCTGCAGCTGTCCGTGGTCGGGGTCGCCGGGTTCGGGGTCGTCGCCGGCCGGCTCAGCGTCGGCGAGCTGTACGCCGCCAGCCGGTATGCGGTGATGGCCGCCGGAATCGGCTCGGCGGTGGGATTGCTCAACAAGTTGTCCCGAGCCCGGGCCGGTGGCCGCCGTGCGGCTGAGGTGCTCACCGAGCCGGTGACCCGATACGGCGACGCGAGCCTGCCTGACTGCTCCGGTAAGGGCGGCCGGCTGGAGTTCCGCGGAGTGCGGGTGTCGGCCGCCGGGGACACCGTGATCGACGGGCTCGACCTCGTCGTCCCGGCTGGGGCCACTGTGGCGGTAGTGGGCCGGTCCGGGGGCGGCAAGTCGCTGCTCGCCGCGCTGGCCGGTCGCCTTGCCGATCCCGAGCAGGGGCAGGTCTTGCTTGATGGTGTGCCGCTGCCCGACCTCTCCCATGCGGAGCTACGCGGCGCGGTGGGCTTTGCCTTCGAGCGTCCGGCGCTGGTGGGTGACACGATTGAGGATGTGATCAGCTTCGGACCGGGCAGCCCTACCGCGGGGAAAGTCCGGCAGGCCGCTGCCAGCGCGCGCGCCGATACCTTCATCGAGAGGTTGCCGCAGGGCTACCGGACTCAGTTGGCTGCGGCGCCACTGTCTGGTGGTGAGATGCAGCGGCTCGGCTTGGCCAGAGCCTTCGCGCACTCCTACCGCGTGCTCATCCTCGACGACGCCACATCTAGCCTGGACACCGTGACCGAGCGGCAAGTGGGCGCCGTGCTCGCTGGTGGGCACCGGAACCAAACCCGATTGATCATCGCGCACCGCGCGGCTACCGCTGCCCGGACGGATCTGGTTGCCTGGCTCGACCGCGGCAACCTGCGCGGTCTGCGCCCGCACAGCGAGCTATGGCGCGACCCGGACTACCGCGCGTTGTTCGGCGCTGAGGCCGTGCCCGCTGAACCGCTCGGGGTACCGGCGTGAGCTCCACGATGATGCCGCCACAGATGACTTCCGCAACGGACACCGTACCCAGGGTGCTGCTAGCCGCCCTACGCCGACACCCGCGGGCGCTGGTGTGGTTGGCGGTGTGGTCAGTGCTGGAGGTGCTTCCCCTGCTGTTGTCCGGCTACGGCGTGGCGCACGCCTTGGATGACGGATTTCTCGCCGGCCGGCCCGGTACCGGGGCAGCGTGGCTTGGTGTGCTGGCTGTGGCGGTACTCGTCGGGGCCGTGGCCCTCCGCCACGTGTACCGGATTCTCGCTGAGATCGTCGAGCCGTTTCGCGATCACTTGGTGGACAACGTGGTGGGAGGTGCGCTTCAAAGATCTACGGTGCTGGGCGGGCGACCGGATTCGGGCGCGGTGGCCCGGCTGACCCATCAGGTTGAGGTGGTGCGGGACAATTTCGCCGGCTTGCTGCTTCTCACCACCGGCTTCGTGGTGAGCACGGTCGCCGCAGTGATTGGGATGGCCACGCTGACCGGGATTGTCGGGCTGCTGGTGCTGCCGCCGCTGCTGGTTGGTCTGACGGTTTTCTTGATTTCCCTGCGCTCGATGATGACCCGGCAGCGCGATCACGTGCTCACCGACGAAGCGGTTGCCGAGTCCGCCAGCGCTGTGGCGCACAGCCTGCGCGACGTCGTCGCCTGCGGTGGTGAGGACCGGGCGTGCGCGCAGGTGCAACGCCAGGTTGACGCCCACGCGGATGCGGAACGGACACTGGCCCGGATGACGGCGATCCGCACGCTGTCGGTGGCGGTCGGTGGCTGGCTGCCCGCGGTCGGGTTGCTGGTCGCGGCACCGTGGCTGCTCGCGACGGGCTCAACGCTGGGCACCATCGCCGGTGCTTTGGTCTACCTGACCCAGGGACTGCTGCCGGCGCTGAAGTCGCTGGTCGACGGGTTGGGCGCGGGAGGCATGAAGCTGGTGGTCACCCTGGACCGGCTCGTCGAGGCGGGCGAGCGTCCGGTACCTCCGGCGACGGCGCAGCGGCGCGCACCCCAGGGGCATGACTTGAGACTCGACGGTGTCAACTTCTCCTACGGCCGCCACGCCGAGCCGGTGGTGAACCACGTGAACTTGCTGATTCCGCAGGGCCAGCACCTGGCCATGGTCGGTCCCAGCGGTGCGGGGAAGTCCACCCTGGCAGGTCTGCTCGCGGCGACGCACGTCCCCGATCGCGGCAAGGTTCGGCTGGGCGGGGTGCCGGTCGAGGATCTCGATCCGCAAACCCTGGCCAGCCACCGGGTGTTGATTCCCCAGGAGGCGTACGTCTTCGCCGGCACAATCGGGGAAAATTTGCGTTACCTGCATCCCACTGCTACCGGCACCGAGCTTGACACCGTTGTCGACGCGCTGGGCCTGCGCTCTGTTGTAGTGCGCCTGGGTGGGGGATATGACGCTGTGGTCGATCCCGGAATGCTTTCGGCCGGGGAACGGCAACTCATCGCCGTGGCAAGGGCGCACCTGACCCCGGCGCCGGTGCTGATTCTGGACGAGGCGACCTGCCACCTGGACCCGGTCGCGGAGGAGCGGGTGGAGCGGGTACTGGCGGCGCGTGGTGGCACCCTCATCGTCGTCGCGCACCGGATCAGCTCTGCGCTGAGGGCGCAGCGGATCGTGCTGATGGACGGCGCCAACATGTTAGCGGGCAACCACGAAGAACTGCTCGCGAATTCACCGCTGTACCGCGACCTGGTCGGCCTTTGGGACATGGGTCAGGGCCCGATGGTCAGGGACACATTGGTCAAGGGAACGACGGGCCGGAGCTCACTGTAGTGGCTGCTGGCCCGCCGTTCCCCACAACTTTCACCAGAACTGTTAGATCCAGCCCGCCTCGGCGGCGATGCGAATCGCATCGATCCGGGTGCGTGCCTCCAGCTTGGTCATAACGCGTGAAAGGTAGTTGCACACCGTCCCGCGGCTGAGAAAGAGCCGTTGGGCGATCTCGGTCGGCGATGCCCCCCCCGAGGCGAGGTCGAGCACCGTGAGTTCCCGGGGAGTCAGAGGGCTACCCGCCACACCGATTGCGGCCACCGCGAGGGCGGGGTCAATCGTCCGCTTTCCCTTGGCGACCTGGCGGATTGTGGCCAGCAGCCGTCGCGGCTGGGCGTCCTTGTCGACTGCACCTGCCACCGGAACATCCAGTGCCCGGCGGACCAAGCCCGGCCGGTTCGCCGAGGCAAGCACGATCACCCGGCATCCGGGGAGCCGTTCGTTCAGCGCCTGCGCGGTGGCAAGTACGTCCGATCCACCCTGATCGAGGTCCAACACAGCGATCTCGGGTTGGTGTCGGATCGCGGTGGGGACCACGCGGTCGCCCGCAGCCATTCCGGCCACCACCTCGATGTCGTCCTCGCTGGACAGCACGGCGGCCAGCGCTCCACGCAACAGACTCATGTCGATAACCAGCAACACCCGAATCGGTTTCGTGTCCGGACTCGGTTTTTGCGCTGAAGGGTGGACCATCGCGGGAGACTCGTGGATACCGGTGTACTCAGCACCCGCGGCGACGGTGCTAGCCGCGAGATTTCGCTGTGGCTGGTGTCGTGAAATCATGAGACGCGAACGAGGTCGGCTCGGTCGCGAAACGTGCATGGTCGCCAACGTGCTGCCATTGGGCTGTCCCCTCCCCAGGTGTCAGGGAAGGATGTGTGATCCACACCCATCCCTAGACGGTCGAACGCGCCCCGCTGCCCCCTACGGGTGGCCCCGAGAGGCCACGCCGCAGAATCCCCGAAAGGACCCTGTACAGCTTGTCATCGCGAGTATGTCGCGTCGTGTTACATCGAGTACTGTCTGTCACCACTATCACTGTCTGTGCATATTCCTTCTGATCGCGGTTGATCGTAGGGTCGCGGGTTGTGGACCCAGCGCAGAATCTGCTCGCTGCCGACCGGGCGCACGTGTGGCACCCCTACGGGCCGATGCCGGGGCGAGTCTCGCCACTGGTGGTTCGCTCAGCGGCCGGTGTTCGACTACAGCTTGCCGATGGCGCAGCCCTGATCGATGGGATGTCGTCGTGGTGGGCTGCCATCCACGGCTACACCCATCCGGCGCTCGATGCTGCGGTACGCGATCAGCTCCACCGAATGAGCCACGTGATGTTCGGGGGCCTGACCCACGAGCCCGCGGTCCAGTTGGCCCGCCGGCTGGTGGAAATCACGCCGGAGCCGTTGCAGCACGTGTTCTTCGCCGACTCCGGCTCGGTGTCGGTCGAGGTCGCGATCAAGATGTGCCTCCAGTACTGGCGCTCGCTAGGGCGTCCCCACAAGCACCGATTGCTGACCTGGCGCGGCGGGTACCACGGTGACACGTTCGGTGCCATGAGCGTCTGCGATCCAGACGGTGGCATGCACTCCCTGTGGTCAGGGATGCTGGCCCGGCAGGTGTTCGTGCCGCGCCCGCCGGTCGACCTTGACCCGGCGTACGTACAGCTGCTGGCCGACACCGTGGAGCGACACGCTGACGAGCTGGCCGCGGTGATCGTCGAACCGGTTGTGCAGGGCGCTGGGGGGATGCGTTTCCACGACCCGCGCTACCTACACGTGCTACGGGAAATCACGTTGGCCCACGACGTACTGCTTATTTTTGATGAGATAGCCACCGGCTTCGGGCGGACCGGAGAGCTCTTCGCCGCCGGCCACGCGGGAGTCAGCCCGGACGTGATGTGCATGGGTAAGGCGCTCACCGGTGGATATCTCACCATGGCGGCCGCGCTGTGCACAGCGCAGGTGGCCGAAGGTATCTCCGGTGGCGAAGCCTCCGTGCTCGCTCACGGGCCGACGTTCATGGCCAACCCGCTGGCGGCAGCGGTGGCATCGGCGTCGATCGACCTGCTGCTCGGACAAGACTGGCGGGCCGAAGTGCGGCGGCTGGAGGCGGGTCTACGGGCGGGACTGGCGCCGGCGACGGAGCTGCCGGGAGTGGCTGACGTCAGGGTGCTCGGCGCGATCGGGGTAGTCCAGCTCGACCACGACGTCGACCTCCCCGCCGCCACCGCCGCCGCCGTGGGGCAAGGTGTGTGGCTGCGGCCATTCCGCAATCTCGTCTACACCATGCCGCCCTACGTCACCGGCGACGACGACCTGGCACAGATCACTCGCGGGATGCTCGCCGCGGTCGGCGCAGGCTGACCTGTAGCCGATGTCGACCAGGTAAACATCGTAGCAAGTTCAGCCTAGCCTTACCTGGATTTCAAGCTCTGGCACTACCATCAATGGTGACGGGGAGGAATCAGCTTGTAACGGTCAATGGCGTCCGCCGCCCCGGACCGGCCGGCAATCGTCGGGGTATCGCAGCGCGGCGATGCACCGACGTGGCTCGGACGGTTGTGGACACTCGCATCCCTGCCGATCCGGAGGCCGTCTGTTGCGTCCCCCCATCCCCGCTCGCACTCCAGTGCCCCCCGCACACCACCGCGCGCGGACGGTGTTGCGGCACGACGTTGCCGCCTCGCTCGTGGTGTTCCTCGTCGCGGTGCCTCTCTCCCTAGGTATCGCGGTGGCGACCGGCGCTCCAGTAATGGCGGGGCTTATCGCCGCAGTCGTCGGCGGGATCGTGGCCGGGCTGCTCGGCGGATCATCGTTGCAGGTCAGCGGCCCCGCCGCGGGGCTCACCGTGGTGGTGGCCGATCTGATCGTGCAATTCGGCTGGGGTGTGATGTGCGCCATCACGGTGGCCGCCGGGCTGCTGCAGATGGTGTTCGGTCTCAGCCGGGTGGCCAGGGCGGCGCTCGCGATCTCCCCGGCGGTGGTGCACGCGATGCTCGCCGGTATCGGGATCACGATCGCGCTCGGCCAGTTGCACGTGTTGCTCGGCGGATCCGCGCGAACCGACGCGATCACGAACATCGTGGAACTGCCCGCCCAGCTCACCAATGTGCACGATCACGCTGCGCTGGTGGGACTGGCGGTCATTGCCGTGCTGCTGATCTGGTCGAGGTTGCCGCATCCGTTGCCGAGCATCCCAGCGCCACTAGTGGCCGTTGTCGGAGTGACGGTGCTGGCCACGATGCTGGCGCTGGACGTCGAGCGGGTGACCTTGCCTGGCTCGTTGCTGGCCTCGTTGAATCTGCCTGACGTACCGGGTGGCAGTTGGGGCGGTGTGCTCACCGGTGTGCTCACCGTGGCGGTGATCGCCAGCGTGGAAAGCCTGCTCTCAGCTGTGGCGGTGGACAAGATGGCCAAGGGCGACAAGACCAACTTCGATCGGGAGCTCGTTGGCCAGGGCGCAGCGAACACCTTGTCGGGGTTGTTGGGTGGCCTGCCCGTTACCGGCGTGATCGTCCGTGGATCCGCCAACGTCGCCGCAGGAGCGCGAACCCGCGCATCAGCGGTGCTGCATGGCGTGTGGGTACTGCTGTTCTCGGTGCTGCTCGTCGGGTTGATCGAGCTGATCCCGTTGGCCGCACTCGCCGGTCTGCTGGTGGTGATCGGTGTGCGTCTGGTCAAGCTGGCGGACTTGCGTACGGCCCACCGGCAGGGCGAGTTGGTGATCTATTTGGTCACGTTGGCCGGTGTGGTGTTTCTCAACCTGCTGGAAGGCGTGCTCATCGGGCTGGGGCTGTCGTTGTTGCTGGTGTTACGCAGGGTGGTCTGGTCGGTGGTGCACGCGCAGGCGGTAGGGCCGCTGTCGGATGGTGAGCCGGCCTGCTGGCGGGTAGTGGTCGAGGGGACCTTGAGCTTCCTGTCCGTTCCCCGGCTGTCCCGAGTATTGGCCCAGGTGCCCGCTGGCAGCCATGTCGTCATCGAGATGGTGGTCGACTTTTTGGACCACGCCGCTTACGACCACCTCGCCGCATGGCAGCGGCAGCACGAGTGCAACGGTGGCACCGTCGTCGTGGACGAGGTGGGGCTGGCGCGGCACAACGGTGACGGCGGCAACGGCCTCGCCCGGCGGGCGCGGATACCTGCGTTGCCGCGCGCTTTCTCGCCATGGTGGGCGTGGCAGGTTCAACGTGACGACCACGACGCATTGCAACCGCTGTTTGCCGGGGTGCGTGAGTACCACCGCCGTTCGGTGCCTGAGGTGCTGCCGCACCTGGAGCAGTTGGTGGCGAAACAACGTCCCCGGGCGTTGTTCCTCACCTGCGCCGATTCGCGCGTGGTGCCCAACGTGCTCACCAGTAGCGGGCCTGGCGATCTGTTCACGGTACGCAATCTCGGCAATTTGGTGCCGCCACCCGGGCACGAGTCCGACTCGTCAGTCGCCGCGTCGCTGGAGTATGCGGTGAACCACCTCAAGGTGCCTTCGATCCTGGTCTGTGGGCATTCCGGCTGTGCGGCGATGCATGGCCTGCTCGCGAGCGGGACCGCCACCGGGTCCCTGGGCCAGTGGCTGCGGTGGGGCCTGCCGAGTCTGAGAGCCATGCGCAGCGGGCACCCCGTCGGTGTTGCGGCGACTGCGGAGGGCCGGGATGAGGTGGACCGGCTCGCTATGGTCAACGTCGCACTTCAAGTAGAGACGCTGCGCACGCATCCCGCGGTACGCGATGCCGTCGCCGCCAGTCGAGTCCAGGTCGCGGGTCTGTTCCTGGACCTACGCACCGCACGCCTGCTGCTGCTCGACTCAGAAGCTCAGCGTTTCGGGCCGGTGCCCGATGAGCACCTTCCTGGCGGTCTGACGATCCCCGGCGTGGCCACCCAGGCGACGTAGCCAAGGCGGTGACCTCGCCGAGGCACTCGGACGTGTGAGCGCGGGTGCCGCTGCTGCGGAGCCACCGGATATTGCTCGACCGGCGCGTCGTAGTGTCGCTGGTCGTGGCGGTGCATCCATAGTGAGCGAAGCTCAGAACTGGCTGGACCATGCAGCCGCCGGGCGTCGGACCGCTGGGCTGAGGCGGGTGCTCCGGCCGCGGCCCGCACTGGAGACGGTGGTCGACCTGGCATCCAACGACTACCTGGGTTTGGCCAGGGATCCTCGGGTGGTGCAAGGCGCGGTGCATGCGGCGCACACCTGGGGTACGGGGTCGACTGGATCGCGCCTGATCACCGGCTCCACCGAGCTGCACGCGCAGCTGGAGGACGAGCTCGCCGCGTTCTGCGGCGCGCCAGCGGCCTTGGTGTTCTCCTCGGGCTACACCGCAAATCTTGGCGCGGTGACAGCGCTGTCCGGCTCGGGCAGTCTCGTCGTGTCCGATGCCGCAAGCCACGCCTCACTGGTGGACGCATGCCGACTGTCCCGGTCCCGGGTCGTCGTCACACCGCACGGTGATGTCTCCGCGGTCGACGCCGCGCTGGCTACCCGATCTGAGCAGCGGGCGCTGGTCGTCACCAATTCAGTGGGAAGCGTCACTGGTGACCTCGCGCCGCTGGCGGAGTTGCACGCGGTCTGCCGGCAGCATGGCGCGGTTCTGCTGGCTGATGAGGCGCACGGGCTCGGGGTGCGCGGACCTGGCGGGCGCGGACTGCTCGCCGAACATGGTCTGGTCGGCGAGCCCGATGTGGTGGCGACGGTCACCCTGTCGAAGTCGCTGGGCAGCCAGGGCGGGGCGGTGCTGGCTTCTCGCGTGGTGGTCGAGCACCTCGTCAACACGGCGCGCAGCTTCATCTTCGAGACCGGCCTGGCGCCCCCAGCTGCCGGCGCTGCACTGGCGGCGTTGCAGGTATTGCGCGGCGAGCCTGCGCTGCCAAGTCGGGTGCTCGATGCTGCCGCTGCCATCGCCACCGCAGTCAGCGCACCCCCGCCGATGTCCGCGATGGTCTCGATCATCCTCGGCGAACCGCAATGCGCGCTCGACGCGGCCGCGGAGTGCCTGCGCCACGGTGTGCGGGTGGGATGCCTGCGTCCACCATCGGTGCCTGCTGGAACCAGCAGGCTGCGGTTGACGGCCCATGCCGGGCTGACCGATCAGGATCTGGTGCAGGTGGCCCAGGTGCTCGTTGCGGTAGTGGCCGGCGCGGTCAGATGACCGTGCTGGTGGTGACCGGGACCGGCACCGGCGTGGGCAAGACGACGGTGACATCGGCAATCGCTGCAATAGCCGTCGCGGCCGGCCGTCGAGTAGCGGTACTCAAACCCGCCCAAACCGGCGTCGACGCGGCACAGCTGGGCGACGTCGACGAGGTGCGACGTCTCGCGGGTCCTTCGGTCACGTGCCGGGAGCTGGCCCGCTACCCCGACCCGCTTGCACCGGCGCGCGCTGCCCGTCTTGCTGGCTTGATCCCCGTGACCACCGCCACCGCGGCGTCGGTAGCCCGGGATTTCGCCGCCGAGCATGATCTCGTGCTGGTTGAGGGTACTGGTGGATTGCTGGTGCCCTTGGACGACAGCGGGGGAACGCTCGCCGATATCGCCGCTGCCTTGTCGGCTTCGGTGCTCGTGGTGGCTGGCGCCGGTCTAGGTACCCTCAACCACACCGCGCTCACCGTGGAAGCGTTGCGCACCCGCCGCCTGATCTGTCTCGGGATTGTGATCGGCGCCTGGCCCACCCAGCCTGACCTTGCTGCTCGATGCAACCTCATCGATCTGCCTGCCGTGACTGGCCTACCGCTACTCGGCGTTATGCGCGAGGGCGCCGGCCGCCTTACCCCGGCAGAGTTCCTGCCAGTAGCCCGCCGGGGACTCGAATCAGGACTGCGAGCGCTGGGTTGGTGGTAGTTGGCGACTGGCGTGACCGGTCAGTCCAGGTAGTCGCGCATTATAAGCCCGTAGAACGGCGTGCTGACCAGCGGAAACGCAGGATAGTGCGGTGCGACGTGCACTGCACTATCCGTGATTGAGACCGATCACTGCGACCGAGGGAGCTAGCC
>JBHEMR010000072.1:0-11895 GCA_046262495.1 Pseudonocardiaceae bacterium | reverse complement strand
GTCGCCGCGTCCGCGAGCCAGCAGTCGCGCCATCACCTGGTCCTCGGGTACGTCGAATTCCAGCACCGTATCGATCCCGCAGTCACGCTCGCGCAGCAGATTCTCCAGCACCTCGGCCTGGCCGACCGTACGGGGGAATCCGTCGAGCAGGAATCCTGCCCGGCACACATCATCGGTAAGCCGTTGCGCGACCATCACGTTGGTGACCGCGTCGGGCACCAACGCACCGGCATCCAGGTACTGCTTGACCTTCCGACCCAGCGCGGATCGGCGGTTGACATGCGCCCGGAACAGATCTCCGGTGGAGATGTGCGCTACGCCGAGCTCCGCGCTCAGCACGGTGGCCTGAGTTCCTTTGCCCGCGCCTGGAGGACCGACTATGAGGATTCGCACTACCGCAGGAACCCTTCGTAGTTGCGCTGCATCAGCTGGCTTTCGATCTGCTTCACGGTATCCAGGCCCACCCCCACCATGATCAGCACCGCGGTACCGCCGAAGGGGAAGTTCTGATTCTGCCCGTTACCGGTGAGGTCGAGGAACAAGTTGGGCAGCACTGCCACAATGCCCAAATACAGCGAGCCAGGCAAGGTGATACGGCTCAGTACAAAGCTGAGATACTCGGAGGTGGGGCGGCCGGGCCTGATGCCCGGGATGAAACCACCGAATTTCTTCATCTCCTCAGCACGTTCTTCAGGATTGAAAGTGATCGCCACGTAGAAGTAAGTGAAGAAGATGATCATTAGGAAGTACAGCCCGATATGAATCCAGCTGGCCTGGTCGACCAGGTAGCGGGTGACGAACGTCTGCCACCAGCCCGGTTTGCCTGAGGACGAGCTGGTCAGCCGCGCGATGAGGTCGGGCAGGTAGAGCAGCGACGACGCGAAGATGACGGGAATGACACCGGCTTGGTTCACCTTCAGCGGCAGATAAGTAGAGGTGCCGCCGTACATGCGGCGGCCGATCATTCGCTTGGCGTACTGCACAGGGATCCGTCGCTGGCCCTGCTCAACGAACACGACACTGGCGATGATCGCTAGACCGAACAAGCACACCAGCAGGAATACCAGCAGGCCCTGCGAGTCCAGGATATTCTTGCCCTCTGCGGGGATGCGCGCAGCGATCGAGGTGAAGATCAGCAGCGACATACCGTTGCCGATGCCCCGTTCGGTGATCAGCTCGCCCAACCACATGATCACCCCGGTACCCGCGGTCATCACCACGACGATGACTACCAGGTTGAATACCGACTGATCGGGAATCGGCGGCAGCGGGCAGCCGGAGAACAGCTGACCGCGTACGGCCAGCGCCACAATGCCGGTGGACTGCAGGATGGCCAGCGCGATCGTCAAGTACCGGGTGTACTGCGTGAGCTTGTTCTGCCCGGACTGACCCTCCTTCTTCAGCACTTCGAAGCGCGGAATCACAACCGTGAGCAGTTGGATGATGATGCTCGCGGTGATGTAGGGCATGATCCCCAACGCGAACACCGACAGCCGCAACAATGCCCCGCCGCTGAAAAGATTGATCAGCGAGTAGACGTTCTGATTGTTGCCGTGCTGCACCCGGTCCAGGCACTGATTAATATTGACGTAGGAGACTCCGGGTGACGGCAAGGTGGCACCAGCCCGGTAGATCACCACCATGCTGAGCGCGAACAGGATCTTGCGGCGCAGATCCGGCGTCGCAAGGGCCGAGCGGAAGGCGCCGAGCACTCCTACCTCCTGGGCACGGCCGTAATGGGCCGTCGATCATGGACCGGCGGTCGCATGGCCGGGGCGGCGACCGAGCGGTGCAGGCGGACCTGACAGCGGATGCCAACTGGCTCGCCACGCATTGAGCCCGACTCTAACAGCCGGACCAGACTGTCATAACGAGAGCCCGCGGGAGCGCGCTTCACCTACAGATCGATGCTGCTACCGCCCGCCGCGACGATTTTGTCCCGCGCAGAACCAGAGAAACGCTGGGCACTGACATGCAACTGCACTCCTGCGATGTCGCCGTCGCCGAGCACCTTGACCGGCAAACCCTTGCGCACCGCACCAACGGCTACGAGCTGGTCGGGGCCCACGATGCCACCCGCGGGGAACAGCCGAGCCAGGTCGCCCACGTTAACCACCTGATACTCGGTGCGGAACCGGTTGCGGAAACCCTTGAGTTTGGGCAGCCGCATGTGAATCGGCATCTGCCCGCCCTCGAAAGTGGCCGGCACATTCTTGCGAGCCTTGGTTCCTTTGGTACCGCGACCCGCCGTTTTACCTTTTGAACCCGCACCACGGCCGACTCGCATCTTGGCGGTCTTCGCGCCTGCGGCCGGGCGCAGGTGATGAATCTTGATGCTCACTTCGCAGCCACCTCGTTCGGGACTTCCTCTACCGCCACCAGGTGACGGACAGTGGCAATCATGCCGCGGACCTGAGAGTTGTCCTCTTTGACCACGAACTGCCGGATCTTACGCAGTCCCAGCGAGCGCAGCGTCTCGCGGTGATTGCGCAGGCTGCCGATGGTGCTGCGAACCTGGGTGATCTTCAGATCAGCCACCTCACGCCCCCATCCCGGCGGCCCGCGCCCGCAACATGCCAGCCGGCGCCACGTCCTCCAGCGGCAGACCGCGGCGAGCGGCCACCTCCTCCGGACGCTGCAATCCCTTCAGCGCAGCCACCGTGGCGTGCACAACGTTGATCGCATTATCACTGCCCAGCGACTTCGAGAGCACGTCGTGCACGCCGGCGCATTCCAATACCGCGCGAACCGGGCCGCCTGCGATGACCCCAGTACCTGGAGAGGCAGGACGGAGCAGCACAACGCCGGCCGCTGCCTCGCCGGTGATCGGGTGCGGGATGGTGCTGGCAATCCGGGGAACCCGGAAAAAGTTCTTCTTGGCTTCCTCCACGCCCTTCTGGATCGCCGCCGGCACCTCCTTGGCCTTCCCGTAACCGACGCCGACCATCCCGTCGCCGTCGCCGACCACGACCAACGCGGTGAAGCTGAAGCGCCGGCCGCCCTTGACCACCTTCGCCACCCGGTTGATCGCGACCACCCGCTCGAGGTGCGGGCTCTTCTCGGGCTGGGCCGCTCCGCCGCGGCCACCGTCGCGGCGGTCCCGACGATCGCTACGCTCGCCTCCGGGTCCGCCTCCGCCTTCCCGCCGCACGCGTCCAGGCATCAGGCGTTCCTTCCGTTGCTCAGGTGCCGTTGTCTTGGGTGCCCTGTCGTATCGAACACCGTGGTATCGAACACCGTGGTGTCATACATCGTGGTGTCGAACATCAGAATTCCAGGCCGGCTTTGCGGGCGGCGTCGGCCAGCACCGCAATCCGCCCGTGATAGTCGTAGCCGCCGCGGTCGAAGACCACCCGGCCCACGCCGACCGCCTTGGCCCGGGCCGCGATCAGCTCGCCGACCTTGACTGCTCTGGCCTTTTTGTCCCCGTCGAGGGCGCGGACGTCCGGCTCGATGCTGGACGCCGCCGCCAGGGTGTGTCCCGCTAGGTCATCCACGAGCTGCACGGCGATGTGTCGAGACGAGCGGTTGACCACCAGGCGTGGGCGCTCCGGGGAACCGCTGACCTTCTTGCGCAGCCGGAAGTGCCGCCGCGACCTGGCCAGCCGGCGTCGGGTCGAGACGTCCGTGCCGACTCGCGGCCGCTTCGTCGCTCCGGTTGCCGACGGCTCAGCCGTCGAAGCGGCCCCCGACGACGCAGCCGTCGAAACGGATGTTGCTGCCTTAGCCATGATCACTTACCCGTCTTCCCGACCTTGCGTCGGATCTTCTCGCCCGCGTAGCGGACGCCTTTGCCCTTGTAAGGGTCCGGACGCCGCAACCTACGGATGGTCGCCGCGATCTCGCCGACCGCCTGCTTTTCAATCCCAGTCACGGAGAATCGCGTTGGACTCTCCACCGTGAAGCTGATTCCATCAGGCGCCTTGATCGGCACCGGGTGGCTATAGCCCAACGAGAACTCCAAATCCGAGCCTTTGGCCACCACCCGGTAACCGACGCCGTGGATCTCCATGCGCTTCTCGTATCCCTGGCTGACCCCGAGAACCATGTTGTTCACCAGAGTCCGAGACAGCCCGTGCAGCGACTTGCTGCGCCGTTCATCATCCGGCCGCTGGACCAGCAGGGTACCGTCCTGCTCCCGCGTCACGGTGATCGGCTCGGGCACGGTGAGCGACAGGACGCCCTTGGGCCCCTGCACTGTCACGGTACGCCCGTCGATAACCACATCGACACCGGTCGGAACGATGATCGGCTGCTTCCCGATGCGCGACATCTCCGCTGCTCCCCTCTCACCAGACGAAGGCGAGGACTTCCCCGCCCACGCGCTTCTTGGCGGCCTGCCGGTCGGTGAGCAGCCCTGTGGATGTGGAGATGATCGCCACACCGAGGCCGCCGAGCACCTTGGGCAGCGAGGTCGACTTGGCGTATACCCGCAGGCCAGGCTTGGACACCCGGCGCAGCCCAGCGATGCTGCGCTCCCGGTTTGGACCGAACTTCAGTTCTACTACCAAAGACTTCCCTACGGGTGCGTCCTCAGCGTGGAAACCCGAGATGTAACCCTCCCGTTGGAGGATCTCGGCGATGTTCACCTTGATCTTGGAGTGCGGCATCACGACCCGGTCGTGATAGGCCGAGTTCGCGTTCCGCAGCCGGGTCAACATGTCTGCGATCGGATCGGTCATCGTCATGGCGAGCTCGTGATCCCTTCCCGCCGTGGTTCCCGTCCGGGCCTACGGCGACTATTAGCTGCATCCGCTGAGTGGCGACCACCCAGCTGGCGGGGCGCGAAGCGCTCTACCATGAGGACTTGCTCACGCCGGGGAGCTCGCCCCGGTGGGCCATCTGGCGCAGGCAGATCCGACATAGCCCGAACTTTCGGTAGACCGCCTTAGGTCGCCCGCACCGCTGGCACCGGGTGTACCCCCGCACCGCGAACTTGGGCATGCGCGCGGCTTTGATGACCAGCGCCTTCTTCGCCATCAGCTCTCCTTGAAGGGGAAGCCCAGACGACGCAGCAGCGCCCGGCCTTCTTCGTCGGTGGTCGCGGACGTGACCACGGTGATATCCATGCCACGCTGGCGGTCGATGTTGTCCGGGTTGATCTCACGGAACATCGACTGTTCATTGAGCCCGAAGGTGTAGTTACCGTGACCGTCGAACTGGGTCGGCGACAGGCCCCGGAAATCGCGGATACGGGGCAGGGCGATCGACAACAGCCGGTCTAGGAACTCCCACATCCGGACGCCGCGCAAAGTCACCTTGGCGCCGATCGGCATCCCCTCGCGCAACTTGAACTGCGCGACGGACTTGCGAGCCCGCTTTACCTGAGGTTTCTGCCCAGTGATCGCAGCGAGATCCCGCACGGCGCCGTCCATCAGCTTGGCGTCTCGGGCGGCCTCGCCGACGCCCATGTTCACCACGACTTTGACCATCCCGGGTATCTGCATCGCGTTGGCGTAATTGAACTGCTCACGCAACGCGGCAACGATCTCCTCGCGGTACCGGGCCTTGAGCCTCGGCATCGCTGCCACACGTTCACTCTCTACTGTGGTCATCTCAGATGTCCTTGCCGGTGCGCCGGGATACGCGCACGCGCTTGCCCTCGTCATCAGTGCGGTAACCCACCCTGGCCGGCTTGCCGCTGGAGTCGACGACCATGACGTTCGACACGTCGATGGAGGCCTCCTGCGTGACAATTCCGCCACTTTGCGCACCGCGCTGAGTGCGACTGATCCGGGTGTGCTTCTTGATTCGGTTGACGCCTTCTACCAGCACCCGTCCAGCATCCGGGTAGGCCTGGATCACCTTGCCCTTGGCGCCTTTGTCCTTGCCGGCAATAACAACAACCGTGTCGCCTTTGCGGATTCTCATGGTTAGAGCACCTCCGGGGCCAGCGAGATGATTTTCATGAACCGCTTGTCCCGGAGCTCCCGACCGACCGGACCAAAGATCCGGGTGCCGCGCGGCTCACCGTCGGGCTTGATCAGTACAGCGGCGTTCTCGTCAAACCGGATGTAGGAACCGTCCGGTCGGCGCTTCTCCTTGACGGTGCGCACGATGACGGCCTTGACCACATCGCCGCGTTTGACGTTGGCTCCGGGAATGGCTTCCTTGACGGTCGCCACGATGATGTCCCCGATGCCGGCGTAGCGCCGCGAGCTACCGCCGAGCACCCGAATGCACAGAATCTCCTTGGCACCCGTGTTGTCGGCAACCCGCAGTCGCGATTCCTGCTGGATCACGTCAACTCCTTCTCGCGGCCGCCGTGGTTCACTTGGCCTTCTCGAGGATCTGGACCAGCCGCCAGCGCTTGGTCGCCGACAGCGGACGGGTCTCCATCAACTGCACCCGGTCACCGACCCCCGCGACGTTGGCCTCGTCATGCGCTTTGACCTTTGTGGTGGAGCGCAGCACCTTGCCGTACAGCGGGTGCTTCTTACGGTCCTCCAACGCCACTACGACCGTCTTATTCATCTTGTCCGAAACGACGTAACCCTCTCGGACCTTTCGCTTGTTTCGCCCTTCGGGCTGGGCCATCTTATTTTGCCCTTCGGGCTGAATCGCTTCATTCCGCTGCGCATCGCTCATGCCGCACCCTCACTTCCGGCGACGGCGTCCGGAGACACCGACAGACCCAGCTCACGCTCGTGCATCACGGTGTAGATGCGAGCGATGTCACGCCGGACCGTGCGCAGTCGGCGGTTGTTGTCCATCTGTCCGGTGGCCATTTGGAAGCGCAGGTTAAACAGCTCTTCCTTAGACTCGCTAAGCCGCAGTACCAGTTCGTCGTCGGTCAACTCGCGCAGCTCGCTCGCGGCGGTGGTGGTCGCCATCAGGAGTCCACCCCCTCGCGGGTGACGATCCGGCACTTCATAGGCAGCTTGTGAATCGCGCGGCGCAACGCCTCGCGGGCGACCGACTCATTCGGGTAGGCCATCTCGAACATGATCCGACCTGGCTTGACGTTGGCCACCCAGAACTCGGGTGAGCCTTTGCCGGATCCCATTCGGGTTTCCGCCGGTTTCTTCGTCAGTGGCCGGTCCGGGAAAATAGTGATCCAGACCTTGCCGCCTCGGCGGATATGCCGGTTGATCGCAATCCGGGCGGACTCGATCTGCCGGTTGGTCACGTAGGCCGGCTCCAGGGCCTGAATACCGAAGTCCCCGAAGGTGACCTGGGTACCGCCGGTGGCCATACCCGACCGACCTGGTGAGTGCTGCTTGCGATGCTTGATCTTGCGTGGAACTAGCACGTCTCAGCCCTCCCCAGGCCCTGCGGTGGCCGCCTCGTCAGTACCCGCCGGATGTTGTGGACTGATCGGGTCCGGCGCCGAGCTCATGATCGGCTCGCTCGACGTGCTCTGGGCGTCACTGGCCTGCGTGGATTGCGCACCAGCAAGCTCCGCCGCCGCGGCGCGACCCGCCTCAGTCGAGGTTCCGGTCGTCCCGGTAGCCCCGGAACGACGTCGAGCAGGACGTTCCCGCCGCGGCGCGCGGGCTGCGGCGTCTGCCGCTCTGGCAGCGCTTTCTACGTCACGCTCACGTCGCCCACCGACCACATCGCCCTTGTATATCCAGACCTTCACGCCGATCCGACCGAACGTGGTGCGCGCCTCGAACAGCCCGTAGTCGATGTCGGCCCGCAGTGTATGCAGCGGAACGCGGCCCTCGCGATAGAACTCCGAGCGAGACATTTCAGCGCCGCCCAGACGGCCAGAGCACTGCACCCGGATGCCTTTCACCTGCGGTGAACGCATCGCCGATTGGATGGCCTTACGCATCGCACGCCGGAAGGCAACCCGGTTGGACAGCTGCTCGGCGACTCCCTGGGCGACGAGCTGAGCCTCCGCCTCGGGATTCTTGACCTCAAGGATGTTGAGCTGCACCTGCTTGCCCGACAGCTTCTCTAGCTCACCACGGATCCGGTCGGCCTCCGCACCGCGGCGACCGATCACGATGCCCGGGCGAGCGGTGTGGATGTCCACCCGGACCCGGTCGCGGGTGCGCTCGATCTCGACCTTCGCGATGCCCGCACGCTCCATGCCCTTGGACAGCAGTCTCCGGATCGCGACATCCTCTTTGACGTACTCGGCATACTGCTTGTCCGCGTACCAGCGGGACTTCCAGTCGGTCGAGATGCCGAGCCGAAAGCCGTGCGGGTTGATCTTCTGACCCACTAGCGGGCACTCCTTGTCTGGGTGGCCTTCTTGCCGGTACCGGCCTGTCCGCCACGGGACCGGCCGCCGACACGGCGCTCCGGCACCGACTCGACTTCCACCGTGATGTGGCTGGTGCGCTTACGAATTCGGTAGGCCCGACCCTGCGCACGGGGTCGGAACCGCTTGAGCGTCGGCCCCTCATCGACGAACGCCCGGTAAACCACCAGCGTGTCAGGGTCGAGCTGGAGATTATTCTGCGCGTTGGCCATCGCGCTGGCCAGCACCTTCGACACCAGGGCGG
Organism: Pseudonocardiaceae bacterium; assembly: GCA_046262495.1. Classification (GTDB taxonomy): domain Bacteria; phylum Actinomycetota; class Actinomycetes; order Mycobacteriales; family Pseudonocardiaceae. Next base: position 3,436 of record JBHEMR010000072.1, on the reverse strand, counting down.
AGGCGGCCTGCGGTGCGAACTCGAGCACTGCCAGCGCCTCCTGCGCGCTGCGGCCCTGGATGAGGTCGACCACCCGACGCGCCTTCATGGGCGTCACGCGGACATACCGAGCCCGCGCCACCGCGCGGGATGGCTCCTGCGCGGCCGTCGCACCGGCCTGGTTACGGGCGTCCATGCGCTGCTACCTCTTCGTCTTTTCGTCGCTTCGGGCTGCTTGGTCATCCGGCATGTCGGGCCCATTCACAGGCTCAGCGCCGCCGCGCCCGTCGGTCGTCTTTGATATGACCTCGGAACGTGCGGGTGGGGGCGAACTCACCAAGCTTGTGGCCGACCATCGCCTCGCTGATGAAGATCGGGACGTGTTTGCGCCCGTCGTGTACCGCGATGGTATGGCCGATCATGTCGGGAATGATCGTGGAGCGGCGCGACCAGGTTCTAATGACCTGCTTGCTGCTCGCCTCGTTATGCGCATCCACCTTCTTGAGCAGGTGGTCGTCGACGAACGGGCCCTTTTTCAGGCTACGTGGCATGCTTGCACCCCTCCTGCTCAGCGCTTCTTGCCGGTACGGCGACGGCGGACGATCAACGTGTCGCTGGCCTTGTGGCGCCGGGTCCGACCTTCAGGCTTGCCAGCTGGGTTCACCGGGTGGCGCCCACCGGAGGTCTTGCCCTCACCGCCCCCATGCGGGTGATCAACTGGGTTCATGACGACCCCGCGAACCGTCGGACGCTTGCCCTTCCAGCGCATCCGGCCGGCCTTGCCCCAGTTGATGTTGCCCTGTTCGGAGTTGCCGACCTCACCTACCGTGGCGCGGCACCGAACATCGACGTTACGGATCTCCCCTGAGGGCATCCGCAGCTGGCCATAGGGACCGTCCTTAGCCACCAGCTGGACTCGCGCGCCAGCCGAGCGGGCGATCTTCGCCCCGCCGCCGGGTCGGAGCTCGATCGCGTGCACCACCGTGCCGACCGGGATATTGCGCAGCGGCAGGCTGTTGCCCGGCTTGATATCAGCCTTCGGACCGTTCTCCACGGTATCGCCCTGGCGCAGTTTCTCCGGCGCGATTATGTAGCGTTTCTCGCCGTCGGCGTAGTGCAGCAGGGCAATCCGGGCGGTGCGGTTCGGGTCGTACTCGATGTGCGCGACCTTCGCGGGCACGCCGTCTTTATCTGCCCGCCGGAAATCGATCAGGCGGTACGCACGCTTGTGCCCGCCACCTTGGTGCCGGGTCGTGATCCGGCCGTAGGAGTTTCGACCGCCCTTGCCGTGCAGCGGCCGGACCAACGACTTCTCCGGGTGGTCCCGGGTGATCTCGGCGAAGTCGGCGACGCTGGAGCCACGACGACCCGCGGTCGTCGGCTTGTACTTGCGGATGCCCATGTCTATCCGTCCTCGCTCACGCGGTCGGTCCGCCGAAGATCTCGATCGGCTTACTCTCCGGCGACAGCGTCACGATCGCCCGCTTGGTGTCCTTGCGCTTGCCGTAGCCGAACTTGGTGCGTTTGCGCTTGCCCGGACGGTTGAGCGTGTTGACGCTGAGAACCCGCACGCCGAAGACCTTTTCGACCGCGATCTTGATCTCGGTCTTGTTCGCGTGCGGAGCGACCAGAAAGGTGTACTTGTGCTGATCCAGCAGGCCATAGCTCTTTTCCGAGATGACCGGTCTGCGGATCACGTCACGGGGATCGGGGATCATCGCGCTGCCTCCTGCACGGTGGTGTCTGCAGCCGTGCTGCCGGCAACCGTGGTGCGTCCGACCAGGAAAGCCTGCAGGGCGTCAGCGGTGAACACCACGTCGTCGTTGCTCAGCACGTCGTACGTGTTGAGTTGGTCGGAGGTCAGCACGTGCACCGAGGGCAGGTTACGCACGCTGCGGCGGCTCACCTCGTCGGTGCGGGTGATCACTACCAGCACCTTGGTGCTCCGTCCGGCCAGCGCATCGAGGACGGCGCGAGCCGTCTTGGTAGACGGCGCATCGCCGGTGACGAGTGCGGAGATCACGTGCACCCGCCCGTCGCGGGCCCGGTCCGACAGCGCACCGCGAAGCGCGGCCACCTTCATCTTCTTCGGGGTCCGCTGGCTGTAGTCGCGCGGCTGTGGACCGTGCACGATGCCACCACCGGTGAACTGTGGCGCGCGGATCGAACCCTGGCGGGCCCGTCCGGTGCCCTTCTGCCGGTAGGGCTTGGTGCCACCACCGCTGGCCTCGCCTCGGGTCTTGGTGCTGTGCGTGCCCTGCCGCGCCGCCGCCAGCTGGGCGACCACCACCTGGTGCATCAACGGGATGTTCGCCGGCACATCGAAGATCTCAGCGGGCAGCTCAGCGGTGCCCGCGGTGGCACCGTCCGGGGTTCGCACATCGACCGTTCTCGCTTCTGGCCTCACCCCTGCACACCACCCTTCGCTGCCGTCTTGATCAGGACCAAGCCGCCCTTGGGACCCGGCACCGCGCCCTTGATCAGCAGCAGCCCCGACTCCGCATCGACTCGGTGCACAGTGAGGTTCTGGGTGGTCACCCGGACATGGCCCATCCGGCCAGCCATCCGGGTTCCCTTGAACACCCGGCTCGGGGTGGCGCAGCCGCCGATCGAACCTGGCGAGCGGTGCTTGCGTTGGGTGCCGTGGCTGGCCCCAAGGCCTTTGAAGCCGTGCCGCTTCATCACCCCGGCGGTGCCCTTGCCCTTGCTTGTGCCGACCACGTCAACTACGGCACCAGCGGCGAATACCTCGGCGGTCACTTCCTGGCCGATCTGATACTCCGCCGCGTCGACCGTGCGCAGCTCCACCAGGTGCCGGCGCGGTGTGACACTCGCCGCAGCGTACTGCCCGGCCACCGGCTTGGTGACCTTGCGCGGGTCGATGGCGCCGTAGGCCAGCTGCACCGCGGGATAGCCGTCCTTTTCGGGGGTGCGGATCCCGATCACTACGCATGGTCCGGCGGCCACCACGGTGACCGGCACGATCCTGTTGTTGTCGTCGAAGACCTGTGTCATCCCGAGCTTGGTGCCCAGAATTCCCGTCACGGTCCTACCGACCTGATGCTGCGAATCAGTCGCTGTCATTCCCCGGCCTTACTGGATGTTGACGTCGACGCTGGCCGGCAGGTCGATGCGCATCAGCGCGTCCACCGTCTTGGGCGTCGGGTCGAGAATGTCGATCAGCCGCTTGTGCGTGCGCATCTCGAAGTGCTCCCGTGAATCCTTGTACTTGTGCGGGGAGCGGATGACGCAGTACACGTTCTTCTCGGTCGGCAGCGGCACCGGTCCGACCACTCGAGCGCCGGTGCGTGTCACCGTTTCGACGATCTTGCGCGCGGAAGCGTCGATTGCCTCGTGGTCGTAGGCTTTGAGCCGGATGCGGATCTTCTGTCCCGCCATGGTGGCTTGCCGTCCTGTCAGTCTCGTGCCGCGGATCTCGTCGTACTGGCCAGGCCTG
>JBHEMR010000071.1:0-12675 GCA_046262495.1 Pseudonocardiaceae bacterium | reverse complement strand
TCGTCTAGCTCGCCAACCGCTGACCGCTCCGGCTGATACGTGCACTCGTTCGGGGGTCGGGACACGCACCGCGAGCCGTTTGCTCCTGGGCGCCCGTACTCGCGCGTGGGGATAAGTCCGTGCCGTTACTGCCGTGCATCGGCACGTCGTCGATGAACGTGAAGTGCTTCCGCAGTCCGGTGGTCTCCAGTGCCCAGTTGGCGGTCTGGGAGTTGCACACCAACCGCAGGTCGCGGTCTTCTCGGGTAGCGAATTCGTTCGCCTCGAACAGCGCACGCAGACCTGCAGACGACAGGAAGCGCACACCATCGAGGTTTACCACCACGACTTGGACGACGACCAGCTGTGCAGTCACAAGGGCGGCCAGTTCCGGAGCAGTCAGCGCGTCAATCTCACCCACCGCGGTGACCACACGAGTATCGGCGCTGTGCTCTGCCACCTGTAAATCCAGGATGTCAGATGACAACGGTCCTGCCCTGCTCAGCGTGCCAAGTAGTAGCGCCATCTCCAGCTCCCTTCCATAACCTCGGTGGCGCCCCGGTAGGACGCCGGTTCTGCCTCTGACGGCCGGCGTCCGCGCCGGAAGCCACGGACTGTTTGGTTGCACTCAGTTACCCTGTTGCACCGGACAGTAAACATCGGTTCTTCAGCGGAGGGACTGAGTCAGCGCCAGGACGATCGCACGGATCAGCGGTTCGAGTGGCAACACCACGCCTGCACTTCGCCGTGCGCGGTCGCCGTGTACCGCGACCGCCGGCCTGATTTGGCTCCACCGCCACCGATGAGAGCTCGCTCCCACGGCAGACCCCTCAGCGGGTCCATCGCACCGGGGGGTGCGGTGATCGGCAGGTGCATGACTGCCGCAGGCGACGCGGGTCTTGGCCGAACTCCGGAGTACAATCGGTGCCCGTGACAGTGTCGAAAGCAGAGGGCCAGCGGGTGGTCCTCGGCCAGCGCAGCAAGTTCAACACGATGGTGCCGTTCCACTGGTCCGACGAGGCGCCGCCCGGTCTCAACGACCTGGACTGGGCCGAGGAGCTGGGTGCCAAGTGGGAGGGTGACGAGCTCGTCACCTACGACTACCCGTCGCTCATCGGCCTCCTCGAATACTACGAGAAGGGCGAGTACCTGCCGGACAACGACTGATACGTCGCGTCGCCGTCCTGCTCGTCGTCCCCGCCGGCCCGGTGCAACGAGACCGCGAGGCTCGGAGGCGAAACCCTAGGCCGGAGCGATTCTTGGCGAGAGCGGGGCGATCACGCTGGTGTGGCTCAGCGACTTGCCGGTGGTCTCGGGGGCGAGCAGCTGGGACACCCCGGCGCCGATCACGCACATCGCCGCCCCGATCACCATGCACCACGGCAGGCCGATGGACTCGATCCCGACCGGGAGCAGGAACGTGCCCGCCGCAGCCCCGATCCGGCTGAACGCGTTGGCGATGCCCACCCCGGTGGCCCGTACGTTGGTTGGGAAGATCTCGATCGGGTACACGGCGGTCAGGTTGCCGGCCACGGCGTTGAAGAACGCGAAGACCGCGAAGGCACCGACTAGCGCCATCGGCGGCGCCCCGGCCCACAGCCCGATGACCAGCAACGCCACCGCCATGACCCAGAACGGCCCGATCAGCTGCTTGCGACGCCCGATCAGCTCGATCGTCAGCATGCCGGCGATCGCCCCGATGAACGCGATGCTGTTGGCGAAGATCGTGCCGGCCATCTCGTTGAGCTTCAGCGACTCGAACACCTTCGGGGCGAAGGTGAAGATCGCGAAGTACGGCGTCACCACACAGATATAGAAGGTGCTGACGAAAAAGGTGCGCGAGCGCATCCCCGGAGCGAACAGCTGCCGCCAGCCAGCCATGTTCTTGGTGTCCGAGCCGTAGTCGGCCTCGGCCATGTGCTGCTCGCCGCCGAGGTAGCGGTCGATGATCGCGCGGGCGTCGTCGGTGCGCCCGTGCAGCATCAACCAGCGCGGCGACTCGGGCAGCCCGATCCGCAGCCCCAGCACAACCAGCGCCGGGATCGCGCTAGTGGCCAGCGTCCAGCGCCAGCTCCAGCCCAGGCCGTCTAGCAGGCCGTAGGCGGCCACCACCGAGAGCAGATAGCCGCCGTACCAGAAGACCAGCATGTAGGACACCCGGCGGCCACGCCGTTGCGCCGGCACGAACTCCGACAGCATCGACGAGCCGATGGAGTACTCGGCCCCAATGGCGATACCCAGCAACAGCCGCACGACAAACAACTGCCACCCCTCGGTGACGAACGCCTGTAGCACGCCCAGGACGACGAACAGGCAGATGTCGATCAGGAACAGCTGCTTGCGGCCGAACCGGTCGGTGAGGAAACCGCCGATCGGCGCGCCGAAGAAGATGCCGATCAGCGATGACGCCCCGATCAGGCCGGCCCACACCGGCGAGATCCCGAGCTCCTTTGACAGCGGCACCAGCACCACGCTGAGCACCCCAAGGTCGAAACCGTCGAGACCCTCACCCCACGCCGTGGCCAGCGTCAGTCGGCGCAGGAAGCCCTTGTCGCCGAACTCCTTCGTGCTCTTCGTGGCCTGCGCCATCTCGCACCCACCCTCGCCCGGGCCGTCACGGTTCCTCAGCAAAGATAGTCACCGGCCGGACCACCCGCAGTCGGGAGCGTGTCGGTCAGGACGGCGGCCCTCGGCCCATGCGGGACAAAACCGCGCCGCGGGGAAATCACCACCAGCACCGGTGCTGGAGACGGTCAGGTTGGTCGATCTGCCGAAACGCTACCGTTGCGCTTGCGCACCAGCGTCGAGATCCGCTGGCGGGTGACGCCGAACAGCGCAGCAATGCGGTTGATGCTCACCCCCTCGGCCAGCAGGGCACACGCCTGCTCCCGGCGCCACCGGCTGCCTGTGTTGTTCAGGGACTCCAGGGCGTGGGTGATTCGTTCGACGATCAACGGGCGGGTTTCGGTGGAAACAAGATCCAGCCAGGACTGGCCTGATCGACGCTCTTGGCGCAGTTGTTCCGCCCGACGCAACGCCTGCTCGAGACCGTTGATGCAGACCGTCAGCTCGGCTATAAGATCTTCCAGCGCATCCGTTGCGGCGTCGGGTGGCATCGCAGCCTGGCGATCGGTCACAACTCCCCGCTCGTCCGGGAACGGGTATGCGTCGTTCAGCGCGCACCCTACGCAACGAGTGTTGCACGCGCTATGTGTTGCATGCAACAGGTGCTGCCGGCAATGCCTATTGCGTAGCGGGGCGGAAACTGGAACGGTGTCAACGACAGCCCCCAAGGCATCGAGTGACAGTCAAGGTTCCGGGGGCGGGCGAGGACGTTATGGCTACCTTGACCGCGAAGGTCGACCTACCGACGGTTGTGCGCAGTATTCCGGCTGCCCGACACGTGGCCCTTGAGTTGCTCAGCGCCTGGGCGGTCGAGCACTCTCGGGACGACGTCGCTTTAGTGGTCACCGAACTGGTCACCAACGTAGTCGATCACGTCGGCGGTGAGACAAGCATCGTGCTCGAGCTCACCTTGTCCGACGTGTGGCTCACGATCTCGGTAGCCGACGGTTCCGCAGTACAACCGGTCGTCCGTGAACTATGCGGCGACCAACAGCGGGGCCATGGCATGCGCGTCGTCGCCGCCGTGGCGGATCGGTGGGGCTGCGAAGACCACCACGGCGGCAAACGAGTGTGGGCCGAACTGCTCGTGGGCCCCGGTATTTAGCTTCGGCATTGCCAGCCCGATGCTGACTCCGTCCCGGCGTCACGGCGGAGGAAGGGTCAGGATTGAGTCGCAGCGCTGAGGAGGTGCAGCTTCTCGAGTGCGCGGAAAGTGTCGGAAGCTCGCCAGGCGGGCGCTCCAGGTGCGAGTCGCCACTCGGTCAGTAGCGGCAGCAGCTGTCGCAGGGTCTCCTGGACCTCCGCGCGCGACAGGGCAGCTCCGAGGCAGAAGTGCGGTCCCGCACCGAAAGCGAGGTGCGGAACGGGAGTTCGGGTGATGTCGAAGCACTCGGGGTCGCGGAACTGCTCCGGATCCCGATTCACTGCGCCAAGTAGAACGAGCACGCGCTGGTCAGCGCGGATGGTGTGCCCACCTAGTTGCCGGTCGATGAGGCTGGTACGGCCGACGATCTTGACGGGGCACTCGAACCGAAGTATCTCCTCGATCGCTGGCGTGATCAGCCCGGGATCACGCTGGAGCAGGTGGAGTTGATTCGGGTGTTCCATCAGGGTCAGGACGCCGTTGCCGATCAGGTTGGCGGTGGTTTCGTGCCCGGCAGTGAGCAGCAGGATGCAGGTGGCGAGCACTTCGTCCAGTCCAAGTTCGTCGCCGTCGTCTCCGAGGCACAGGAGCTGGCTGGCCAGATCCCCGCCGGGCCGGTGACGGCGGTCGCCGAGAATGGGCAGCAGATGAAGCGCGAGGCTGGCGGTGGCCTCCTCGGCCGCGAGGACCGCCTCCTCGTCAGGGTCGAACTCGAGTATTCCCACCAGCTTGGGGGTTTCGGTACGCAACAGCTGCGCGCCCTCGATGTCGACGTCGAGCAGCTCGCACATGACGGCGAGCGGGATCGGATAGCCGATCTCGGCGATGACGTCGACCTCGCCCGCGTTGCCGAGATCGGCGAGGGCGGCCTTGACCACCGCGGTGATTCGGGGGTGCAGCGCGTCGATGGCCCGGGGCGTGAATGCCGGGGCGAGGATCCGCCGGAGCCGGGTGTGGTCAGGCGGGTCCATCGTCAACAGGGTCGTGGCCAGCGCTTGGGTTCCGAATTCGCCGCGATCCAGCCGTGCGGCCAGCGCGGGGTTGCGGTTCGGGTCGCTGCTCCACCCCGGACCGCGCAGCACGGCGCTCGCCTCGGCGTAGGAGCTGACCAGGAAGGCGTCCAGGTCGCCGTCCCAGTACACCGGGTGCTGTTCACGCAGCGCGCGATAGGTTGGGTACGGATCAACGGTCGGGATCATCACGGCTCCACGATCTGAGCCCCCGCCGCGCCCAATGCTCGACGTCGAGCTCGCCGATCTCGGTGGCGGGGGGTCCGTTCTCGTCCCATTCGCTGCGGATCGCCGCCCACGGCCCGGTGGCTTCCAGTTCGGCAAGCAAGGCGGTGAGTCCAAGATCGATGCGGGTGAGGAATACATACTCGCGGGGCAGCTCGATGCGGCGCATCACCGAGCCAGTCGCGCCCCGGCGGGTGAAGTAGCCCTGCACCACGGATGCGGCGTACGCCGGCGTGTAGGTGAATGGCTGCTCGCTCACCAGTGGTTGCAGCTTGTCGCGATACCATTCGAGCAGTTCCGCCGGCGTCGGTGCGTCGGAGGCGGTCAGGAAGCCGATCTCGACGAAGGTGTCCCACAAGGCTGCCGCGTCGTTGGCGACCGCCGCGGAGACGACCCGTCGCATCAGCGCGACCTGTTCTGTGGAGAACCGGTTGACGCAACCGAAATCCAAGAAGGTCACCGCACCGTCATCGTGGAACAGGTAGTTGCCCGGATGGGGGTCGGCGTGGAACATGCGCACCATTCGCAGGCTGCCCAGAGCGAACCGGTAGATCACCTCGCCCCAGCGGTCCCGCAACTGTTGATCCGCCGGCAGCGTCTGCGACCAGCGCATGCCGTCCACGAGATCCATGGTGAGCACCCGGCGGGTTGACAGCTGCGGCACCACCTCGGGGATGCGGATAAACGGATGATCTCGGTACGCGTCAGCGAAGTCGGTCTGATAAGCGGCCTCGATGCGGTAGTCGATCTCTTCACCGATCCGGGCCGCCACTTCCCGGGCTACCGCGCGCACATCGAGCCGATTGGTGCCGGGCATTATCGCCCCGACCAGCTGCAGGAAGGTGGCCAGCAGCTCGGTGTTGTCCAGATCCGCTCGGATGGCCTGATCGACCCCGGGGTACTGCACCTTCACCGCCACCCGCCGCCCGTCGGGCAGCCGTGCTGCGTGAACCTGCCCGATCGACGCCGCCGCGAACGCATGCGGGTCGAACTCCGCGAAAATTTCCTCTGGCGGCGCGCCCAGCTCAGCCTCTACCACCGCCGCGGCGAGTTCGGGGGCCATCGGCGGGGCGTCGGCCTGTAGCCGGGCCATCGCCGCCTGGTAGACGCGCTGCCGCTCCGGGGGGACCAGCGTCCCGAGCGCGACGAACGACAGCACCTGTCCGGCCTTCATCAGCACACCCTTCGAGTGGCCGAGCATGGCCGCGTAACGCTCACTGGTCCGCTCGTGGAACTCGGCGCTATCCTCCCCGGTGAGCCGCGTGCGCAGGGCGGCGACCACCACCTCACCGGCGGTTCGACCAGCCAGCCCGGCGAGGGGAACCGTGCGGCTCAGCCGACTTCGACCATGCGCGGTCATCGCCGCTCCTCAGTTGACGCTTGACATGCCTAAGTAAATACTTTGGTGCCATGGGCGATCTGTCAACCGTGGCGACCAGGGATCGCATCATCGACGCGGCGATGGAGCTGTTCAGCGAGCACGGCTACCGCGGTACCAGCATCTCCCGGATCGAAGAAGCTGCCGGCCTCAGTCCCGGCGCCGGCGGTATCTACCACCATTTCGCGTCCAAGGAAGCACTCCTGACCGCCGGAGTCGAACGGCAGCTGAGCCGGCTCGCCGCTCTACGCGACATTCGCCGACTGTTCGCCGACCTCGGCGATCTGCACACCGAACTCACCATCGCCGCTCGATATGTCCTTGCTGAGCTGGACCAGGAAGCTCAACTACTGCGGCTGCTCGCCAGCGAGGCTCGGCACGGACCGAAAATCCTCACCGACGCCGTTGTCCAGGTCGTCGGCCTGACCTACCGCGAGTTCGCTGAGTGGATCACCGACCGATCTGGATCAGTTGTATCCAACCAACAGGCTGATGCCATCGCGACGATCGGACTCGGCGCCCTGATCTCTGCACGACTCCTTCCCAACCTGCTGGGCACCGCGCACAGCAGGGTTGACGACAGCGACATCGTGGAAACCTGGGTAAGTGCTCTCGAGCACCTCCTTACAACGGTTAAACCCCACCTCAGCGCATGAGCAGATACTCACCCGTCGGTACGCCGGTGGCGTAGCGCAGTTCGATGCTTCCGTGTGCGGGTTGGTGCCGGTGACGCGTCTGAGCCAGGTTGCCGGTTTCCTTCAGCAGCGCAGCCATGCAGTGGCGTCTGCGGGCAGGCGGCCGTCGTGGGTGAGAGGGCTACTGGTCATGAGGAGTAGGCCGGGCGGTAAAGGGGCGGGTGTGGTTCCCATTGCCAGGACAAGGGTGATCGCTTGCCCCCTGCGCGCCACTAATCGCCCGTGGGAATTGATGTCGACGTCCACTGTGTCGTCGGCGGACAGTGCGCCCTGGGCGTGCAGTTGGCGGCGCAGGGCCAGGGCGGCTCGGCACAGGTGCAGAGTGGAAGCCGGGTCGGTTTCCTGCGCCTGTATCGAGTACGCGCCCCAGCCAGCAGGGACTGGGAGCCACGGCGATTGCGCTGGCTCCGTCGAGAACCCGTGCGTGCTGTTGTTGTCGCGTCGCCATGGCAGGGGAACCCGGCAGCCGTCGCGGGACAGCCCGCAGCGCAACCACGCCGGGTCTCGCCGGACCTGTGGTGGTACCTCCACCTCGGGTAGCCCTAGCTCTTGGCCCTGATACAGGTAGGCGGCGCCGGGCAGACCGAGCACGGCCAGCAGGACCGCGCGGGCTCGAGCGGTGCCGCGAGCGCCGCCACCGTAGCGGGTGGGCGCGCGGACCACGTCGTGGTTTTCCGCCACCCACGTAACCGGCGCCCCGCCGCGGACCCGGCAATCGAGCAGCTCCCTAATGATCGACTGCCAGGCTCGCGCATCCCACGGTGCGGTCAGAAACGCAAACGCGAACGCCTGGTGCAACTCATCGGGCCGGGTATAACGCACTACCCGCGCTGGCGCGAGGTTGATTTCACCGATCAACGCCCGCGGCGGTGAGTAAGCATCAGCCAGCGCCCGCCAACGGCGGTATACCTGATGGACTTCCTCACGGTCGCAGGCCAGCGGATTAGACCGCAGACGCATTGGCTCCGCCGTCGCAGTCGCCGCACAATCCGGCAGTCCCTCGGCCTTGAACAGACCATGCGCCACATCGACGCGCAACCCATCCACCCCACGGTCGAACCAGAAACGCACCACATCGTCGAACAACGCCGCCGTACGTGGATCGCGCCAATTCCAATCCGGTTGCTCGGGGGCGTACAGGTGCAGGTACCACTCTCCCGGTGAGCCATCCGGCTCGCTGATCCGCGTCCACGCCGGGCCGCCGAACATGCTGGTCCAGTTGTTCGGCGGTACCGCGCCGTCGGGCCCTTGGCCAGGCGCGAAGTGAAACCGCGCGCGGTCCCGGCTGCCCGGCCCGGCCACCAGCGCTGCCCGAAACAGTGGGTGAGAGCTCGAGCAGTGGTTCGGGACCAGATCGATGATCACCCGTAGTCGGCGAGCGTGCGCGACCCGCAGCATCTCGTCGAACGTCCGCAGGTCACCGAACAGAGGGTCAACGTCGCAGTAGTCGCTGACGTCATAACCGTGGTCAACCTGCGGTGAACGTTGGAACGGCGTGATCCACACCGCCTGGACCCCCAACTTCGCCACATAGTCCAGGTACGCGGTGATCCCTGCCAGGTCACCCACGCCATCACCGTCGCTGTCCGCGAACGAGCGCGGGTAAATCTGATAGACAACCCCGTCCCGCCACCACTCGCCCATCGAAGTCCTGCCCCAACCGATCGGAGGCGCTACACCCCTTGTTGTTGCTGCGGGTCAGCTGACCGCGCCCGTGCGACGATTGTGCCGGCCGGAGGTGAGGTCGGCAGTGTTCGAGGCGACGACGGTGATCCGCGCGGCCAGGGTGGTGACACCCGATGGCGAGCGCCCGGCGATGATCGTCGTCCGGGCGGGTCTCATCATCGATGTCACTGACCTCCCCGGCCGCGGTGTCCAGTCGCTCGGCGCGGCTGACACCGTCGAGGTCCCCGAGGGATGGGTTGTGCTACCTGGCCTGGTGGACAGCCACGTCCACGTCAACGAGCCGGGACGCACGCAGTGGGAGGGCTTCGTGTCCGCGAGCGCCGCCGCGGCCGCTGGCGGCATCACCACGATCGTCGACATGCCGCTCAACAGCATCCCGGCCACCGTCGACATCGACGCGCTGCGCACCAAGCAGGCCGCCGCGCGCGGACGGCTCACGGTGGACGTCGCGTTCTGGGGCGGCGCGGTACCAGGCAACGCAAGTCAGCTCGGAGCTATGCACGAGGCGGGCGTGGTCGGTTTCAAGTGTTTCCTGCTGCCCTCGGGCGTCGATGAGTTTGCCCCGCTCGAACCGGCCGGGCTGGCCGAGACGATGGCTACCATCGCCGGGTTTGGTGGGCTGCTCCTCGCGCATGCCGAAGACCCGGCGATCATCAACGCAGCGCCGGCCCCGCGTGGTCGGCGCTACGCCGACTTCGTGGCGTCCCGACCCTCGGCGGCCGAGGTCACCGCGATCGAGACGCTGCTGGCTCAGACCCGGCGCACCGGATGCCGCACCCATGTCGTCCACCTGTCCAGCGCCGCGTCGCTGCCATTGATCCGAGCGGCCAAGGATGAGGGACTCCCGGTTACCGTCGAAACCTGCCCGCATTACCTCACCCTGCGCGCTGAAGATGTGCCCGACGGCGCGACGCAGTTCAAGTGCTGCCCGCCGATCCGCGATGACGCCAACCGCGAGTTGCTGTGGGCCGGGCTGCTCGATGGCACGATCGACTGCGTGGTGTCCGATCATTCGCCATGCACCGCCGACGTCAAGCACCTCGACACTGGTGACTTCGGCGCGGCCTGGGGCGGTATCGCGTCGCTGCAGCTCAGCCTGGCGGCGGTATGGACCGAGGCGGCGGCACGCGGGATCGAGTTGGCCCAGGTGGCGCGGTGGATGTCCACCGGCCCGGCTGCGCTGACCGGGCTGACCGACCGCGGCGCGATCTGTCCCGGCAGGCGGGCTGATCTGTGCGTGGTTGCACCTGACGAGACGTTCGTGGTCTGCCCGGCCCGGTTGCTGCACCGCAATCCGATCAGCCCTTACACCGGTCGCACGCTGCGCGGCGTGGTGCACCAGACCTGGCTCCGCGGAACGCGGATCAGGGCCGACCGTTGCGACGGGCAGCTCGTGCGGGTAGGCCCAGCGACGGGGGGAGGGGATGGCTGAGCCGGAGGACTTCCCGGACCTGGCGAACGTCGCGCTCGGGGGAAGTGTGATGTACGCCAACGACGAGTTCTTCGCCGACGCACGTAACCTGATCAAGCCCACGGCACCAACGCACGACCCGGCGAGCTACGGCCCCCGAGGCAAGGTCTATGACGGGTGGGAGACGCGTCGCCGGCGCGCCGACGGGGTGGACTTCGCAATCGTCCGGCTCGGAGTACCGGGGATCGTGCGCCGCGTCGTCATCGACACGGGCTACTTCCGCGGTAACTACCCCCCGCACGCCTCCGTCGAGGCGACCACGCTGCTCGGCTACCCCTCCGTCGAGGAAGTGCTCGCGGCGTCCTGGCACACCCTGGTCGGCAAGACCGACCTGGACGGCGACGCGGTCAACCTGGCGCGGGTGAGCGCGTCCGACCAGCTCGTCACGCACGTGCGGCTGACCATCTATCCGGATGGCGGGGTGGCCCGGTTCCGGGTACTCGGCGAGGTGGTGCCCGATCCGCGCCGGCTGGGTGGCCGGGTCGACCTCGCCGCCGTGCGGCACGGCGGCCTGATCGAGGCCTGCAGCAACGGGTTCTTCTCCGCCCCCACCAATCTGTTGATGCCCGGTAGCGCACAGGCCATGAGCGACGGCTGGGAAACCGCGCGGCGGCGCGACGATGGCAACGACTGGCTCACCGTCAGGCTCGGCGTGCCTGGCGTCGTGCAGCACGCGGTGATGGACACCTCTTACTTCTTCGGCAACGCGCCTGGCGCCGCACGACTGTCCGACGCCGAGACCGGCGCTGTGCTGCTCGCCAGCACCCGGCTGCTACCCGGCACCGAGCACCGGTTGAGCGTCCACTGCGAGTCCCCGGTGCGGTTGGTCCGGCTGGACATCTATCCCGACGGCGGGATCTCCCGGCTGCGGCTGCACGGCGAGGTGCCGCCGGAGCTGCGCGAGCGGGTCGCGCAACGTTGGCTGAACCTGCTTCCGCCGGCCGTGGCGGCCAGCGTCGACTGCACGGAGTTCTTCACGTGAGCCTTGACCCTCGGGTGACCGACCGCTTGAACGCCCTGCTCGCCGCTGACGACGCCGCCCGGCGCGACCGCTACCCCGGCTCAGCGTCGGATCAGCCCGTGCACACCGTGTACGTGGCGGCTGGCCGGTTCACTGCCAGTACCGTCGGCGACTGGGGCGCGGCGGCGTTGGCCGCGCTGGACACGCACGGCCCGCTGCCGACCGCCGACGGCGGCGGCCCGGACCAGCAGGTCGACTTGCTGGTGCGGGCCAAGCTGGCGACCGAGCCGATCGAGGATCTGCGCATCGACGTGGAGGACGGTTACGGCAGCCCCGGCGACGAGACCGAGGATGCCGACGTGCGGGCCGCCGCCATCGCGCTGGCCCGCACTGTCGCCGATGGCACCACGCCCCGCTTCGTCGGTATCCGGATGAAGTCGTTGGAGAGCCCGACGCTGCGGCGCGGGATCCGTTCCCTGGACTTGTTCCTGGACACCCTGCTCGGCGCGGTCGCCCTGCCTGCCGGGTTCCGGGTGACCCTGCCGAAGGTCACCTCGGTCCAGCAGGTCGAGGCGATGGTCGAGCTGTGCGCCGCGCTGGAGGCGGAGTACGAGCTGGCGCCGCTGCGCGTCGAGCTGCAAGTGGAGATGCCGCAGGCGATCCTCGGCCCGGAGGGGACGGCGCTGGTCGCTCCGATGATTCACGCCTGCGCCGGGCGCTGCGCGGGGCTGCACTACGGCACCTACGACTACAGCACCTCGGTGGAGATCGCGGCGGCATACCAGAGCATGGAGCATCCGGCGGCCGACCACGCCAAGGCTGTCATGCAGGTCGCGGCGGCGGGCACCGGGGTACCGGTGTGTGACGGGTCGACGAACGTGCTGCCGGTCGGCGATACCCAACGGGTGCGCGTTGCCTGGGCGTTGCACGCCCGGCTGGTCCGCCGCTCCCTGGAGCGCGGCTTTTACCAGGGCTGGGACCTGCACCCAGCGCAGCTGCCGACCCGGTTCGCCGCGACGTTCAGCTTCTACCGAGACGGCCTGGCTGCCGCCGCCGTCCGGTTGGGGGCCTACCGGCAGCAGCGGCTGGATGGGGTGCTGGACGAGCCAGCGACCGCCCGGGCGTTGGCCCGGTTCCTGCGCCGGGCGGTGGACTGCGGGGCCGCTGAGACTGCCGAGGTCAGTGCGCTCGCTGGCGTCACGCCTGCCGAGCTGACCGACCTCGCGTTAGGTCCACGCTGACGCTCAAGTGTCCGGCGATCAACCGCCAGAGGCGGTCAGCCGACACGCCTCCCGCTAACCCACCCAGCCGACGCTCAGGCCGGTTAGCGTCGCGTCCCTCACACCTGCCGTGATCGCTGTCTGGAAACCGCGTGCGGCGCAAGGTACTGGAGACGGCCGGACCGACCAACGAGGACGGCGTGCCAGCCCGGTTAGGCTGCGCCATCAGCTCGCCCCAGCACCTGGACGAGTACCGACGTGTGCGCCTTGCCCGTATCGTC
>JBHEMR010000070.1:0-5352 GCA_046262495.1 Pseudonocardiaceae bacterium | reverse complement strand
CTTCTGTTGTCCACCTCCGATCAGTGTTCTTGACAGATCTCATTCATTGAGGCAAAGCTGATGGGCGACGAGGCGAGGGAGTCGAATGCGGTTCGATAGAAGTGCGGGCTGATCGCCGGTGGATGCAGTCCAGACGCTGATCCTCGGGTTGATCGCAGGGGTCACGATCGTACTGGGGCTACCGCTGGGCCGGCTTCGTACCTCGCGCCACAGCCGTACCGCCCCAGGCACGCGCGTATTCGTCAACGCCTTCGCGATCGGTGTTTTGATCTTCATAATGTGGGACTTGTTGACCCAGGCATGGGAGATCATCAGTGCCACGCTGGACAAGCTGCACGACGGTTCCGGCGGTATGGCGCCGGTAATCGGATTCGGCGCTTTACTCTTCGCCGGGCTGGGAGTCGGGTTATTGAGCCTGGCCGGGTACGAGCGCTGGCTCGCCGGCGAGGGACCCATCCCGCTCCTGGGCCCGGGCGCGATGGCCGCCGACGAGCTGACGCTGCGCAAGGGTGACGCCTGGACGGCGGCCCGCCGGCTCGCGTTCCTGATCGCGGTGGGGATCGGTCTGCACAACTTCGGCGAGGGCCTCGCCATCGGTGGCAGCGCGGCGCAGGGCAAGATCGCGCTGGCTACCCTACTGGTGACCGGCTTCGCCTTGCACAACGCGACCGAAGGATTCGGCATCGTGGCCCCGCTGGCCACCGAACACGAGCAGCCCAGTTGGGGATTCCTCCTACTCTTGGGGGCGATCGGCGGCGCTCCTACCATCTTGGGGACCCTGGTCGGCCACCAATTCACCAGCGACGCGGTGAGCCTGGTTTTCCTCACGTTGGCCGGCGGCTCGATCCTCTATGTGATCATCCAGCTGGTGGCCATCGCGCTGCGGGGCGGCCACCGATCCCTGCTCTATTGGGGCGTATGGAGCGGTCTGGTCGCCGGCTTCGCCACCGACATGATCCTTACCGCCGGCGGCGCCTAGCCTCTCGCGCGCGCCGCCGGATAACCGCGGTTCGGCTCCGAATGGCGAGGTGGTCGGTATGTGCTTAGAAGGGCACCTGGTGGGCGAGTAGACCCTCTGCGGGGCCGCGGCCGGAGAGCGCGCGGCAGAATTCCACGGCATCCAGATGTAGTTGCGCACCACCTTCGCCCTGGGTGTAGACGCCTCCGGCGGGTCCGTCCAGGATCACGGTGCAGGGTTGTCCGTGGCGCCTCGCCCATTCGGCGACGACGTCAGCCACGATGCGTCCGTCGTGGTCTGGAGTCAGCGTGAGTTCGCCGCCGGTGGCCCGGCAGATGTCGATCCGGTGCATCCACGGGTCGCGGGTGTGGATCACATCGATGAGGTAACCGAAGGTCCACGCCTCGTGGGGCGGCCCGGGGTTGAACACCATGGCTCGTTGCTCGGCCGTTGTCTGGCTGCGCGCGGCGAGCGACCGAGGTAGCGCGGTTCGCAGCGTGGTGGCGAGCTGGGGTGGCCTGAGGTGGGCACGGTCGGCGACCTGGAGTGCGGTCAGCGCGTCGATCCACAACTCTCCGGTTGCCGTCGCTCGTTGATGGGCAGTCTCGTTTTGCCGAGCGGCCTCAGCGGGATCGGCGTTGCGCTCGAGCATGCCGAGGACGTGGGCGAGCACGGCGGTCACGTCCCAGCCGGTGCAGTCGGTAGGGCGGGTCCAATCTTCGGGCGTTAGCTGGTCGACCAGCTCGATCAAGTGCTGGTATTCGGTTTGCGCCAGCCGCATGGCTTCCTCGTGCTCAAGCGGTGGGATGCGGTCGACAGGGGTGGCAGTCGATTGCATGGCGGGCTCCTAGGTGCTGATGCTGATCAGGAGGTAGGGATCGATGGCTCGGAGAGTGCTCCGGCAGCTGCGAGCCACCCGTCCAGATCGGACTGGTCGAATTCGCGCCACGGGTCGAGCGCGGGCAGCTGTCGCATGAGGTCGAAAGCCTCGTCGACACGCCGACCACGCAGCACGGGCGAATGGCAGCCTGCCATGGTGGTCGCGCCGAGGCGGCGGACCGCATCCACGCAGGTTTCCCACTTGCTCTGGTCGAGGTAGCGGTGCCACGGCGCGATCAGCCGCGCCCCGAGGAGCTGCCCGTCGCGGAAGTCGTCGTCGCTGAGATCGCCAGCCTCGAGAATCCGGTGCGGGGTGTTGGTGGCGAAGGTGTCCACCGACCAGTACACACCGGTGGAGGCGTCGAACAACCCGCGCGTGGTTGGGTTGTCGAATAGCGGTGGACGGACCGCGACGAGCACCCGATCGCCGACGTCGACCCGATCGCCATCGTTGACGAACCGGCATCGCGTCAGGGGCGTGTTCCACTCCTCGGCCATTCGGCCCAAGCTGAACCAGTTCGTCAGCAGGGTCGCGTTCGGACACGCCGCGAGCACTGGCAGCAGGTTCCCGGCGTGGTCGCGGTCGTCATGGGACAGGAATACCCATCGAACATCGGCGAGATCGACCAGCGTTGCCACCGTGGCCAGCCACTGCTCGCGGCATGCCGGCGCACCCGTGTCGACGAGGACCGGTTCTTTCCCGCGGATCAGCAGCGAGTGCATCGGGAAGTGACCACCGGCGGCGCGTCCAACCCCCAGGTGATCAGGAAGGTCTCGTCGGCGACTTGGTAGGGCAGCACGTCATAGTGAGCTGGGGTAGTCATGGGAAGCTCCGGGAGTGTGCAGCATTAATGGTTGAGGGGCGTGGAGCCACCTCGGCGAGGTACATGTCGATCGCCCGGTCTAGTTGCCGGACCCACCGGTCCCCACCCGGCTCGTTTGCGTTCTGCTGTGCGACCAGGCCTGCGATCAGCCCGGTATAGAGGTCGACGTCAGCGGGTCCTGTGACGCCCACCCCGGCGAGCACCCGACGCCCCCAGCCGAGCACCTCCCGGGCCACCGCGTAGGAGTCCTCCGACGGCTCGAAGCCGGGGATGGTGCGCTGAAAAAGCAGCTGGTAGCGCGCCAAGTCCTCGGTGCAAAAGTCGACGAACTGGCGAGCACTTTGACGTAGTGCGATCACCGGGTCGGCATCCAGCTCCAACGAGAGTCGCCGGTCGAGCAACTCGCGGTTGGCCTCGACGAACATGGCGTCGTAGATCGCATGCTTGGACGGGAAGTAGACGTAGAGCGACTGGGCCCGCAAGCCAACCCGCGCACCGAGTTCCCGCATTGACAACCCAGCGAGCCCATCGGCCCTCACCAGCTCCCACGCGACGTCGAGGATCTCTTGCCGGGTGGCTTCGAACCGCTCAGCACGCCTGTCACGCATCGGTGAAACTGGCATAGTCAGATATGATGAACACTGTAAGGTGGCTTGTCAAGGGCGTGACCAACCGCTTGTTCTGAGCCCCTAGCCGGGCCTGGAGGATAACCGGGCGGGCGCTGACACCAGGGTGGCCAGAAGCTCTCCGCATGAACGCGCAGCCGGTCCAAGCCGGACCATAAAGCCGCTGACGGTATAACTCGGGCTGTGACGAGGACCGCGCCACGCGAGCCGCCGACAGCTGTGGATCGCGGTCTCCGCGTGGACCTGGTGGCCGTCGGGTGCGCCGGACTGCTCGTTGCGGCAGCTGCGGTTGTCGGCGCCTGGATGCTCGACCAAGGCGTGCCGCTGCACGTCGAGGCCCCGCCACTGGGCGCGGATTGGTTGCCCCATACCGGCTCCGGAACGGTCCCCGCGGTGCTGCTCGCAGCGCTCGTCGTGTTGCGCGGACCCGGGCTGGCTGCCCGGCTGCCCTGGCGGTCCCTGGTGGCGATCTCCGCGGTTACCGCGGTGGCGTGGACGCTGTGCCTGGCCCTGATCGACGGGTGGCAGCGCGGGGTGGCCGACCGGCTGACCACCGACACCGAGTACCTGCACGACGTCCCGAGGGTCGGCGACGTCGGCACTATGCTGCGAACCTTCGCCGAACGGATCCCCGGCCTGCGACCCGAGTCGTGGACCACGCACGTCGCTGGGCATCCTCCAGGGGCGCTGCTCGTCTTCGTCGGCCTGGACCGGATCGGGCTGCCCGGCGGGATGCCGGCGGCGCTGCTGTGCGTGCTGGTTGGTTCGACGGCCGCGGTCGCCGTGGCGATCACGCTGCGGTCCTTGGGCGCGGAGGCCGCCGCCCGGGCCGCGTTGCCGTTCGGGGTACTCCTGCCGGGCGCGATCTGGATCGGGGTGTCCGCGGACGGTCTGTTCGCCGGGGTGCTGGCCTGGGGAGTGGCCTTGCTGGCCGTCGGTGCCACCCGGCAACGGCTCGACACCACGGCTATCGCGGCATCCGCAGCCAGCGGGTTGCTGCTCGGCGCGACCCTGTTCCTGTCCTACGGCCTCGTGCTGGGGGGGCTGCTCCCGGTGGCCGTCGCGGTCGCCGTTCGCCGGATCGCACCGCTGCTGGTAGCCGGTGCCGGCGTCGCCGCGGTGATGGCCGTCTTCGCCGCCGCGGGCTTCTGGTGGCTCGAGGGATACCGCCAGGTCACGGTTCGGTACTACCAGCCGGGGGAGTACGGGCTGGTGCGCCCGTATGGCTACTGGGTGTGGGCCGACCTGGCGTGCCTGGTGGTGGTGCTCGGGCCGGCCGGGGTGGCCGGGCTGCGGCGGCTGTTCACCCCTGGGCAGGGTCAGCCGCGCATTTTGGTGCTGGTGTGCGCGGCGACCGCAGTGGCGGTGCTGGTCGCGGATCTTTCCGGGTTGAGCAAGGCGGAGGTGGAACGGATCTGGCTGCCGTTCGCAGTCTGGCTGATCGCCGCGACCGGGCTGCTCCCGGGGCGGCAGGTCCGCTGGTGGTTGGCAGCCCAGGCGGTGGTCGCTTTAACGGTCAATCACATCCTGCTCACGACGTGGTGACCGGCTCGCGCAGCGGGTCGGTGGCGAACTGGGTGATGCCCTCGGCGAAGGACACCCGCGCCCGGTAACCCAGGAGCTCGGCCGCCCGGGCGGGATCAGCAGTCACATGCCGCACATCGCCGGGTCGGGCGCCACCGACGATCTCCGGGGCCGGACCGCTCATCGCCCGGGCCAGCTCGGTGGCCAGCTCACCGACGGTGTGTGGATGCCCGGAACAGACGTTGACCGGCACGCACCGCCCGAACGGCGGTTCGGCGACCAGCGCGAGGGCATTGGCGCGGGCGACGTCGGACACGTGCACGAAATCCCGGCGTTGCCGCCCATCCTCCATCACCTGCGGCGCCGCACCACGCGCCAGCGCGGACCGGAAGATCGACGCCACCCCGGCATACGGGGTGTCCCGAGGCATCCGGGAGCCGTAGACGTTGTGGTAGCGCAGCGCCCACACCCCCCCTCCGGTCTGCCGGGCCCATGCCGCGGCGAGATGCTCCTGGGACAGCTTGGTCGCGGCGTAGGTACT
>JBHEMR010000069.1:0-5673 GCA_046262495.1 Pseudonocardiaceae bacterium | reverse complement strand
GAAATCCGGCGCAACGGTACGCGCAGACGATCTCGCCGGGTTGCGAAGCTTGGCAAGACTCCTCGGTGACCGCTTCGTCGCCGGCTACGTGCTCTACACCGGTCAGCAGACCCTGCCGTTCGGCACGAAAATCAGGGCGGTACCCATGGACGCACTTTGGCGCCTCGCACCCTGACGCCCGGTCAGGAGCACGGCCGCCTGTTCACCGGTGGTGTGACTTACTCTTCCCCGGCGGCCCAGGACGGACAACCAACCGCACCGACTTCGACAGTCTGATGAACGACCTCGAGTCACGGGTCTTTGGACAGCTGCCAGATGAGACGTGGTTCTACCCTGGGCACGGCAAGGATTCCACGCTCGGCACCGAGCGCCCGCACTTGACGGAGTGGCGCGCACGCGGCTGGTGAGAACGGCCACGGGGCGCTAACTAATGCGCCCATGAGCACGTTGGTCATCCGAGCCAGACCTGCAGAGCCTCAGACAGCACGCGAGCTCCATTCTCGTCGAGCAAAATCACACAGCCACGGTCCACGTGCGGATCAAGCTCGATATCACCATCGCACTTGGTGACCACGAGGTTCGTGAACCCGCGCGAGCCGCCATGCTGTGTGCAACTCGCGTGGATAACGCGGCGGTTGCCGACGTGACGGCCATGATCGTCGTCGCTCACGCGCCCACCGTCGCGCCAAACCGGAACAGGTGCCACCCTCTCAGTGTCGGCATAGCCGAGACGACAGCCGGTAGACGACGCGAGGCGACACATGCACAGCCACGAACGGGAACCGTTCGCAGCGGAGCTGCGGCGGTTGCGCGACCGCGCCGGACTGTCGCTCGGCGAGCTTGCCGAGCGGGCGCACGTCAACCGAGGGTATGTGGGGCATATCGAGCACGCTCAACGCTGGCCGTCCCGTTCAGTGACTAGCGCCCTAGATGACGCGCTCGACGCCCGAGGCGCGCTACTGGCTGTCTGGACTGCCGGAAGCTATGCAACCCCGGCCGTGGTTGAGAGCGGATCAGATGACGAGGCGCTCGCACTGCCCCTTGCCGAATGGACTGCGGCAGACAGCGGAGCGCTGGCCGAGCGACTCGCCATCAGCAGCGACCGTGCACTCACCCCGACGGCAGCACGTCGACTGGTGCACGAGTGGCTGGTAACCGAGACACCGCAAACCGTGGAGATCATCGCCGGACGCCGGATCGGCATGGGTATGGTCGACACAATCACCCGGCGAGTGGGCCAGCTTCGCCGGGTCGACGACTTCATCGCCGGACGCGAGCTACAACCTCTGATGAGCGGGAATTACGCGTCACAGCTCGGCTTCTGCGCGAGGCCGCCTACCCGGATCAAGTCGGCCGGGCCCTGCTCACTGCCGTCGCCGAACTGTGCCAGCTCGCCGGGTGGGTGACCGTAGACGCAGGAGCACCGCAGCGTGCGGCCCGCCACCTTGCCCTGGGAGTGCACGCCGCCCACGCCGCTGGGACCGGCCCACTGCGGCCAACCTCGTGTCCACACTGGCCTATCAGGTAGCGAACCGCGACGACCCGAAGGAGGCCGTCCTGCTCGCCCGCAGTGCCACTGCCGGTGCTCAAAGACACGCCAGTGCCACCACCCGCGCCTTACTGGAAGAGCGAGTTGCCTGGGCACACGCGCGGTCCGGAGAAATCCGGCACACCGAACGGGCGCTGTCCGCCGTCGACACCGAATACGACCGGCGCTGCCCGGCCGACGATCCGGAGTGGGTGTATTGGCTTGACGAGGACGAGATCACCGTCATGGCCGGCCGCTGCTACGTCGAACTACACCAGCCCGACCGAGCGATTCACCTGCTGACCAGCGTGCTAGAGCGCTACGACGAGCGCCACACGCGCGAGTCCGCGCTGTACACGTCGTGGCTCGCCGAGGCGCACGTGCAGGCCGGGGACGTCGAGCACGCCACAGCGCTGGCCGAACGCACGTTGGAACTATCCAGCTCGACCAGTTCGTCCCGTGGAGACGACCGGGTGACGCTGCTCGCCCAGCGACTCGCCCCGTACCGGGCGGTCGGCGTGGTGCGCGACTTTCTTGATCACCAGGTGGAGCGGCGCGGGGCCGGATAGCTCAGGGCCGGTCGCACAGCCCTAGTGTCGCCGAGTTCGACACTCGGGCTGTCGGTAGGCGGCCGAACGCCTTGTGATCAAACTCGGCGATCTCAGGGCGAAGTGGGCTAGCGGCCTGTGCCGCTTCTTGTCATCACCGGGGGTTTGCTCGTCGCCGGTGGCGTAGTCGTCGCCGGTCGCTTGGCCACAACAAGATCGACGGTGCTGTCCGGCCACACTGCGGTACCAGCCCTCGGATCCGTTCGCAGCACCGTCCCGGGCTGTTGATTTAGGTCCTTCTCGACAACCAACCGCACCCTCAGCCTGGCCTGGGCCAATACGCGTCGCGCCCGGTACTGGTCGAAACCGACCACATCGGGGACCGTCCGCAGAGCCGGGCCCGGCGGCGACACGACAACGGGAGGGGGCACCACAACAACCGGAGCTGGCAGCACAACCGGAGCAGGAGCGACAGCCGGGGGCGGCACGACAACGGAAGGAGGCTGTGGCGCTGCGGGGCCTGCGGGAGCCAGCGGAGGCTCTTGAGCCGCAGACGTCTGCGCGGCTGACGATGGGGTGACGGCAGGTGGCGAACTCGCGAGCGTGAGGCTGACACCGCCACCTTGAGCGAGATTCTGTCCCGCGGACGGATCGGTCCGCAGCACTGTCCCCGCCGCCTGGTCGGAAACCTGGTCGTTGGTCGCGCGCACTTTCAGTCCGATGTCGTTGAGTAAGGCTTCGGCCTGGGATCGTGACATTCCAGCCAAGTTGGGAACCGCAACCTGCGGCGGCTGCGCAGCGGCCCACCAGAGCAGGAGCACGACGAGGAGCGTCGCTACTAAACCGGCTCCCGCCTGCATGATGCCACCGGAACTGCCATTCCCAAACTCGCTCAACCACCGCGGTTTCTGCGGCTGTCCGGGGGTTGACTGTCGCTCGGTCGTGACTACCCGGTCAACCATCGTCATCGCTGCTCCCCCGTTACCGTCTAGATCTCTTTGGACAACGGCCGCGGGCCTGACAGATGCGATCTTTGAGGGCCCCCCAACATCGCGGTCGATACCCGTTAATCGGAACGGGAGCCAGCTTTAACACGGTATCGATCGACCATCACCTCAATGGCCTAACCCGTTCCGCGGCCACAGTAGGTGTCCTTCGGTGGCGAGCCGGCAGTTCACCGGGTGAAAATCAGGATCAGCACGATGGTCAGTACTGCGGATACCAGCAGGGATCCGAGGCAGCCCAATCGGTTCGAGAAGAAGAAGAACATCGGTCACTTCCTTGCCGGGGCTATCGGTCAGGGCCTCTGCTTGGAGTACCCCAGCGATGCACAGTTCAGGCAGCGGGAATTCCGGCGATGACGCCCTCGTCATGCAACCGCCCGATCTCGGCACCGGACAGACCGAGGACCCCCGCGAGGATCTCATCGGTGTGCTGGCCAAGCTGGGGCGCAGGCGTCGCCGGTACCCGTGTCACCACGGAGAAGTCGAGCGGCGAGCTGGGCATCAGGTAGCTCCCGATGCCGGGCTGGTCGACTTCGGTGAACATCGGGTTGGCGGTAGAGCAGCGCGGATCGGTGCTGACCATCTCAGCGAACGTCTGGTACGGGCCCCAGCAGACGGCGTGGGCGTCGAAGACCTCGCCGACCTCGGACAGCGTGTGGCTGCTGACCCACGGCTCGATGAGCGCGCCGATCACGTGGCGAGCGGCGAACCGGTCACCCTCCTTACCCAGGTCCACCCCGAGGAGCTTTTCCACGTGGGCGCACGCGTCACCGATTCCGACCGCGGTCACCAAGCTGCGCCACTGCCTCGGGGTCAGGCCGACCACCATCACCCGTTTGCCGTCCTTGGTGGCGAAGTCGCGGCCGAATGCCCCATACAGGTCGTTGCCGTACCGAGGCCGCTCACTGTTGTTGATCTGGACTTCGGCGATGTTGCCAAGGTGCCCGGCCATGGCGAACGCCACATCGGCCAGTGCGAGCCGGACGAACTGGCCGGTGCCGTCGATCCGCCGCTTGCGCTCGGCGGCCAGCAGCCCGGTTGCGGCCAGCGTGCCGGTGATCGCGTCCCACGCCGGCAACAGATGGTTGACCGGAATGGACAGCGTGCTGGGGCCAGTGGTCCACGGAAAACCGGTGGCTGGATTGACCGTGTAATCGACCGCGGACGAGCCGTCCGGGTTGCCGACGATGTTGACCATGATCAGATCGGGCCGCCGGGAGGTGAGCTTGGTGAAGTCCAACCAGCCCACGGCTGGGAAATTTGTCAGAAACAGCCCCGCGTCATCGCCGGGTGCGGTGATCAGGTCAGTGAGAATCTCCTTGCCGTGCGGCGATCGCATGTCGACGGCGATGGAGCGCTTGCCCTTGTTCAGGCCCGCCCAGAACAGGCTCTTACCGTCGGCGGTAACGGGCCAGCGGTTGGCGTCGAGGCCACCGCCTATCGGATCGAACCGGATCACGTCCGCGCCGAGCTGGGCAAGGGTCATCCCGCCGAGCGGCGCCGCCACGAAGGCCGAGCCCTCCACCATCCGCATCCCCGTCAAGATCCCGGTCATTGCCCACCCATTCATCGTGCGAGCGCGACGAACCGCCAGTCCAGGACAGGCTTACCCGCTAGGGCCGGATTGCCGGCGTCGGCCGCTGGGCACCCGTGCACCACGGCTCGGAGATCAATCAGTTGGTAACCATCGCACTGGTGAACGTCCTCAACGTGCAGTTCGGTGCGCAGCACATCGCCCTCGAACACCGGGCCGGTGTGGTCGCAACTGCGCCACGCCACAATTGTCACCAGGTCCGGCAGGGCCCGGGTGGCATGGGCTCCGGCGATCGAGATGGTGTGTCCGCCGTAGACCAGGCGACGTCCATACGCCGACGCGCCGGGGTCGGTGTGGGTGGCCGCGAGGTTGAGGGTGGCCCTGGCCAGCTCGGTGGCCCCGGTCACGGTGTCTCGCACTTCGATGTCGTAAACCGTGCCCGGTTCGGCCACGGTGGGCGCAAATGCGTCGAGCTGCCAACCCCACGGCAGGTCGCCAACGGGCTCGGCGTCGGTGGGGATGTCGACAAAGCTGTCCGCATGCCCGGTGTCGGCGTCCGGGTCGCGCAGCGGGATCATCGGGCAACGCCAGAAGTCGAGCACCGGCTCCGCACGCTGGTTCGTGACCTGCACGCGCAACACCGCCAGCCCGGTCGCCGGACGCCCCGGCTTCGGGCGGTTCTGGCGCAGCGCGACAACCTCGGTGCGGGTGCGCAGCGTGTCACCCAGGTGCACTGGGCGAAGCAGCCGTAGCCCCCGGTAGAACAAATTGCCGCGGACCCGTTGCGACGGCGCCGTGGTCTGCCCGATCGCGACATGGCAGACCAGCGTGGGATGAGCCAACGGCTCGACGCGGCCGGTGACCGCCGCGGACAGCTCGTAGTCCAGCGGCAGTCGGAGCCGGTCGCCGGACAATGCCTGGTGCAGCGCCGCGTAGCCGGGGGTCAGCGTCAGACCCGGGGCGTCGGCGAAGACCTGCCCACGCGTCAGCTCCTCGAAATACGGCCCCCCAACCCGCACCCGGTTATCCGCCATCGTGCCCGAATCGTAGCCGTCAGCC
>JBHEMR010000068.1:0-8361 GCA_046262495.1 Pseudonocardiaceae bacterium | reverse complement strand
ACCACCACG
The DNA here is from genome assembly GCA_046262495.1 of Pseudonocardiaceae bacterium. Taxonomy (GTDB): domain Bacteria; phylum Actinomycetota; class Actinomycetes; order Mycobacteriales; family Pseudonocardiaceae. The sequence goes on along the minus strand of JBHEMR010000068.1, from coordinate 8,352 downwards.
GCGCCCAGCCGGGTGAGGCCGTTGACCACCCGGAACACCGAAGTCTCGTTGCCCGGGATGAGCGAGCTGGCCAGCACGACGGTGTCCCCGGTGTGGATCCGAATTTGCCGGTGCTCTCCGCGGGCCATCCGTGACAGCGCTGACAGTGGTTCGCCCTGTGAGCCGGTGGAGACGAACAGCACCCGCCGCTCGGGCATCACCATCGCCTCCTCAAGGTCCACCAGCAGACCCGGCGGCACCCGCAACAGGCCGAGATCGGCGGCGACGCCCATGTTGCGCACCATCGACCTGCCGACCAACGCCACCTTGCGTCCGTGCATCGCGGCGACATCGAGCACCTGCTGTACCCGGTGCACATGGCTCGCGAAGCAGGCCACGATGACCCGCTGAGTGGCCTTGCCGATCACCGAGTCCAGCACCGGGCCGATGTCGCGCTCCGGGGTGACGAAACCGGGTACCTCGGCGTTGGTGGAGTCGATCAGGAGCAGGTCCACTCCCTCGTCGCCTAACTTGGAAAACCCGGCGAGATCGGTCAGCCGCCCATCCAGTGGTAGTTGGTCAAGCTTGACGTCGCCGGTGTGCAGCACCAGTCCGGCGGGGCTGCGGATGGCCACCGCCAGCGCGTCGGGAATGGAGTGATTCACCGCGAAGAATTCGCAGTCGAATGGTCCACAGCGATGCCGACCACCCTCCGCGACCTGCATCAGCTGCGGTTTCTGGCGGTGCTCGCGGCACTTCTCCCGGACCAGCGCGAGGGTGAACTCCGAACCCACTACTGGGAGGTCGGGACGTAACTTGAGCAGGAACGGCACGGCGCCGATATGGTCCTCGTGCCCGTGGGTGAGCACCAGCGCCTCGATGTCATCCAGCCGGTGCTCGATCGCTCGGAAGTCGGGGAGGATCAGATCGACTCCGGGCGCGTCGTCCTCGGGAAACAACACCCCGCAGTCCACTACGAGCAACCGGTCGTCATGCTCGAAGACAGTCATGTTGCGGCCGATTTCGCCGATGCCGCCGAGTGCGACCACCCGCAGGGCACCTTCGGGTAACGGCGGTGGTGCTGCGGTGGGCACACCCGGCACGGGCAGCGGGGTTCCGGTAGGGACAGCGCTCACGTGAGAACTCCGGCCTCAGCCAGCGCTGAAGCAATAGCGGTGATGTGGTCAGAATCTGCGGCGATCTGCGGCAATCGGGGGTCCCCGACATCAAGCCCGGTCAGCCGCAGGGCGGCCTTACCGAAGGTCACCCCGCCAGCCATGATGAAGCTCCGGATCAAGCTGAGGGTGGAGGCGTGGATTTCCCGTGCCCTGGTCACCTCGCCGGCCTCGAATGCGGTGATCATAGCCCGCAGCCGATCTGGCACGACATTGCCGATGACGCTGGCGAACCCTACCGCACCCACCGACAACCACGGCAGGTTGAGCCCGTCGTCTCCACAGTAGTACGCCAGGTCGGTGTTCGCGATCATCTCAGCACCGACGACGAGGTCCCCCTTGGCGTCCTTGACTGCGACGATCCGTGGATGTTGCGCTAACCGGTAGAGGCTGTCCCGCGCGATCGGCACCACTGAGCGCGGCGGGATGTCATAAAGCATCACCGGCAGGTCGGTAACATCGGCGACCGCAGTGAAGTGCGCGATGAGCCCCGCCTGCGGCGGGCGGGAGTAGTACGGGGTCACCACCAGCAGGCCGTGCGCACCGGCTTGTGCCGACTGCCGGGCCAGCTCGACGCTGTGCGCGGTGTCGTAAGTTCCGGCACCGGCCACCACGGCGGCCCGATCTCCGACCGCCTGCACCACCGCCCGGACCAGATTCGCCTTCTCGGCGTCGGTCGTGGTTGGCGACTCACCGGTGGTGCCGTTGATCACTAGCCCATCGCAACCCCGCTCCACCAGCTGGTGGGCGAGCTTGCCCGCGGTGTCCAGATCAAGCTCGCCGTCGGCGGCGAACGGGGTAACCATGGCGGTGAGCACCCGACCGAAGGGTCGACCGGACGCAGACGTCGGCGCAGTACTCATATGTCGACGCTACCGTTGCCCGGGAGCACACCGGTGAGGCCTCCTCGGGTGCTACTAAAACCCCCGCTGGCTGTCCTGGAGCTGCTGGACGTCCATCGGATCACCGTCAACGGCGACCATTGCCTCAGCACGACCGTAGGCGTGCAACGTCAGCTCCTCAGGTGGACCGACGACGGTAACGCTTCGGTGACCACGCCGTACGACGCGCTCCGTGCCGTCCGAGCCGCCGTCTGAGCCGCTGTCTGGGCGGCCGTCTGAGCGACGCAGCACGACACCGACGGGCGAGCGCCGGTAGCATAGGCGGGCGAGCTGGGACAGTACCGTCCACAGCGCCTCGGCACGGTCTGAGTCAGCTGGCCGCTGTTTCCATCCCCGCCCGATCCGTCGCACGTCCTCGTGGTGAACGAAGAACTCAATTCCATTGATCTTTTCCCCCAGCGGACCCAAACGCATGAACGACCACCACGGCGGTCCGTTGCGGACCATGGCAACGAGCTCTGGCCAGGGCCGTTCGGCGGTGCTGCGCTGTGCCCGAGCCGTAAGCGGCGCCAGCGGCGGCAACAGAATGCCTGCGGCGGCCGCCGGTCGACCCTCCCTGACCACCAAGTGCGCCGCCAAGTCGCGGGTCGTCCACCCCTCGCAGAGCGTCGGCGCGTCCGGGCCAAGCTGATCCATCAGATTGCACAGCTCGTGCCGCTCGCCAGCAGCAAGCGTTCGGTCCCCCACGCCTCACCTCATCCTTCTCGGTCGGGCCCTGCCGAGGTGAGTTCGACCTGCAAGAGCACTCGCTGGTCGCGCTCCATCGCCGCCCGGTAGTCGTCCCAGTCCGGATGTTCGCCGGACACCCTCCGGTAGTAGTCCACCAGTCCGTCCATCGCCTCGGGCAGCTCCACTATTCGCACCGAGCCACCGACCTGGATCCAGCGACCGTAGAACCCGTCAGACAGCACACACAGCCACGCTCGTGGGTCCCGCCGTAGATTACGCACCTTGAACGCCGTCTTGCGGGTACTCACCACCACCCGGCCCGCTCCGTCGACCGTCGCCGCCACCGGTGACATCTGCGGCATACCATCGCGGCGCAGGGTGGTCAGTACCGCGTGGTGCTGCTCGGCGATAACCGCTCGTGCCTCGTCGAGGTCCATGGCTGCACGCTACTCAACCCTCTGACACGAACGGGCTGGAGGCGATCTCGGTGCCGTCTGGCAGAACGCTGATCTCGAAATCGCCGAACGCGTTGGGTGCTGCCTTGTGCAGCTGGCGCAAACACTCCACGGCCAGCGCGCGGATCTCGACGTCAGCGTGCTCGGTGGCACGCATCGCGATGAAGTGCCGCCAGGCCCGGTAGTTGCCGGTGACCACGACGCGGGTCTCAGTGGCATTCGGTAACACCGCGCGAGCCGCCTGGCGCGCCTGCTTGCGGCGCAGCGTGGCGTTCGGCTCGTCGGCAAAGCGTTCTTCTAAGCCCGCGAGGAGGTGATTGTAGGCCTGCTGGCTGGCCTGGGCTGCGGCGTGGAACCGCTGGTGCAGCTCGGGATCATTGGCGATGACGTCCGGCTCGACCATCGCGGCGGTCCGCTCGGGAACGTAGCGCTGAGACAACTGCGAGTAGGAGAAATGCCGGTGCCGGATCAGCTCATGGGTCAACGACCGCGACACGCCAGTGAGGTAGAAGCTGACCGTGCCATGTTCGAGCACTGACAGGTGACCGACCTCAAGGATATGGCGGAGGTATCCGGCATTCGTCGCGGTCACCGGATTGGGCTTGCGCCAGGACTGGTAGCAGGCTCGACCGGCGAACTCGGCGAGTGCTTGTCCACCGTCGGCATCGGTCGACCAAGGCACATCAGCGGGCGGGAAGAACTCGGTTTTGCCGACGAGCTGGACCCGCGACGTCACGGTGCTCACCTGTGGGTCATTGACTTCCGCTTCGGTGGCGCCCACGGCGCCGTGAATTCCCTGCGCTTGGCTCATTGTGCATTCCTCTCAGGCGGCCGCGGTTCCGAGCGTCCGCAGCGTACTGCGATACCAGTGACGTCTTGACTGACGTCAAGTATGACGCCACGCTTGACACCATGGATCTCACTCCGTACATCTCGCAGCTGCGCGAAGACCTCACCGCCGCGGCGTCGGCGGGCGATGAGCAGACCCGCCACACCGCCGCCGTGCTGGGCGCTGCGTTGGGCCCCGCGGCGCGCTTGGCCATCATGAATGCGCTGTCCGACCTCGCCGCGGAGGTCACCGCGGCGCTGGACGACCGGGTGGTGGAGGTGCGGCTGGACGGCCGTGACGTGCGGATCGCGGTGAGCGCTCCATCCGACACCGGCTCGAGCGCTACTGGAGTCCATGCCACCGACCCGCGGGCAGATGGCTCGCCGCCATCCAACGAGCCCGGCGCGGCCCCCTTCGGCGATGCCAGCGGTGACATCCGACGGATGACCCTGCGGTTGTTCGACCAGCTCAAGGGTCAGGCTGAGCGGGCCGCCGCCGAGCAGGGCGTGTCCCTGAACACCTGGGTCTCGCAGGCCGTTGCAGGCGCATTGCGCGGCGAGCCGTGGAACGAGGCGCGCCGGGGCCCGGGTGATCGCCGTAGCGGCAATCGGGTCCAGGGCTGGGTCCAAGGTTGACCATCTCCAATCTTGTTGAGGAGAACTCGTGGAACACGACGACACCGAGCCATCGGTGGTTCGGCAACAGGACTTCGAGTGCCAAGGACCAATCGGCATCTCGGTCGAGCTCGATAGCGGACGGCTGGACATCACGCTGGAGGACGGCCCAGAGGAAGGCACTGCGGGCCCTGAGGTAGCTGTGCAGATCCGTCCGGATCCGACCAGCCAGCCGCCGTGGGCAGTAGGGATCGGTGGTTTGCTGAACTGGCTGGGCGAGCAGACCGGGGCCACCCCACCGGGCGAGGTAGCAGCCGAGGCGGTGCGACGTACGATGATCGACTTCACCGGGCAGCGACTCACCGTACGCACACCGCGGGAGGTTCCGCTGCGAACTGTGCCGCTGATAATCCACGTGACCGCGCCGCCGGGCTCGTCGATCAACGCCCGAAGTGGCTCCGCGGACGTCGCCGTTACTGGAGTGGCCGCCGCCCTCGACGCCGCGACCGGCTCCGGACAGGTCCGGGCGCAGCGCTGCACCGGAGCGGCCGAAATCCGCACCGGCTCGGGCGACGTGCGGTTGGGGACGGTCTCGGGCCAGCTGCGGGTGCGGACCGGGTCCGGGGAGGTCGACGTGATCAGCGTCGAGGGCACGCAGGGCGGGGGCACCGTGCAGACCGGTTCCGGCGACGTCCGGCTTGGCGCCGTCGCGCGCGACCTCAGCGCGCGCACCGGCAGCGGCGACCTCACGGTGGTCGACGCCAGCGCCGGGGGACTCGAGCTCACTACCGGTTCGGGGCAGCTGCGAGTCGGGATTCACGCCGGGGTTCTTGCCGAGCTGGATGTCAGCTCCGGTTCCGGGCGCGCACACAGCGACCTGCCGGTCGGCGGCCCACCCACCGAGGGTGATGTCGCGCTACGGGTGCGGGCCCGGACCGGATCAGGCGACGCACTGGTCACCGCAGCACCATCCTGACCGGCCAGCTCCCGGCGCCACGCCTGGTCGCGCTACCCAGCGCCGCGACGAGGTCCCCGCGCTGGCCAATGGCGATCCCGTCCAGCTCTAGCCATTGCGCCATCTCCTTCAGCGCCCCGGCTAGTTCGGTGACCACGCGAGAGGCGTCGGCGATCCCGGGCTCGGCGAAAGCGCCCGGCACCCGCAGCAGGGCTGCGGAACGGTCAGCCTTGAGGTCGACCCGGGCGACTAGCTTCCCGTCCAGCAGAAATGGGAACACGTAGTAGCCGTGGCTACGCCGGTGCTCCGGGACATAAATCTCGACCCGGTACCGGAAGCCGAACAGCCGTTTTGTGCGCGCCCGGTCCCAGATCAGCGGATCGAACGGGCACAGCAGCGCGGCGCCGGAGATCCGCCGCGGCGTGCGAGCATCACAGTGTCGGTAGGTCGGTGCCTGCCAGCCCCGGACCATTACCGGTTGCAGCTCTCCGGTCTCCACGAGCTGCGTGATCGCCGTCCTGCTGCGCTGCGATCCCAACCGGTAGTAGTCTCGCAAGTCAGCTTCGGTGGCTACACCCAGCGCGGCACTAGCGCGCGCGATCAGCTCACGAGCGCCTTGCTCGGCGTCGACCCGGCGGGTGAGCACCTCGGCCGGCAGCACCCGCTCCGGCAGGTCATAGAGCCGCTCGAAGCCACGCCGCGTACCGGCGACGAGTTCGCCCCTGCCGAAAAGCCACTCACAGATCCGTTTGGTGTCGGTCCGATTCCACCACGATCCAGGCACTGCACGGACCCCAGCGCCCAGCTCCCGCTCCAGGGTGCCCGCGCCGACCGGGCCGTGTTCCTTGACCGCGTCCAGCACTGCCGAGACCAGCTCTGGGGCTCGCTGCACCAGCTCGCCATACCGTTGCCACCAGCCGGGATTCTTAGCTCCCGAGTGCAACAACGGCCAGTCACCAACTGGAACCAGGCTTGCTTCATGCGCCCAGCACTCCACCAGCAGGCGCGGACGGCGTATCGGGTACGCCCAGGCGGCGTCGTCGAGCAGTTCCCTCGGGTACGGACCCAGCCGGCTGAACGTCGGTAGATAGTGCGCCCGAGCCAGCACGGTGACCGAGTCCAATTGCAGCAATCGGATCCGACCCAGCACCCGCACCAGATGCCGCCGAGTCACCGCCCCGGTGGGGCGCGGGTCGGCAAAGCCTTGCGCCGCCAGCGCAGTGCGCCGTGCAGTGTCTTGTCCAACGATCTCCACGGTCACCGATGCTGCCATCCGGCACCGACAGTGCCGGCGCTAACGCCCGCATACGTTTTCCTTGCGGCTACCGCATACCGTGACTGGCATGGCAGTGGCTGGGGTGCGCGCGGCGACACCTGACGACGTTCCCGTCTTGGCCGCGCTGCACGCCGCCACGTGGCGCGCCGCTTACTCCGAGCTGTTGCCGCCCGGCACCCTCGACGAGCTGGATGCACCGCACGTGCGAGAAGTCTGGGCCGACGCGATCGAGGGTGGGGCCACAGTGTTGATCGCCACCGAAGGTGACGATCTGGTCGGCTTCGTGGTGGCCGGTCCCGCGCCCGAGGAGGACGTGGCCGCTGCCAATGGCGCGCTGCCCCCGGACGCGGCACGGACCGTGCTTGTCAGTACTCTGCTGGTAGAACCCAGGTGGGGCCGCCGCGGCCACGGCGGCCGATTGCTCGCCGCCGCCGCGGCAGCACTACGTGACGCCGGCGCTACCCGGGGAATCGCCTGGGTGCCCGCCGAGGATCCGGCGTCGCTGAACTTCTACCGGCGCGCCGGCTGGGTCCCCGACAGCACCGTGCGCACCCTCGACGCCGGCGGCCGATTGCTACGCGAGATTCGCCTAACCGGCCCGCTAGATTTCGTACTCGCCTAGCTCACGGTTGCCCGCGTCCGCCATTCAAAGCCGAATGGCGATTTGGGGCGCGGGCTACAGATCGAGCAGGGGTTCTAGGCCTACGGTCAGGCCTGGGTGGTTGAGGACCGAGCGGACGGCTAGCAGGACGCCGGGCATGAACGAACAGCGATCCAGCGTGTCGTGGCGGATCGTCAATGTCTCACCCCCGGTACCCAGCAGTATTTCCTGGTGCGCGACCAGCCCGGTCAACCGGACCGCATGCACCCGCACACCGTCGACGTCTGCGCCGCGTGCACCAGATAGGGCACGGGTGGTGGCATCCGGAGGCGTTCCCATTCCGGCCCGCGCGCGAGCGGCGGCGACGAGCGACGCCGTGCGAGCAGCGGTGCCTGACGGTGCGTCGGCCTTGCCCGGGTGATGCAGTTCCACGATCTCCACGGAGTCATAGAATCGGGCGGCCATCGCAGCGAAACGCATCGACAGGATCGCCCCGATCGCGAAGTTGGGGGCGATCAGTACTCCGAGATCGGGCTTGGGCGCGAGCCATTCGCGGACCTGTGCTAGCCGGGCCTCGGTGAAGCCAGTGGTCCCCACAACTGCGTGAATGGACTGGTCTACGCAGAAGCGCACATTATCCATCACCACGTCGGGATGAGTGAAGTCGACGACGACCTCTGCGCCCGCGTCAGCGACGTTGAACATCCAGTCGCCCGCGTCGACCATCGCAACGAGTTCCATATCGTCAGCGGCGTCCACCGCCTTGCACACCTCGGTCCCCACCCGACCGCGCGCCCCGAGCACCCCGACCCGGATGGGGTTGTCCGCAGAGCGGTTCGCAGTGGGCATCTGCTCCGCGGGGGTCATGCGATCAACTCCGCTATCTCGTCGGGCAGA
>JBHEMR010000067.1:0-14341 GCA_046262495.1 Pseudonocardiaceae bacterium | reverse complement strand
ACGACATGGTCGGGGAGAACTCGGTTGGGCATCCCGGCACGGTCAGCGATGTGGTTTGTCTCGGCGCGGTCGACGAGGTACTGGTGACCCTGGACGGTGGCCCCGAGTTGACCGCGCAGACGTCGGCCGGCGATCACCCGGCACTCGGTGCACGATGCCGGCTCACGCTCCCGCGTGCGTCGGTGCTCGTCTGGCGCGGCCGCAATATCCCGACCCCTGCCAGCGCCCGGCCTGGTCAGCGACGCACCGCGGATCTCACCGTGCCAGATCTGTATGACCTGTCCTCCACACCACCGCCCCGGTAGCCCTGGCCTGTCGATCACAACAGTGGGCACCGGCATTTCACCTGCACGGGGGCCGAACCGGGGATCCTCGCGACCAGCAGGGCCTCAGGTCATGGGCTCGGGGGCTTGAACCGGGCGATGATGTCGATGTGCCGAGCGAGGTTGCTCACCCGGTTCAGACGACTGTTCGTCGGACAGTTGCGGGCGTTGACGGACCAGCACAATCGAGCGGCACTATACCGTGCGCGATGGCACCGCTTCAGCGCAGCAGGTGGCGAGGTAGCGCGCCTCCGCTGCGACGGCCACCGCGTGGTCGGCGAAACGCTCGTAATAGCGGCCGATCAGAGCGGCGTCCACGGCCTGTTCCACGCCGTGCGACCAATCCGCGGCGAACAGAATGCCGAACAGGTGGCGGCGTAGCGCGTCCACCTCGTCGTCCGCCTCGGCCAGCTGGCTGCCCGACACGCAATCCTGGCGCTCGATCGCGCGCGCGGCGTCCTCGGCGAACTGGCTGGCGAGCAGGCTCATCCGGGCAAGCACCGGGCGGACCTCGCCCGCGATCATCGGGTTCGGGTGCTTGAGCCGGGCAATCACGGCGATGTGCCGGGCCAGGTTACCCATCCGTTTCAGGTGACCCACTGCGCGCAGAACCGCAACTACAGCTCGCGGGTCGCCCGCAGCCGGGGCTCGCTGCGCGAGCAGGACAATGGAGCGCTGCTCGGTATCGTCGTGCATCGCGTTCATCTGCTCACGCTTAGCTATCACGACGGTCGCGAGCGGCACGTCAGCCTGATGCAACGCAATCGCCGCATTGGTCATCATCTGGCCGGCCAGGCGGGTCATCCGCACAAGGTCGAGGACCAGCTCATTCAGCTGGGCGTGGAAAGTGGCGCACATAACCTCACCTTCTTCACCCCAACTATCGCACACCGGCACAGCCGTCACTCCTGCCCCACAAGGGAGCGTCCGGAAGGCCGAGCCTCCGGAGGTGACCACGGGTGAGAAGCCATCGTTCGCTGGTGCGCTACCGGGCGAGGCGGGATCACCGCCGACTAACTCTTACGCTGGGTTAGATGATCGACCAGACCTCGTTTCAAGGTCGGACACCGGATAGACGGTGGCTTCCCGCGCGCCGATACCGTTGTGGTCCCCAGCGATCTCATCCTCGAGCTGCTCTTCCCGGCGTCGGTTCCGCATGTTAACCAGGATCGCCATGGTTAGGCCGTGCGCGGCGGCAAGGCCTAACAGGACCACACCCCATTTGACCACGAGGTCGCGAATGGGCATCCCGGTACTGACATCGAGCGTCGAGATCAACGCCAAGATGCCCAGCACCACCAGATGGAAAAGTACTGTCACCAACTGCATCACCGAGCGGGCGGAATCTGGCGGGTACACTTTCTGCAGATAACCCAGACCGCCCCGATACAGGATTTGCCCATCGATCAGGACAAGCAGAACCCCGATCAAGAGAAACGTCACGTAACTGTTCGCGTCCATTCAGTAACTCCACAAGAGTCGCCGCTTCGCCTCGGTGCTGGCCACTGCCATGACCGCGGTCCCGGACCGCGACCAGCGGGGGCCGAGCTTCTTACTGCGCGGAGCCGGAGTACCCGGCCTTTACGCCTCTTAAACTCAGTGGCGGCACGCAGAGTTCACCTCGCCGACAGGATCGCGCTGCCGTCTCGAAGCCAACGCGGCGTATCAACGTAGGTGAGGTGGGGTTGACGCACCCGGAGACCCAAGTGCACGAACTGACTTCTCGCCATCGTCGTAAGGCCGGTTCAGGACCACCCGCCTATGCTTTGATCGCATGGATCGGCGCAGATCCCCACCTGCGCAGCGTCGCTGCGAGCCACCGACGCGGGACCGTTGCGCCGCTGCCACCGAGCACCCGTGCTGCCAAAACAGCTGTCGCTGCCTGCTTTGCGCTGGCCGGTGGGGGATTGCTAGGTCTCACCGTAATCGTCAACGACGGGCTCATCGCGCCGCTGGCGAGCGGCCCATTCGCCGGTCCTGGGCCAGGACGCGGGACCCGGTCGGGCAGCGGCTCGTGGGCCCCTGGCGTGGGTTCAACCGAATCCGATCACGCTGTATCCTGACCGGCCGGTCGCACCGTTACCGGTCGCTTCCGGCGCGGTCAGCGGCGCCGAAGGAAAGCGCGGCAGCGTTGCTGGTGCCGGCATTAGCGAGCCATCCTCGCCGGGCATTTCAACTTTCAGGCAGAAGTCGACCTCGGCCCGCGGGTCGATCTCCACTGAGGGGCCGATCGCACACCAGGAGCCGACCACGGGCCAAGAAACAGCCGCGAAACAGGATCACCGAAGCGATGAACTCACCAGCCACTAATAATCAGCTTTGATCGGTCCGGCCGTCGTCGATATCAGCATCGGCGACGGTGTCGTCACCGGGCCAGCTACCTTCCCCTTCCGCCAGCCCGCGACTCAGCCGGCCGGCCTGCGCTGCGGCCACTATGGAACGAGTTTGTCGTCCCCGCAGTTGCTCCCCGAGCCGCTCCGGTAGGGCGGCGGCGACCGAGCGGGCCACATCGTCCGGCAGTTGCTCACTCAGGATTGTCAGTGTTGCGCGAATAGCGCGCTCGGCGTCGTTTCGGGTATCCAAGCCAGCCCGGACCTGGACCTCGCTGATGAATTGCTCGTCGCTCACTGGTCCTCCTGCTGCCTTACTACCCTAGTGGACGGTCCGGCGGTGGAGCACCGGCCGGCGCGGGTGCCACTACCGGCCGGTGCTCAGGATTCCGCGGGCACAGCTGCGAGCCCTCGGAGCGCTCAAGTACCAGCCGGCTCAATGACCGCGGCCGGATAGCGCATCGCGGACCCGGTCGACCAACCCCGCGCCGGGGGCGAGCGCAGCCAGCGCGGCACCCTCTGACGGCGAGGCCGGGTGCGGCCGCGTCGGCGCGACTTTCTGGATCTGCTCAACCTTGCGACCAAGCTCCTGCAACTGTTCCTCGGAGCAGGCTGCCCGGAGCTTGGGGAACAAGTCGTTCTCCTCGTCTTGCACGTGGTGCCGAATCGCACCGATCAGCTCGTGCAGCGTTGGCCAGAACCGCCCTTCCGCCGGGCTCAGTGCCTCCAGCCGCTTCATTGTCTGCTCGGCCTCGTCGTGCTCGCTAAGCTCGTGATCGGCGATGTCATCGCCACCCGGCAAAACTTTACGGACGGTCGGGTAGAGGTAAATCTCCTCGGCCACAGAATGCTTAACCAGCGATGTCACCACCTGCTCGGCGAGACGCTGGACCTTATCGTCGGTGGCTCCGTCCATTTGTTCCAGGTGGGCGAACATGTCGTTCACCTCATTGTGCTGCTCAATGAGGAACGTGATCACGTCAGTCGGTGTGGTGGAAGTACTCATGGCGTGGAAGTACCCAGCACGCGTGCGATGAAACGGTAACAACACGCCGTTTGCCAGCAAAGCTGGCCGGGTATGTCAGGCCGCGTGGTCGATGCCGTGGTCATCGGTGCCGGGCCCAATGGGCTCGTCGCGGCGAACGTGCTCGCCGACGCCGGGTGGGACGTCGTCGTCCTCGAGGAGCAGCCTGGGCCCGGCGGGGCAGTCCGTAGCGCCCCAGGTCCCACACCGGGCTTCACCACTGACCTCTGCAGCGCCTTCTACCCGCTCGCCGCGGCCTCCCCGGTCATCGGCGCTTTGGAGCTTGAGCGCCACGGACTGCGCTGGGTGCATTCGCCCACGATCCTTGCGCACCCGCTGCTCGACGGCCGCACCGTCGTGCTGTCGCGGGACCTGGAGAGGACAGCCGCGGGGCTCGACGCCCTCGGCGCGGGTGACGGTGCGGCGTGGAAACGGCTCTATGGCAACTGGCAGCGACTTGGCCCTTTATTGATCGACGCATTGTTCGTGCCGTTCCCGCCGGTGCGCGCCGGCGCCCGATTGGTAGCAGCGCTCGGACCGACCGGCCTGCTGAGGTTCACTCGTTTTGGGCTGCTGCCGGTGCGCCGGCTCGCCGAGGAGGAGTTCATCGGACCCGGCTCGCTGCTGTTGGCTGGGTGCGCCCTGCACACTGACCTGATGCCCGAGTCCAACGGCGGCGCCATGTTCGGCTGGCTGCTGTCGATGCTGGGCCAGCAGTACGGCTTTCCGGTTCCGGAGGGTGGCGCCGGCCAGCTCACCACCGCGCTGGTCCGCAGGCTGGAGGGGCGGGGTGGGCGGGTGCGGTGCGACGCGCCGGTTCGTCAGGTGGTGGTACGCGGGGGCCGCGCGGTCGGTGTGCGCACCGCCGACGGCGACGAGATCCTGGCCCGCCGCGCGGTGCTGGCCGCGATCCCTGCCACTTACCTCTACGGCGGCCTCGTCGATTGGACGCACCTACCGCCCCGACTGCGCGATGACATCCGGCGGTTCCAGTGGGATAACGCCACCGTCAAGCTCGACTGGGCACTGCACGCGCCGGTGCCGTGGGCTGCGGGCGAAACCGCGGGTGCGGGCACCGTCCACGTCTCCGCCAGCATGGACGAGATGACCGAATACACCGCCCACATCGCCATGGGGCTCGTGCCGGCCCACCCCTTCCTGCTCGTGGGACAGATGACGACAGCCGACCCGTGCCGCTCACCGGCAGGGACTGAATCGCTGTGGGCGTACACCCATGTGCCCCGCCAGATCCGCGGCGACGCTGGCGGCGACGACATTACGGGGGCCTGGGACGAGCGGGACCGGGAGGCCATCGCGCAGCGCATCGAAGCGCAGATTGAGCGGTTCGCCCCCGGCTTTCGGGACCGGATCATCAGCCGGACGGTGGCCGCGCCGCCGCAAATCACCGAGCACAACGCCAATCTCGTCGGCGGCGCCATCAACGGCGGCACCACTGCGATACACCAGCAACTGGTGTTTCGACCCACGCCGGGACTTGGCCGCCCAGAGACGCCCGTTACCGGCCTCTACCTGGCGTCATCCTCGGCCCATCCCGGGGGCGGCGTGCACGGAGCCTGCGGTGCGAACGCCGCGCGAGCTGCCCTGCGAGGATACCGGGCGCGCAGTCAGCGGCTGGCCGCAGCCGCCGTCCGGTTCACCATCGGCAGCTGAGCGACCGCCCACACCGCGTCCGGTGGCCGCTCGATGAGCGCAATGCCCAGCGCGAGACCCGAAAAGACTCCAGCATCAATCCGGGTTGGCGATGCGCTCCTGTAAGGATTCCAACGTCTGGCGGAGTACTCGCGACACGTGCATCTGTGAGATACCGACTTGCTCGGCGATCTGAGTTTGCGTCAACTGACGGAAAAATCGCAACGCGAGAATCGTCCGCTCCCGGGGAGCAAGCTCGGCCAGCAGCGGGCGCAACGCCTCGCGATCATCGATCAGGGCGAGTTCTCCATCCAGGCCGCCGATGAACTCGCCCAGAGTCGCCTTTCCCTCTCCGGAGCCGAGCATCTCATCCAGTGATGAGCTCCGGTATGCCTCCCCGGCTTGCAGCCCCTCGATCACCTCAGCGATCGATAGCCCCAATCGGTCCGCGATCTCGCTGGGTCTCGGTGCGCGGCCTAGCTGCTGGGACAGCTCCGCCAGCGTGCCCCTGATGACGATGTGCAGATCCTTCAACCGCCGGGGCACCCGCGTCGACCAGCCGTGGTCGCGAAAATACCGGCGGACCTCTCCGGTGATCGTCGGTACGGCGAAGGAAAAGAAATCCGAACCACGGACCGGTTCGAAGCGGTCTACCGCGTTGATCAATCCCACGGTTGCGACCTGGATCAGATCTTCCAGCGGCTCACCGCGGCCGGCGAATCGACGCGCGATGTGTTCGGCCACCGGCAGATAGCCACTGATCAGTTGCTCGCGCAACCGCTGCCGATCCGGGTCACCAGGAGCAAGTTGGGAGTACCGGCGCTGTAGCGGGACCAGGTGCGCATATTCACCGTGTTCGGTCCCGACCGAGGACACGGACGGGGTCACGGCTGGGGTGCCGTCAGGGCGTCTTTGGCCAGAGTGATGCGTACCCGGCCACGCCGGCCAGGCTCAGCGGGCACCGATGTGGCACCGACCTCGTCAGCAAGGCACTGCAGCACCCGCCACGCGAATGAGCCGGTGGGTAGTGGATCCGCCAGATCGTCAACGTCGGTTTCGGCGGCCACCTCGATCCGCTCGGGCCGGACGGTGAACGTGCAGTACAGCGTCGCGTTGGCGGCGGCGATCCGGACCAGCATGGCGCACAGATCATCGACCGCCATCCGGAGGTCGTCGATCGAGTCGAGATCGAAGTCGGCCCGGGCGGCGAGATCTGCCGCGACGGTGCGGATCGTCGGGATCGATACGGTGCTGGCCGTCGTGCGCAGCTCAAGGGACAACACCGACTCATCAGAGTTGGAGGCTGACCCGTGATTAGGCATCGAGCAGCCTCTCTCCACGTAGGTCACTGCGATCGAGCCGCATTCGTGATCGCCCCGTTTTGTGTGACGCACCCGGCCGCAGCAGCCATCGTCGTCTCCTTACTTTCTCGGTCGCGGCTCGCCAGCCTCGTCAGGTTGAGTGCTTCAAGGCCTCCGGCACCGTGTCGGCGAAGGTGAACTGGCCCCGCAGTTCGGTCGCCTCCAGAGCCCGGTTGGCGATGCGGGAATGGCACACCATCCGCAGGGTGCGGCGCTCGCGGGTGGCAAGCTCGTTGGCCTCGAACAGAGCGGACAAACCGGCCGATCCCAAGAACTCAACGCCATCGAGGTCCACCACGACGACCTGAGCAGCGAATAGCTGCTCGTTGAGGAAGCTGGCGAGTTTCGGCGCTGTCAGCGTATCGATCTCCCCGGTCACGGTAACCACGCGTGCGTCGGGTCCATGCTCGGCAACCTGCAAGCCGATGATGTCCGCGGGGAAGTCGTTGTCCACCCTTGTCACCATATAGGGCAGGTCCGCGCAGGCCCACCACGGGTTGCGCTGCCCATGGGGCTCAGCGACCCACCGGTTCGACGGCTCGAACCGCGAGCACGGCAAGGTCGTCGCCGTCGTTGCGGCCAAGCCAGTCCTGCACGGTGCGCTCGACTCGGGTCGCCACCGCCTGCGCTGTCATTCCGGCGCAGTCGCGCAAGCAGGCGGCCAACCGGGCAGGTCCGAACTGCTCCTGGTCACCTCCGATACGGCGATCGGCCTCGGTGACGCCGTCGCTGTAGAGCAGGCAGGTGTCCCCCGGAGCCAACGTGATCGAGGTGCGGCCGAAACGTGCATCGGGCAGGATCCCGACCACCGTGCCGGGCACCCCGACGTCCTCTACGTGGCCGCTGCCGCGCAGCACCATCGGTGCGGGATGGCCCCCGGTGGCGAACGTGAGGCTGCAGCCCACCGCGGCCGGGTGCAGCGCGCCGAGCACCATCGTGGTGAAGACGGTCCGCCCGGCCGCCAGCAGGGCCCGGTTGAGGAGATACAGCAACCGGGCCGGGTCCTGCTCGACGATCATCAGGGCACCCAGCGAGTGCTGCACCCGGGCACTTTCGGCGAGGGCCTCAGCTCCGTTGCCGCACACATCACCGAGCCCGAGCAAGGCCTTCCCGCCGAGGGTGGGTCGGACGAAATAGAAGTCACCGCCTACCGCGAGCTCACCGGCGACCCGGTAGGCCACACCGAACTGCACTCCGGGCAGCTCCGGGAGCGCATCGGGCTGCAATGGCAGCAGCGGGGCCTGCAACAGCGATAGCGCGTTGGCCTGCTCGCGCCATCGGCGGCTGGCGCCGATTATCGGGCCGGCCAGCGCCACCAGTTGCTTGAGCAGCAACGTATCCGCGATAGGCCGGACCACGACCAGCAGCCCCTCGATCCGGTCCGGCCCCGGCAGGGGTACCGCCACGACCGGCATCCCCTCGGCGACATCAGACCCGAGCACCGCGGCCAACTCACCCAACTCGCTGGCTGGCACCGTGGTAGTGCCGGCCGTATCTCCGCGCAGTGCACCGGCCAGAACTGGGGCCGCCCACGCGACCGGCGCCCGGGTCACGCCTTGAGCGGGCTCGATCCCGGCATCAGCGCAGTGCCACCACGACATTCGCGCGCGCGCCGCCGGCAGCAAAACCGCGGCCTGCTGCCCCACAGTCGGAACGGCCAGCGCAACCAATGCCGCCGCCGTCGCATCGTGGGCCACCGCAGCTGCCAGCTCTCGGCTGGCCTTCTGAATGAACTGCTCGTCGCTGATGCTGGCGTCGACCACCCAGGCATGCCAGCCATCGGCGAGCGGCCGAAGCCGTCCGCCGACCGGGCGTCCGGCGGGGCCCGCGAGGACGCACTCGCCACTGCGTTCGAACTCATCGCCGAGGTCCAGGTGCGGAAACAGCCGACGGGCCGCTTCGTTGAGCAGTTGGATCCGGCCCGACCCGTCTTCCACGATCACGGCTTGGTCGACATCATCAAGCAGCCGAGGCAGCCCCGGTACCAGCAGCTCGGCCACCGGGCGCCGGTCAGATGCCACGGCATCTCCTCCCAGATCCGACCGCGTCGCAGTGAGGGTAGTCCTCGACTGGCGTGCTCAGGGTCGAAACCCGAGACCAATCGTGGCACGCTGCGGGCGTTAAGCACTGATGTCCTAGGAGGCTCATCGTGAGCGCGCACCCCGTTTCGGCTGCAGAAGCACGTGTCGGGCGTACGGATCCACTCGATCCCGCCACGCTTGAACGAATCCTGCTGGCGTTGGAGGAGCTTCGCGACGGCAACTTCCGGCGCCGCCTGGCGGTCACCGACACCGGCCTGGCCGGCCGGATCTCGACAGTGATCAACCAGATCGCCCAACGCAACCAGTCCCTGGTCGGTGAGCTGGTTCGGGTGCGCGGAGCGGTCGGCCAGGACGGGCGGACGGGCGAACGGCTCGCCGACGGCAGCGGCGGGGGGTGGTCACTGGCCGCCGCCGCGATCAACGGCCTGATCGACGACCTGACCCGGCCGACCACCGAGCTGGCAAGGGTGCTGGCCGCGGTATCTGTAGGTGACCTGTCGTCACGGGTGTCGGAGCAGCCGCTGCGGGGCGATTTCGCTCGGTTGGGTCACACCGTCAATGGTTTGCTCGATCAGTTGTCACTGTTCGCCGCTGAAGTCACCCGGGTGGCTCGCGAAGTCGGCACCGAGGGCCGGCTAGGCGGCCAGGCGCGGGTCCCTGGAGTGGCGGGCACGTGGCGCGACCTCACCGACTCGGTCAACGTCATGGCCGGCAACCTCACCGCCCAGGTGCGCGACATCGCCCAAGTGGCCACCGCAGTGGCCCGCGGCGACCTCAGCCGCAAGATCACCGTGGAGGTTTCCGGAGAGCTGCTGGAACTCAAGGACACCCTCAACACCATGGTCGACCAACTCTCCGCGTTCGCGGCTGAAGTCACCCGGGTGGCTCGCGAAGTCGGCAGCGAAGGCAGGCTGGGCGGTCAGGCGGAGGTGCCCGGCGTAGCCGGGACGTGGCGCGACCTCACCGACTCGGTCAACGTCATGGCCGGCAACCTCACCGGCCAGGTGCGCAGCATCGCCCAGGTCGCCACCGCAGTGGCTCGAGGTGATCTCAGCCGCAAGATCACCGTCGACGCCCGGGGCGAGATCCTGGAGCTGAAGAACACCCTCAACACCATGGTTGACCAGCTTTCCGCCTTCGCCGACGAGGTCACACGGGTGGCGCACGAGGTGGGTAGCGAAGGCAAGCTCGGCAACCAGGCCCGGGTGCGCGGAGTGGCCGGCACCTGGAAAGCGCTCACCGACAATGTCAACGGCATGGCGGAGAACCTGACCAGTCAGGTGCGCAGCATCGCGACGGTGGCGACTGCGGTAGCCGGCGGTGACCTGTCCAAGAAGATCACCGTGGAGGCCCGCGGCGAGGTGGCAGCACTCGCCGAGACGATCAACCGGATGGTCGACACCTTGGGAGCCTTCGCCGACGAGGTCACCCGAGTGGCTCGCGAGGTGGGTACCGAAGGGACCCTTGGTGGTCAGGCCCGGGTGCCCAACGTCGCCGGCACCTGGAAGGACCTCACCGACAGCGTCAACTTCATGGCCAACAACCTGACAAGTCAGGTACGCAACATCGCCCAGGTGACCACCGCCGTGGCCAGCGGCGACCTGTCCAAGAAGATCGATGTGGACGCTCGGGGCGAGATCCTCGAGCTCAAGACCACGATCAATACCATGGTCGACCGGCTATCGGCATTCGCTTCCGAGGTCACCCGGGTGGCCCGCGAGGTCGGCACCGAGGGCAAGCTCGGCGGGCAGGCCGAGGTGATCGGCGTGTCCGGCACCTGGGAGCGGCTGACCGAGAACGTCAACCGCCTGGCTGGCAACCTCACGACCCAGGTGCGTGCGATCGCTGCAGTCGCCACCGCAGTGACCGCTGGCGATTTAACCCGCCAGATCACCGTCGACGCCTCCGGTGAGGTCGCCGAGCTCAAGGACAACATCAACCAGATGGTCGCCAACCTCAAATCGGCCACCCTGACTAACCAGGAACAGGACTGGCTCAAGACCAACCTCGCGCGGCTGTCCGGCCTCATGCAGGGTCACCGCGACCTGGCTACCGTGGCCTCACTGGTGCTCAGCGAGCTCGCCCCCTTGGTCGAGGCTCAACAAGGGGCCTTCTTCATGGTCCGCACTGATGACGGCGGGCCGACCGTCGTGGAGTTCGCCGCTGGTTACGGCATCCAAGATCCCTCGACAATCCGCCGCTTCGCGCTCGGCGAGTCACTGGTCGGCCAGGCGGCGTTGGACAAGCGGACGATCCTGATCACCGAGGCGCCGCCACAGTATGCGGCGATCAGCTCCGGTCTCGGCTCCGCCGCGCCGACCAGCGTGCTCGTGCTGCCGTTGTTGTTCGAGGACCAGGCGTTGGGTGTGATCGAGCTTGCCTCGGTCAACGAATTCACCACGGTGCACCGGGACCTACTCGAACTACTTCGCGAGGCGATCGGCGTCAATGTCAACACCATCCTGGCCAACTCCCGCACCGAAGCGCTGCTGGCCGAGTCGCAACGGTTGGCTCAGGAGCTGACGTTGGGTTCGCGCCGGCTGCAGGCCCAGCAGCATGAGCTACAGAAGTCCAACACCGAGCTGGCCGAGAAGGCCGCCCTGCTGGCCACCCAGAACCGCGATATCGAGATCAAGAACGCTGAGATCGAGCTAGCTCGCCAGGAGATCGAGGACCGGGCAGCCCAGCTGGCCGCCGCGTCGCGCTACAAGTCGGACTTCATGGCGAACATGTCTCATGAGCTGCGCACCCCGCTCAACAGCGCGCTGGTGTTGGCCAAGCTGCTGGCCGACAACCTCGACGGCAACCTGTCGGACAAGCAGGTGGAGTTCGCCAGAACAATCCACTCCGCCGGTAGCGACCTGCTGCAGCTGATCAACGACATTCTCGATCTGGCCAAGGTCGAAGCCGGCCGGATGGATCCGTCGCTGTCCGACGTGGCGATGACCGGCGTGGTGAACTACGTCAAGACGCTGTGCGAACCGCTGGCCGCTGAGAAGGCGCTGCACTTCACCGTGGAGCTCGATCCGACGCTGCCTAAGCTGCTGCATACAGACGAACAGCGCCTGCAGCAGGTGCTGCGTAACTTGATGTCCAACGCGGTGAAGTTCACCGATGAGGGCGGCGTGTCACTTCGGATCCGGCGAGCATCTGCTGACGAGGTTGAGGGTGCAGCGCTGCGCGCCGCACCCGCCCGGGTGGCTTTCGAGGTGCACGACACCGGCATAGGAATTCCCGCTGACAAGCTGTCTGCGATCTTCGAGGCGTTCCAGCAGGCCGACGGCACGACCAGCCGACGATACGGCGGCACCGGGCTCGGCTTGTCGATCAGCCGCCAGCTGACCCAACTGCTCGGTGGCGAGCTGACGGTCAGCAGCGTGCCCGGGGTAGGCAGCGTGTTTACCCTCTACCTACCCGAAGTCGCCAACGCATCACAGCTGGCGGTGCCTGACGGTACGGCACAGAACGCCACCCCCGACGAGCTCATCCCTCAGGAGCTGGTGTCGGCCGCTCGGTCGCTGCCGCAGCTGCACTCGGCGGGCGATGAGGCGCCGTCGCGCTTCCACGGGGAGAAGGTTCTTATCGTCGACGACGACCTGCGCAACGTCTTTGCGTTGAGCAGCATGCTCGAGGCGCACGGCCTGGCCGTCGTTTTCGCCGACAACGGAGTGGCCGGAGTCCGCGCGCTGGAGCGCAACGAGGACATCGCGCTGGTCCTGATGGACGTGATGATGCCCGAGCTGGACGGTAACGCGACCATCGCCGCGATCCGCAATCTAAGCCGCTACGCCGACCTGCCCATCATCGCGGTGACCGCGAAAGCGATGAAGGAGGACCGCGCGAAGAGCCTGGCGTCCGGCGCGAACGACTATGTCACCAAGCCCGTGGACACCGACCTGCTCCTCGCCTTGATCTACTCACATCTGAACAACCCCACCGACACCCCCGAGCACGCTCGGGCAACCACCGCGCGGTAGTGCCGCCGCGCGGCGACGCTTGCCTGGTGCGAAGCCGGGCTGCCGCACGCTTCGCCCTTCTGGGCGATGTAATCCGTTGCGCTGCGTGGGGGTCTAGACGCAGCCCGTACCCTAGTGCCTGTGATTACGCACGGCGATCTCGCTCCGCGCCTCGCGGCGGCGCTCGGCGCCGTCCACCCGGTCTATGCGCCCGGGCGCTCAGCACGCCCTCAGGTCTCGCACATGGCCGCTATACGATCGCACCACACACATAGGAAGGCAATCTGATGGCAGCGCCAAACGTGGGTCATTCGGTCCTCAGGGTGGTGAATTTCTTCGTAGTCATAATCTTGATCATCGTGTTGTTGAACCTGGTGGGTCCCTTCATCGCCCACTCGGCTCCGACAGCCCTTGACAAGGCCGGCGAAGCTCTCAGCGGGATATGGAGCGGAATTCAGAACCTCGTCCCCAGTAGTTACTATCGTTCCTCTCACTGATGCTGCGGTTGTGCCCCGAGAACACCCGGCGCCGTCTCCGACTCGCCATCGTGCTGGTCGCAGGAGGGTGAACGCTGGACCGGGCAGCCCTACGCCTACCCCGGGTTGACCTTCCTGGATCTACCTGTCACTGGATACTGACAGTGATGCAGTCAGCGTCACCGTCCACTGCCAGTGCACCAGCTGGAGAGCAGCGAAAAACTAAACCGAATTCGGTATCAGGACGACCTCAGCGGCCTCTACTCTGTGAGGGGACCACCGCATGCCAGGACGGGGTCGAAAATGTCTGCTCGGGCACGGGGCATACAGCTGATCTGCTCGACTGCGCTCTGCGGACTGGTGCTCTCTTGCGGTGGTCCGCCGGAATACGTGGTCGCACCCATACCGGCGGCCGCACCCGCACCGCAGGGCGGTCTTCAGGAGGCGGCGCCACCTCCGCCGGTGCAGGAGGCGCCACCCCCACCGGCGCCCAGGGCCGCGCCTTCACCGGCGCCAGCGGACCGACCGCCGCTCGCGGTCGCGCCGCCGGCGCCACCGAGGCGGCCGGGAGGCGCGCCGCCCGGGACCGAACGGGTCACCCTGCCAGGTGGACAGGTCCCGCTTAGACAGTGGCTGAGTAAAATGGACAGAGCGTGTCAAGACGCGCACTACCAGCCGGGATGCCTCCACCTCAATAAAAACTTCAACCCTAAGAAGGGTCCCCACCCTCTCGATCAATGCGAAGTCGACTCGCAGTCTCCGGATATTGGCAAGAAAGTGACGCCCAGTACACCGGTCACATTGAACATCGAGTGCCCTCAAACAGACGACTTCGGTGGGTCAAAGAAAAAAGATGAGTCTGGACCGAACAACGAGACCGGGCCCCAAGGCTCATGACGACCACCGCGAAGACGCCAGAGGGCGGCGCCGCGGAACCGTCCACCGAGGCAGCATCGCCGGTGGCAAGTCCGCCCGTAGCGCTGCCGCAGGGTCGGGCGCCTGGGCTCGACGACATGGCCGCGGCTCGGGCGCACGAACCGCGCGAGGCGGGCGCCGAGTCACCGATGTCCGATGCCTCCGCGCTGCCCAAGGCCCTGAAGATCCTCGGGTCGGTAGTGGCGCCCACGACGTTGCTGACGGCATTGATGTACTACTTCGGGCGCCAGGCGTACGCCGGAC
>JBHEMR010000066.1:0-5950 GCA_046262495.1 Pseudonocardiaceae bacterium | reverse complement strand
CCGTCGGCCTTCGCCCTGGCGTCCGAGAGCAGCTGCTCGGACTTGGTCCGGGCTTCGCCCAACATCCCATCCGCTTCGGCTTTGGCCTCACCGGTCAAGCGGTCAGCCATCTCCTGCGCCAGACCCAACACCTTGGCGGCTTGCACATGGTGATCACCGCCGGGCGAGGTCTGTTCCATCATCGGCGGCGGAACGGGCGCCATCACCGGCCGCGGCGGCTCCAGTGGGCGCAGGTTGCGCCCAGTGTCGACCGGCGCAGCGCGCAGCTGCTGATCGAGCTGCTCAACCTGGTTGCGAAGATCGTTGTTGTCCTCGATCAAGCGAGCCAGCTCGGCCTCAACCAGGTCGAGGAACGCGTCCACCTCGTCCTCGTTGTAGCCCCGCTTGCCGATCGGCGGCTTACTGAACGCGACGTTGTGAACGTCGGCGGGGGTCAACGGCATCGGATCACCTCACGCACTCCTCGACGACTATGAAGGGACATCCTGGGGCATCGGCCCCGAGCCCGGCGGCCGTTACAGTCTCGTCGGCTCCACCACGCGCATCAGTATGAGCACCACGAACAACAGAACCATAATGGACAGGTCCAGGCCAACGCCGCCGATCCGGATGGGTTTGATCACCCGGCGGAGCGCCCGGACCGGTGGATCGGTCACTGTATAGACCGACTCCAGGGCAATCGCCACCCCCCCGACCGGCTGCCAGCTACGCGCGAAGGTACGAACAAACTCGACCACGATACGCGCTGTGAGCAGCAACCAGAAGAAGAAGAGCAGATAGTAAGCGACCCACCGGACCACGTCCACGGAGATACTCTGCCACCGGCACCAGGGTGCCGGTAAGCCGGGGCCCCTTGACGGCCTAACCAGGCGTTAGCTGAAGAAGCGACCTTCGGCGATCCGGCGCCTGTCCTCAGCGGACACGTCGACGTTGGGCGGCGAGAGCAGGAACACCTTGTTGGTGACCTTGTCGATCGAGCCGCGCAGCGCGAAAGCCAGGCCGGCCGCGAAGTCGACCAGCCGCTTGGCGTCCCGGTCCTCCATCTCGGTCAGGTTCATGATCACCGGATTGCCCTCTCGGTAGCGTTCCCCGATGGGCCGGGCCTCGTTGTAGTTGTGCGGATGCAGCGTGACGATGCGGGACAGCGGATGTGAGCCGCCGTCTCCGAGCGCATCTTCAGCAAGCGAAGCGGTGCGTGGCGCTGGCGTGACACGTTGGGGTGCGACCGGCTGGCGGACCGTTGACCTGGCGTCGATGGTCGCCGTGTCAATCGCCAGCGAGCCGCGCACCGGAGCCGCCGCCATCCACGGGCCGACGGCTCGAGAGTCCGTGGAACGAGATCCGGCGGCCCAGGAGGGAGATCGGCTGGAATGCGCCCTGGTCACCGCGTGATGGCCAACCCGGGTCGCGAACCCGTCATCATAATCGTCGACAGCCGCCTGGTGCGGACGTCGAACACCCGGTCGTTCGGCAGCGTGTTCACTCGGGCCGTTAGCCGCGGAAGTCTCTACTGCGACCCTGTCAGTGCCCGCGTCATACGCTGGGTCATAACCCTGGTTGCCATTGCCCGGATCGGGGTGTTCAGTCCGATAGCTCGCGTGATAGTCGTCGAACTCCGCTGCACCGAACTGGGCTGCGTCGAATTCTTCGACGGGGACCATGCCGAAGTACGCCTTCAGCCTGTGCAGCGCGCTCATCGTTCGCCTTCCCATCCCCATCCTCGACGCACCACCCGCCGAACCGACCCTGGCCCACGATCCAACCCCGCCCACGGAGCGTCATACCCAGTCAGCGCGAGATTAACGGCCGGTCACCCAATAGCGCGGTTCCGACACGCACGCACGTCGAGCCGTGCGTGATGGCCTGCTCGAGGTCGCCGCTCATCCCGGCGGACACCTCGACCGCGCCGGGATGCGAACGGCGCAACCGTTGGGCAGCTACCCAGAGCTGGGCGAAGGCAGCCCCGGGATCCACCCCGAGCGGGGCGACTCCCATCACTCCTTGCAGCCGGAGCTCCGACGCGGCCGCCACCCGATCGGCTAGCGCCTCAAGCTCTGCCAGCGGGCAGCCGCCACGCGCGGGGTCGCCATCCAGGCTGGCTTGAACCAATACGCCGAGGTTGCCCTGGCGTCGCCCGGCCTTCCTCGTGGAGCAGACAGCTCGTTTCAGCGCCTCGACCAATCGCGGCGAATCCACCGACTGCACCTGCGCCGCCCATCGAGCCACTGACGGGCACTTGTTTCGCTGCACACGACCGACCATGTGCCAGCGCACTGCCGCCGCCGGACGTAGCGCGGCAACCTCAGCTACCTTCCCGGCGGCCTCGACGTCCCGGGCCTCCGCGGCATCGAACAGGCCAAGATCGACGAGCAGTGCGACGTCTCGCGCCGGGAAGGTCTTGGTGACCGGAAGCAGACGGACCTCAGCAGGATCGCGTCCCGCCATGGCGCACGCGGTGGTGATGCGCGTGCGGACCCGCACCAGGGCCGCAGCCAGCTCTTCGCGGCGTGCCTGCTCCAGTCCCGTCATCGCCCCAGGTTTCTCCTCGCTGCGGGCCGGTCATCGCTCGGCTCGAACCAGGTCACAGCGGCAAGCCGGCCGGTGACGCCGTCGCGGCGGTAGCTGTACAGCGCGGCGTCCTCGATCGTGCACCGTGGGTCGACGCCGACCTTGGCCACGCCTGCGGCGGCAAGCTGGTTCCACAGCCCGGCTCGCAGGTCCAGACCCGCGGTGCCCTGGCGAGTCCGGCATGCGCTACCAGGTAACCGGGCGTCCACGTCAGCCTGCATCTGCTCGGGTACCTCATAGCACTGTCCGCACGCCGACGGTCCGAGTAACGCCTCCACCCGCTCAATGCGCGCACCGAGCCGCCGCATCGTTTCCAGCGCGGCGAGCAGCACCCCGGTCCGAGCGCCCAGCCGCCCTGCATGCACGGCGGCGACAACGTTTCCGACCGGATCAGCGAGCAGCACCGGAACACAGTCGGCGACCAGCGCTGCCACCGCAAGCTGGGACTGCGTGGTGACCAGCGCATCGCAGGCCGGGACCGGCTGCAGCTGCGGACCGTCGACCACGCTGACGGTGCGGCCGTGCACCTGCTCCATCCAGACCATGCGCTGGCGGGGCAGGCCAATGCCGGTGGCAAGCCGTTCGCGGTTGGCGGCTACCGCCTCAGGACAGTCACCCACGTGCGCGCCCAAGTTGAACGAGTCATACGGCGGAGCCGATGCCCCGCCGTGGCGAGTGGTGACGACCCGCCGGACGCGGATGGTGCTCACCGCTTCATAAACGGTGGAACGTCCACCTCGTCATCGTCGTCGAAGTCGTCGGTTACTGGCACCGCCCGGCTCGGTTTGCGGGAGCCGGTGGCGGGCTGCCAGGCGGCTGGATTGGGTGGTGTATGGCGGGCCGGCGCCGCCCCCGGATAAGACCGAGTGGAAGGAGATCCCGCTGCGGTCGACCCGGCTGCCTGCCCAACCTGACCGGCCTGTGCCCTGGCGACTGTGCGCGCGGCCACCGGCGTCGGGTCCAGCCTTTTGTGTGACGGCACCCCGGAGTCGAAACCAGCGGCTATCACCGTGACTCGTACCTCGTCACCCAGCGAGTCGTCGATCACCGTGCCGAAGATGATGTTGGCGTCGGGATGCGCGGACTCCTGCACCAGCGACGCCGCCTCATTGATCTCGAACAGACCCAGATCAGAGCCGCCGGCGATGGACAGCAGGACACCGTGTGCGCCGTCCATCGACGCTTCGAGCAGCGGCGAGTTGATGGCCTTGGCGGCGGCCTGCACCGACCTACCCTCCCCGCGGGCGGAGCCGATACCCATCAGTGCACTGCCTGCGCCGGACATGACGCTTTTTACGTCGGCGAAGTCCAGGTTGATCAGTCCGGGTGTGGTGATGAGGTCGGTGATGCCCTGAACACCGGACAGCAGCACCTCGTCGGCGGACCGGAACGCATCCATCAGACTGACGTTGACGTCACCGAGCTGCAACAGACGATCATTCGGGATCACGATCAGTGTG
This sequence comes from Pseudonocardiaceae bacterium, assembly GCA_046262495.1. Classification (GTDB taxonomy): domain Bacteria; phylum Actinomycetota; class Actinomycetes; order Mycobacteriales; family Pseudonocardiaceae. The sequence continues at coordinate 1,922 of JBHEMR010000066.1, read as the reverse complement.
TCGCACTCGGTTCGCAGCTCGGCGATACCGTCCTCGGCCTGGCCGCCTCGCCGCTTGCCCTCGAAGGTGAATGGCCGGGTCACCACGCCGATGGTCAGGGCACCCAGCTTGCGAGCGATGCTCGCCACCACGGGAGCTCCTCCGGTGCCGGTCCCACCCCCCTCACCGGCGGTGACGAACACCATGTCCGCCCCCTTGAGAACGTCCTCTATCTCCTCGCGATGGTCCTCGGCAGCCTTGCGGCCGACCTCGGGGTTCGCCCCCGCGCCGAGCCCACGGGTGAGCTCACGCCCGATATCGAGCTTGACGTCAGCGTCGGACATTAACAACGCCTGAGCGTCGGTGTTGACCGCGATGAACTCGACGCCGCTGAGCCCGACCTCGATCATGCGGTTGACCGCGTTGACGCCGCCACCGCCGATTCCGGCGACCTTGATCACGGCGAGGTAGTTGTGCGGGGGGTTCATTCGCTTGCGCCTTCGATGTCGCACACAGTGCGGCCTTCCTCGTCGCTGCCAGCACCCTGCCGACGTCCGGACATTCCTGCTCCCCTCGGCGTGGCAGAACCCTCAACCTCAGCTAAAGGATTAGAGTTATGTCAGCTTTGTCTCTGTGCGACGGTAGGCACCCGCACCGGCAGGGTCCAGCAGGCACGCCGAGAGGGTCGGCGATCCGGCGACGTGAGTGTATGCGGCGCCGTGTTTCTTTGTCAGGCGATGGTGGGCAACGCCGGGCTGGAGATGTCGTAAATCTTGCCGGGTTGGGTCAGCAGAGGGCCCAGTACGGCCACCTTGCGCGCGCTGTCCTCGACGCCGCCCCAGCGCACTTCCCGGCGGGCACCGCTACGCCCAGCGCCCGGGCGTCCACTGTCCAATCGCAGCACGACGTCAGCTGGAGAGTTCGCCGCTATCGAACGCACCTGGCCCCGCAGCCACTCGGGCAGCCCGGTCAGCACCGTCAGCGCCGCCACCGTCGCGGCGTCCCGGGGCCCGACCCGGTCCGACCGCAGCTCGGGCAAGCCGGGCGGCTCGACGGGGACCGCCGCGTAGTCGGTTCCGGTGGCGTCGACAAGGTGCACGCCGTTGTCGCGACGCACGACCGCGACCGGGGTGCGTTCTGTGAGCTCAATTCGCACCGTGCCGTTTAGACCGCACCGCACCTGCACGCTGGCGACCCGAGGCACGGCGGCTACCCGGCGCTCGATCGCCGTGGTGTCCAGCCGCAACATCGGCGTTCCCAACGGCACCGCCGCGACCGCCCGCACGACGTCGGCGGGAACCTCTTTGGTGCCCTCCACCGCCACGGAACGGGCGTCGAACAATGAGCTGACCAGCAGCACCCACGCCCCCCCACCGACCAAAGCCAGTACCACCATCCCGGCCGTCAGCCAGAGCAGCGATATTCGGGCCGGTCTGGACGGGCGCGGCGCCAGCGGCTGTGCAATCTCGGCACTGGACCGAGCGACCAGCGGCCCAGCGTCACGATGCGACGCCACCCTTCCATGATCACCATTCGGGAAGCGAGAGCCGTGCTGGCCGCGGTTGCTTCTTCCGAGACGGCGATCATGAGGTTCTTCGGCAGCGCTGGTGCGTCGCGCCGCACCGCGATGCCGCGCGGCGTCTGACGGCCGAGGCGTATCGCGACGGGATCGGCGACCGGCGCCCGAGGCACCGGGACTGGACGCCCTCACGGCGGACCCGAGCCGCCGGCGACGCAATCAGCCTGGTCAGCCCCCGCGGTGCAGTGTCCGCGGCCCTCCAGCTCGGCAAGTAGCCGCGGACCAAGCATCGTCACGTCCCCGGCTCCCATCGTGACCACCACGTCACCGGGTCGCACCAGATCAGCCAGCCGTCCGGGCACATCGGCCCAGCACGGCTCGTAGAGCACACAATCCGCCGGCAACGGCACCGCTTGCGCGATCA
>JBHEMR010000065.1:0-14862 GCA_046262495.1 Pseudonocardiaceae bacterium | reverse complement strand
TGTGAACGCTGAGGGACGGACCTCGAAAGCGCGTGAGGGTTCACGCCCTCCGTGGGTTCAAATCCCACCGCTACCGCCAACTACCAGGTAAAATGCTGGTCATCTCATTTTACCGATGATCAGTGCTTGTGCGGTTGGTTGCATTTGTCTGTGCACGGCGGAGGGCTAGCCGACGTCCCCTAGCGACCCATACCGGGCGATACGCGCGTTGCTAACTCGGGGGGCAGCCATGGTCGTGGCGCTCAACAAGACGACGCAGTCGTCGGCTTCATCCATGAGTTCGCCAACGGTGTAACGGTATATTTTGGCCATCTTGCTGAACTCCTTGTGGCGCCTGAGCGCCGCAGCAGGGGCCTCGGACGCCAGCTCCTGGCTGAGACCATCCAGCGGTGCCGCGTTGGCCGCATGACACTGATCACCGACACCGCTGAAGGCTTGGTGCGCCGCCACTATGTGGGACGGTTTACGAGCGGGGTCACCAACCCCTTCTGACTCTGCCTGTTGCCCTGCACACTCTGCGGCCCGGTCACTGGTTGCTTTGGTGCCTCGATATTTAGGTGCGGGCGGAGCGGGGGTTGAGCGGATCGACGGTGTCCGGGTTGGGAGGGTTTGGCTGGTACAGGGAGCGGATCCCGGCGTCCACGACGGCAACCACCGGGACTGCGAGCAGCGCACCGATGACGCCGATGAGTATGAAACCGGTTGCTACTGGGAGGACCACCGCCAAGGGGTGAAGCCGGACCGCCCGGCCAAGCAGGAGGGGTTGCAGCACGTGGCCCTCCAACTCACCGACCAAGATCAGCACCATCACCACCCACACCGCAGCCAGCAAGCCCTTGGCAACCAAGGCGATCAGCACCGCGATGACCCCGGTCAAGATCGCGCCAACGAAGGGGATGAACGCGCCGAAGAACACCAACACCGCCAGTGGAACCACCAACGGCACCCCGATCGCCCACAACCCGAACCCGACCACCAGCGCGTCGGTGGCCGCCACCAAGGTGACCGCTCTCGTGTAACTGACCAAAGCTGCGAAAGCCCGCCGGCCGGCCACGTTCACTCGGTCCCGTGTCTTCCGAGGAACTCCCTGCAGCACGAACTCCCAAATCCGCGCCCCGTCGTAAAGGAAGAAGATCAGAATGAAGATGCACAGCAACACGCTCGCTGCGATTTCGCTCACGGTGCTGGCCACTCCCAGCGCCCCCGAGGTCATCGCGGCCTGGCTGGATCCCAAGGCTTGGACGATGCTGGCGCCCAGGGTGTTCAACTGCGGCACCGCAAGGTGCAGTGGACTGCGTGCCAGCCAGTCCCTGATCTGCGAGAAGCTCTGCCCCAACTGGGCCTGAAGAGCCGGCAGCCCAGCGAGGAAGGCCACCACCAGCCCATAGAGCACCCCACCCAGGACAACCAGTCCACCGACCACGACCACTGCGGTAGCCAGGGCACGAGGGACCCAGCGGAACCGGGACAGCAGGCGCACCGCTGGGGCCAGTAGGGCTGCCAGCAGCACCGCCACCGCCACTGGAATCACAATGAACTGCACCCGGCTGATCACCCAGGCCAGTGCGGTCACCGTGATCAGTACCACCACCAGCCGCCACCCGATCGCAGCCGCTACCCGCAACCCGACCGGAACCCGGCCCAGCACTTCCCCACTGGAAATAGGCACCAGGCCGTTGCCGCCCGGGCCATCCGAGCCCACCCCTGACCCCGCCACCGCCACACCCCTCCCCGCCGACACCCGCATCAGCCAGACCCCGCGCCAGTCAGGGCCCGCTCGCGGACACGACACCACGCCCTGGCACCGGCTCAGCCGCGCTAACTGCCGAGTGATGCACCGTGGTTTTACCCCACCCACAGCGAGAGATCGAGCCAGCGGCCGTGCCAGATGCGGCGACGACCGACGCAGCACAGTGGAGAGCCACAGACACAATCCTCACTCATCACGAAGACCTCAACCTTCGATCGCAGGTCACACCCTATTCGCGCTGGGTGGCGGGTCAAAGGATTCGAACCTTGGAAGGCATCAGCCGACAGGTTTGCGCAACTGGACTACCTCGAAGCCGAACACTTCCTCCATAGAACCGGCGCGACTCCTACGGGTTGACCGAGGTGCCGGTCCATTCGCACCCCGCGCCGGTGAGCAAGATTGACCCGTGAGTTCGGTTGGCGATCGCCCGGTCCAGCGCCCGTCCCAACTACCTCCGGTAGCGACACGCACGACCTTGGAGCCTGGCCGCACGCCCGCAGCCCGGTGACCGTGTTGTCCCCACGTCCTGGATATCTACGCTAGGCATCGAAGATCCGGGAAGATGCGCCACCATCGACTACTAGCTTCCCCGGTGCCTCTGGGACGTTCACGGCCTCGTCGCTACGAGCCGCGACGGGGTTACCCAAATCGGCGATCGCACCTGTCATGATTGTCTTCGGGACTTTTCTGCAGGAGCTGACTTATGAGTCGACCCGACGACAGTGTTGCCGGTGGGGTGCGGGCCAAGCTTGATCGATTGGACTCTTATCAGCGACGACACCCGGCGCTGGGCGTGCCGATCGCCGTGGCCCGTAAGTTTTTTGAGGACGAGTCGATCAATCTTGCCGCGGTGATCGCCTTTTGGGCGTTCTTCTCGATCTTTCCGCTGCTCCTCATCTTTGTCACCCTGCTCGGCTACTTCCTGCCGCCCAGCCTGCAAGGTGACGTGCTGCGCAGCGCAGCCAGCTTTTTCCCGCTGCTGAGCACGGACTCGATGGGGCGCCTGAGCGGCCAGTGGTGGACACTTGTGGTCGGCATCCTCAGCGCGGTGTGGAGCGGTTCATTCGTGGTCATCGCGATCCAGTCGGCGTTCAACTCGGTGTGGGAAATCCCTCATGCCCAGCGGCCCAGCATCGGCGCGCAGATCAAACGCGGCCTGTTCGCACTGGGCGCCATCGCGCTCGGCCTGGTCGGCAGCACAGTGATCAGCAGCTACCTCACCGCTACCGCCACCGGGACCGGTCTCGGCGTAGTCGCTCGCCTCGCCGGCTACCTCATCGCAGTCGCGCTAGACGTGGGGCTGTTCATCGTGGCCTTCCGCCTGCTCACCGATCGTGACGTTTCTACCCGCGACGTGCTGCCGGGTGCACTGCTGTCAGGCATCGTCTTCTGGCTGCTCCAGCAGCTGTCCTCGCTGATCATCTTTCGATACCTGCACAACGCCGAGAGGATCTACGGCAGTTACGCCACCGTCATCACCATGTTGACGTGGTTCTACTCGCAAAGCGTCGTCACCTTGATCGGTGCGCAGCTCAACGTGGTACTCAAGGAACGACTACACCCCCGCCGACTGATCCCCGCCCCCGCCACCGAAGCCGATCATCGAGCCTACGACGCCTACGCCGAGGAACGCACCTACCACCACGACCAACGAGTCCACACCGAGGTCCAGCAGTATGACTCCGACGAGAAATAAAGCGACCCCCGAACTGGGCGCAAATCCCACCGTTACCGCCATCTACCAGGTAAAACGCTGGTCATCTCATTTACCGGTGACCGGTGTTTGTGCGGGCTGGTTGCATTTGCCTGTGCCCGGCAGAGGGCTAGCCGACGCCCCTAGCGACCCGCACCGGGCGATACGCGCGTTGCCGGTATATCTGCAGCTCCGGTGACACACGGCTCGTGGGTTTCGAACTCGACCGCTACTTGTGCTCGCATCCGGGAACGGTTACTACCTACACCACCGCGAGCGGGCAGAACCCGCGGACGCTCGGGCCGCTCGCGCCCGGGCCGGCGTTCGCCGAGTGCATCGCCACGTTCCGGGACGTGGCTTCACCAGGGCACAGTCGATGTTGATGGCGGACCGTGGGTCGTGTCCACGGCACGAACGTGGCGGCAAAGGCGGACATTTTCTGAGTTAGAGCGAGGAGCCGCGGAACCGTCGGGTCGCTCGGCCAATCAAGCGGCGGCCACCCGGCGATCGTCGCGAGAGGTCGTAAGCGATCCGTACCGACGCCGGGTTGATCGTCTCGACGGCGTTGGGATACAGGTATGGGCTGCCTCCGAACGCGACTTTGGCCTGGTCGGAGCTCGGCCAGTTGTCGCTGTGCCGGCACTGGCCGGTAAGCAGGTCTCGTAGGACGTCTTGGTGTAGTCCTCCGAGGTCATACCACTGGTACCCGCGGGCCTTCGCCCACCGGATGATCTCCCATCTGATGGCGGCAGGAACGCTGAGCCGACCCGCCTCGCCGGTGCGGTCGAATCCGGCCAGCCGACCCCGGACCATCGTGCCGCACCCGGTCACCAGGTCCGCGGCGACGGGCTTACCGTGCACCTCGCCGACGAACAGTGCCGCCTGCCCCGTTGCCGTCAGCTCCGCATACATCGCCTCCAGGTAGCCGAGGGGTAGCGGTTGGTAGTCCTGGTGTCGGCGCCGAGTGGGTCATCAACCCGGCGAGCAGCGCGACGTCCTGGCTATCCCCGAGGCGAACCGTGACGCCTCGTGCCGCCCACTTGTTCGGCCAGGACCGCAGCCGCCGAGCGAACCGGCGGCGGATCTCGTCCTCGGTGGCGGTGAGGTCAATGCGGATCGAACCCGCTGGTGCGATGCCGGCCGTCGAGGTGCGAAACCCGCGCCGGAGCAGCTCACGGCTCAAGTCATCAGCACCTTCGGGTGGTTGGACGAACAACATCCGCAGCCGGTTCCGGCCAAGGGTCTCCAAACTGTCGCCGAGCGCTCGGCAGATCCCGGTGCGATCGGCCACCGTTGGGGAGATCACCGGGCCGTAGGGCAAGTAGCCGACGCTGCCGAGCACCGGCACTGCCCGGTGCAGGATCTGCGCACCGCCGACGACTTCTCCCGCCTGCAACGCCAACAGGTACAGCGGCGTGTAGCCGACCCGACCGCGCACGCGTGTCCAGGCGGTGAGCTGGGTGACATCACTGCCCGGGGTGCTGTCCACCAACCGGTCCCAGGCACGCAATACATTCGGGTCCGGATCGGGACTGACCATGATCGAGGTACCCACCCCGACAGCTCGAATCGCCACGTGTCACCCGCCCCCAGTTGACCCTTAACCGCACCTGCCAGCTATAACGCTAACGTGTCGTATGACTACCCAGTGTTCGAATATAGCCCGATCCGGGTTCGACGACCTGTGAGTCTTCACTCTAAAGCAGTAGCAGTCGCGCAACCTGCGACCGCTACTGCGAACCATCATCGTGCTGGACCGGCAACCCCGATGACCACTGCCACGGCACCGGTGGCCACGCCCGAAGTACCTGTGACTTCCGCAGCTGCTGTGATCACCTCGCGCGGCACCGGGCCTCAGAGCTCGCGCCGAGCTCGCCATCTCACCGATCGGCGGGCGCCAGCACCGAGGAGTCGGGATCACCGGTAAGGGCCGGGTCTTGCCGCTGGAGTACGTGGCCTGCGCCTTGGGCATCGGTCGCGCCGTTGGTCTTGCGGCTACGCCGGAGCGGGCCCGGTGAGGTGCGCGAACACCACGATATTGTTTCTGTAGCTGTGGGTTCTCTCATCGAAGCTGCCGCCGCAGGTGATGAGCCGCAGCGCCGCGTAATCGGTGTCACCGTAGACGTCGCGGACTGGGAAGGAGTCCTTGGGAAAGGACTCCACGGAGTCGACCTCAAAGGCCGCTGTGGTGCCGTCGGCGCGGGCTACCGCTATCCGCTGCCCAGGTTTGAGAGCGCCCAGTGTGAAGAACACCGATGGGCCCTCCTTGGCGGAGTCGACGTGCCCGATAATCACCGACGGTCCCCTCTCTCCCGGCGTGGGCGAGTAGCGATACCAGGCCGGCTGGTCATAGAGCGGCCCCGGTTGCGGAACTTCCATGGTGTGATCGGGGTTGAGCCCGACGCTGTTGACCGGAGAGGAAACATTGATCGCCGGAATGCGAATGAAGGTGGGCCTGGCTGCCGATAGCGCCACTGCCGAGGGCAGCGGCGCGAGTGCCGCGGATTGTGGACCCTGCGGGTCGGCGGCTGTTAACGACGGCTGGGGCGCGACCTGCTGATGGTCGACCGCGTAGCCGACCATCGAGGCCCCACCGATCCCGAGCACAGCGGCAAGTATTGCCGCGACCAGCCGGTTACGCCGTCTGCTGCTGGCGCCCGTCGTGTTCGGCTGGTCGTCGGATGGTGGCACCGCGGCATTCTCCGATCGGGTGGATTACCAGTTGGCTGCGTGGTGCGGCACGGGCATCCGCCGCGCAGCAGTGGGGTACGGCTTGTCGCCCTTGAGGACGTGGTCGTGGGGGTTGTGACCTCGGTTCGAGGTCACAACCCCCACGACCACCCAGCGGAAGCGCTAGCTCAGCCTCAGTGCTCTTCTCAGTTCAGGCGATTGGTGGCCACTCGCCTGCGGGTCGCATACGCAGCGGCTCCTGCTGCACCCAGCAACGCCGCTGCGCCGGCACCAAGTAGCTCAGCGTCTTCGATGCCGGAGGTGTCTCCGCCACCGGCGGCCACCCCACCGGAGGGCGCCTGCGCTTGGCCCTGTCCGGGCAGCTTCACGACGATCGTGGCGATACCGACGGTCGTGCCGCCCTTGAGGGCGTCGGTCTTAAACGCCCCATTGAGCGCGGTCGCTGCTCCGTCGGAGAGTTTGACCGTCGTTCCCTGCAGCGTGGCTGTGCCGGCTTGGGCGTCGGTGGTGATCGGCTGCAAAGTTGATCCGTCGAGATCGAACAGCGTGGTACTCGCGGCAACGACCTTGTCGTTGGCCAGCACCTCGCCGGTCAGCGTCGCCGGCTTACCGGGATCGACAACGAAGTTGTCGAGCTGCACTGTGGTGTCACCCTTGGTCAGCTTCAGTCCACTGCCCTGGTGCATCAGGGCGCCCTGCACGTAAGGATCGACGTCACCCGGCTTGTAGACCGTGACGTGTCCACCCGTGATCGGGAATTTGGCGACACCATTGTTCACGGTGGCGGTGCCCGACGGTGATGGCGCCACGTCGAGGGACTTCAGCGCCGAAACAAACCCGGAATCCAGGGCCACCGAGGTGGAGTTGCCCTTCACATCCGAAATTGATGCCACCGGCGGTGGCGAACCCGGCTGAGCCGCTGCGACACCGCTGCTCAATGAAATCAAAGCGACTGTAGCCACACCCGCAGCCACGAGTCCCGCACCTCGTCGTATAGATTTACTCACTCGAACGCTCCTCGACTCGTGGGGCCGCCCGGCCGGTGTGGCCTGCGATATCCCTGAACTAGGGTTCGCTTCGGGACCGGTCCCGGTTCGGTGGAGGCTCGATATGTGACCTCTACCATCTCGACCGGGCTGACCGTGGTAGCCAGTTCGAGTTCGGCGGGGGGATCACCCGAGCCTGCTGTGCCGGTGATTTTTCGGGGGGTTGAGGTCGAGCCAGAGAGCTGATCATCGCATTTCCGTAGTGCAGGCGTTGACGACCGAACATATCGCACGTACTAGGCCTTAACCCGATACCTTCCAGCCAGCCCTGTCGGCTGTATAACGAAGACGCTCGGGGCGGTAAACGCCACTACACCGTCGCCCGAGATCTTCACCGTTCGTCGTCTGGTTCGTGATCGTCGTGTCGTCAGGGCGCGCTCTCCGGGTCGGCCCGCTCGCCCCGGGAGCTACGGTCGGTTATCTGCACCAAGCCCTGGCTTGTGGGTCAACAGACGCCCGCAGGCAACTGAACACGACGACGGCCGCCCGATGCAGCCCGATCTCGAACGACTCGATGCGGGCGTCGATCCGCCGCAAGGTCTCCTCAATTCCCTCCAGACGCCCGAGTCCTCCGCACGCCGTTGCGAGACCCCACCCAGTCGCTGACGACCCCCCCCGCAGGCTAGGGCGCGGTTCGCGCCCATGTCCCTACCGTTGACAACAGGGGTCGTTCGGCGGTTCCCTCCGAGTGACCATCTCCCGGCAAGAGGATTGTGTCGCTGCTATGCGAGGGGGCGGCCGTCGTGGTGGGTGAGGTTCTCGTGGTGGGGGCGGGTCCGGTCGGCTTGACCGTGGGTATCGAGCTGTTGCGACGAGGAGTTTGATGCCGGGCCGTCCACCGGCTCGTCCACCGGCTCGTTGAAGCGCCGCAGTACACAAGGCTGTGGGCATCCAGCCGCGCACGCTAAGGTGTGGGAGAACCTTGGTGTGCTGCGCGACGCTCTGGACGCCGCCACCCCGCTTCGTGGGCAGCTCGTTTATGTCAACGGGAAACAGGTCGCGCGGATGGATCTGGCAGTGCCGCCAGACGTTCCTTATGGCTTCGTCGCGCTCCCGCAATACGTCACCGAGCGGCTGCTTACCCACCGGTTGCACCAGCTGGGGGGTCCGTGGAGCGCGGGGTTGAGCTGGTCGCGTTCGAGCCGGCTCCCGACGGGATCAATGTCCGTCTGCGGGTCGCGGACGGCGAGCAGGAGGTGCGGGTTAGGTACCTGGTCGGTGCCGACGGGGCCCATAGCCGGGTTCGGAAGGGTCTGGGGCTCGCTTCGCCGGTGACGCCTTTCCGGAGCAGTACGTGCTCGGCGACGTCGGGGTGGATTGGTCGCTGCCCACCGGCTACGCGATCCGGTCTAGCCACCAGACCGACGGTCGGACCGATGACGTGCTGGTGTGCATCCCGTTGCCGGGACCGGCCGTTACCGGATGACGATGCTGGTGCCCGACGACCTGGCCACCGAACCGACCCAAGGCGAGGTTCAGCACGGCATGGAGACTGGCCCGGCTCCCCAACTGCACCACATCCAAGCCGTCCTTGATCGTCTTTCGCCTGAGCCGACTCGTGTCCACACGCTGCGCTGGACGTCAGTGTTCCGGATCAGCCACCGGCTGGCCGACCGGTACGGCCAGGGGCGCGTCTTCATCGCTGGCGACGCCGCCCACATTCACCCGCCGACCGGTGCCCAGGGCATGAACACCGGTATCCGACTACCTCACCGGCAATTTCTTCGGCCCAGACCATCGCCCAACGCCCGAGACCCGCACGAACCGGCTGCCCATGGCGTGGCTATCATCGACTTCCCAGGGTGAGGACCTTCGGCCAGGTTGGCACAACTCATCAGCCTCACCGGACAAGGCCCCGGACGGCGACCACTCATGTAGAGCAAACGGGTGCAAATCACGACTCTCCGCCGTAGTGGCAAGGAGAAAGGGACTCGCACATATGATACCTCAATCAGTTTGCTACAATATTCGGTTGCCCCTTGTAGGGTTAGCGATCTTTCACTATCCAGCAACGGGAGTTACCAATGCCTGTGACCACAAATATAGACCCGTCGATAGCTTCACTGCTGATCGACGCGAGTATCGAGTCATACTACGCGCTCGACCCGCATGCTCCCGCCAAGTGCGATGCACAGAATGTCACCCCACCCACAGGATACGATCTGGTAGATTGCTGGACCGGGATTGACACGGTTTTCAGCATACTCAACCAGGTTGAGTGTTTCGGCGTGGTGTTTCGCTCGCAGGCGGCGCCCTACACCTACATCTTCTCTTTCCGTGGCACCTACTCCATGCTCGACGCCTTAGAGGATTCGGGGTTCTGGGAACAGGACTACTTCGTGCCCTTTCAGGCATCCCCATCTCCGGAGGCCAAGGTCTCCCGTGGCTTCTGGAGCATCTACAACACAGCCGTGAGCGGCACACACTCCATGCAGAAACAACTTTTCGATCTTCTCGGCAAGTACCACGCATCCGCGCAGCCAATCCACCGGCTCCTCATCACCGGCCACAGCCTCGGCGCTGCACTGTGCGAGTTGTTCACCCTTGACCTGGCACTGTCGGCCTACCGGGACATCGCGTACTCCAATTACAACTACGCCGGCCCGGCGGTAGGCAACCCCGCGTTCGCCGAGCTTTACGACTCCCAGCCCCGGGAGAAGGACCCGGCGACGCAGACGCTGCGCATCCAGAACACCTACGACAGGGTGCCCTGCTCGCCACCCGACATACCGCTGTTCCCCGTCTACCAGCATGTGGGCGCTGCGTACCTGATCGCCTTCTACAACACCGACTGGGTGAGCCCGTACGCCCTGCTCTACAACCACCAGGCGCTGAACTACCAAGCGGTACTGGCTTGTGCCTTTGCCAACCAGGGCGGCGTGTGTCTCAACGACAACCTCTTTGTCCCCAGTGACGGCGAGACCCTCGTATCACTCCAGCCCGACCCCTTGACACTGTGCTCGTTGCTTCTTCAGGCGCAGACGCCTGGCATCCCTGCAGCGGTATCCCCGGGCCGGCCGGGCAATGATAGTTCTGCGGTGGCGCCGAGCCCAGGGCCCTGACAAAGACTACGCAAACATCCGCTCGGCGGTATGAGCAACGTAACGCGAAGAAGTCAAGTATTGGGGCGGTGCTCGTCCGTCTCCTCGTGCTCTACCTAGCTGGCAACCGGGTTGTACTCGACAGCGTGCAATCGAGTTCGGGAGGAGACGGGCGGGGCTGCCCATGCTCATGCGCGAGGTGTGATCCTCGAGGAACGTTCGGCTCGCCGTGCCCGAGTCTTGGTTCGTCCCGCTACCGCCCCCTTGAACGTGCATCACCCGGCCTTCCGGGGCTGGGAACCGGGCCCGCGTTGCTTCGTCGAGGGGCTGGCGAACCGACCGATTGACTGGGTGGGTGCCCGTCTGTTGGATCTCGACGCCCTTCTTGAACAGGCTGGGATGGCAACGATCGATGTCGGCACCGGCGACGCCGGGGCTCTCCGGCAGGCCGTTCCGGAGATCATTTGACGCGTTGGGGAGGCTGCTTGACCGGGTGAAGGCGGGGCAGTTGGCGCGTGCGTCGGGCGATGAGGAGTGGGCGAGCGCCCGTATCGGCTGGCTCTGATCGCATGCTGCGTCGGCGGGCGAGGTGCTCGCAGGACCGTCAGTCGCGGGCTGTGCATGGGTGTTCACTCAGGGTCGATATGGTTCGGGCCTCAGACCAGGACGGTGAACAGGAGCAGCGGTGGCGGTCAGCATGGCGCGGGAAGTGGCGCCCGCGGCGGCGGTAGTGATGCCGGTCACCGTCGAGGGCGCACCGTCGTCGTGGGGGTTCGTGGGTCGCGAGCAGGAACTAGCCGCGCTACTGGCCCTGCTTGACCCGCGCCGCCCAGACGCGTCGGCGGGGATAGTCGTGTCGGGGATGGCTGGGGTGGGTAAGACCGCGCTGGCCTGGCAGGCCGCCCGAACCGCTGTCGGGCGCGGCTGGTTTTCCGGTGGGGCGGTGATCGTCGACCTGCATGGCTATGACCCCGAGGCGATCGCCCAGGTGGCGTTGGAGCAGGTGTACGTCTCGCTGTTGCGCGCCCTGGACCCGGACTGGCCGGTCGCGGTCCTGCCGGTCACCGTCGATGAGCAGGCCAGCGCCTATTACCGTCTGATGTCTCATCTGGGCCAGGTGTCCCGGCCGGTGTTGCTGGTAGTGGACAACGCCGACAACACCCACCAGATAACCGGGCTGGTGCCCACCGGTCAGGCGCATCGGCTCCTGATCACCTCCCGCCATCCCCTGGAGGGGCTACCCCGCGCGCGGCGACTCGAGGTTGACGCGCTGACACCCGAGCTCGCCATCGAGTTACTGGGCACCCGCCGCCCCGGCGACCCCCGGCTGGGCGCAGATCCAGCGGCGGCTGCAGAGTTGGCCCGCTTATGCGGGCATGTGCCGTTGGCGTTACAGATCATCGCTGTGCTGATGGCCGATGACCCCGCCCGTCCGACCGCAGAACTGGTCGCGGAGCTGGCCGATGAAACCTCCCGGCTGCAGAGCTTGCCCGGCGAGCAATGGCCTGGACGCGCCGCGGTGGGGCTGGCCTATCGACGCCTTGACGACTTCTCCGCTCGGCTGTTTCGTCTGCTGGCGGTGGCGCCCGTGCCCGACGTGGCGGCCGAGGCTGCGGCTGCCCTGGCCAATCAGTCCGTCGAGCAGGTCCGTCCGGCCCTGGCCGCGCTGGCAAGGATGCATCTGCTGGAGTGCCGCCAGCCCGGACGGTGGCGCATGCACGACCAGATCCGCCGCTACGCCACGGAGTTCGCCGCCGCCCATGCCCAGCACCAGAGCCAGGAATCCTCGCAATTCTCGTTGGTCGCGCGGATGGCCACGGGCGAGCTGGGACACCACACGGTCATAAACACACCTCCCGAATGGTCAACTCCACCACGAGCCACATCCCACGGCCACGTGTCTGCTACCCATCGTCGCCGACCTCGACGCTGGCTACTGCTTACTGCATTAGTCATCGCGATTGCGGCTTCTTTATTAGCGTTACTAAAGCCGTTCATCGTCGATACGGGCACCGGTGCGGCCCGGTTGGTGCTATCGACCGCTCAGGTGAAGATTGGTGATTCCTACTTCGTTACCGCTTCGGGGTTCTCCCCCGGGGAAGCCGTGCGATTCTCCTGGACCGGCCCGTCCGACGGCGTGATGGGCGTCTTCTCCTCCGACTCGGATGGCAACAAGTCGCCCGGTCCAATCTTTGAGCGGCACCCTCCGGGCGACTACACCATCACCGTCACGGGACTAAGATCGGGGCGTACCGCCTCGGCTGGGTTACGGGTCGTTACCGGCACTGGCGCGGCCCGGTTGGTGCTTTCAACGTCCGAGGTGAAGATCGGTGATACCTACTTCGCCACCGCATGGGGGTTCTCACCAAGGGAAATGTTGAAGCTTTCCATCAACAGGGCCAATGGCGTGAGGGGCGTGTTCCCCGCCGACTCGGAAGGCAGTAGATGGAACCGAATCGCGGAGGACGAGCCGCCGGGGAACTACACCATCACCGTTACCGGGCTGACATCGGGGCGTACCGCCTCGGCTGAACTCAAGGTCGTCCAACCCGGTAGCTGAAGGCGGTCCACGTGACTGCCCGCGGCCCGGCGAGTGCGGCTCCGCATCGAATGCAAATGGTTTAGCATGCCGCATCGTGAAGCTCCTGAGCGCCGGGCTCATCAGCGTGCTTGGCTGCCTCGCGACCGTCGTCATTGGGTCGTCCCCCGCCGCGGCGGGCCCGGTGAGCGCCGAGGGTCTCGGATCCTTGGTGCCAGTGCCGCCGGGCGTCACAACCAGCTTCGCGGTTTACGACCGAGAACAAGAGGACTTCACCGTTGTGCGGGACCCGCACGTCCGGTTTCGCACAGCGTCGGTGGTCAAATTGCTCATAGCGTTGGATTACCTCGTCCAGCACGATCCGGTATTGGACCTGGAGCAAGCCACCACCGACGAGCAGCGCATGGACATCCTCGCGCTGCGCACAATGCTGCGGGGCAGCTGGGATTACGCAGCTAGTGTCTTCTGGGTGCGGGGCGGGTTCACCGACATCGTCAACCGGATGACCACGCTCATCGGGCTGCCGGACACGTCGCCTCCAGCCCCCGAACAACGCGGATTCTGGGGTTACACGGTGACTTCGGCCGCAGACACCGCGGAGATTTACCACTACATCCTGGATGTGGCGCCTACCAAGTATCGGGACTTCATCATCGGTAACCTGCACGCCTCGACCCGGTGCGCCGAGGACGGTCGGGACCAGTCTTTCGGCATCCCGCGAGTATTCGCCCGGCCGTGGGGTGTCAAGCAGGGCTGGTCGGGCTGGGGTGCGACCGTGCCGGACGAGCAGCGCTGCTTCGAAGACCGTGCCGGTATGGGCGAGTTCGCCGGACCCGTTCACGCCATGAAGGAAGAACCGAACTCGCCGCCGGACCTTGTCAGCCCGCTGCTGCACACCACCGGGACGATCGGTCCCGGCGAGCGCAGCATCGTCGTAGTTTTCACCACCTACCCGACGCACACGACGTGGCCGCAAGCCGCAGCAACGATCACCCGTCTGTGCCGGTCGTTAGCACCGTTCGTTCCCGACGCCGCATCCGACTTGTGGGTGGACTGATCACCCGATCAGCGCCGCTGGTCGTCTCTGGCACCTAGCAGCAAGCCACCGTTCGCGACGTTACCGGCGCGGTGCATCGCCTGGACGAAAGCGTGCTCCGCCATGATCATTCGCGCTAAGCTCAGCCATGCGTGACCATGCCGCGTAGGCCTCAGCCGGGATCGCGGGAGTCCGCGGTGGAGGAGAGGTCGTCATGATAGTCGGAGGTCTGGGTCGGCTGGTGGTCCGAACGGTTTGAGGTCTGCGCACCGTGGCGGCGACTGACGGAGCCGTGCTCTCGGCTGGTGTGTCCGGTGCGGCGGCGGGCGCTGCGCTGAGGTTTTCACCGTGGGGGCTAATGCCAGGGTCCGGTGCCGGGACGGCAGCCACGGGGGTTACGGGCGCCGGATTCCTGACGGCGGTCGTAGCGATGGAGCCGCTGTGAGACGTTATCAGCGGCACGGACGCCGCCCCCCCGACGAGGGCGAGAATTCCCGCTGCCGCGAATCGGGTGAACCGCCGCGGCGCACGCTGATGCTGCTGGACGTCGGTGGATCCCGGCGAGATGGTAGCCCGAGATAGCCGCCGCGGTACCTGGGTCTGGGCCGGTGTGTGAACGTGGGAGCCAGCGAGTCCGGGGGCTTCGACCGGCGTGGGGACTGGCGTGGCGGTGGTCCTGAGTTCGGATCGCAACGTCTCGGCGGTCCCGGCCAGCGGCGGGCGGATCAGCTCCTCGAACTCGGTGCGGTCTAGCCACACCTCTGCTTGATCACTGTGGCGTTGAGCGAGTGACTTCCGAGTCAACGCGACAGCTTCGCGGCCGTGGGACAACCGTTGCTGCCTAAGCACCATGCCGTCACCTCTCGCGAACGTGTTCCGCGCCCGGGGCACCTTGGGCAGCCCGATCGCGCCCCGTTACCCATCGTGGTCTCCGGGCTACGGACCGACACCTTACGCACCCGCCTCCACGGCCGAGCAAGGGACAGCCGGAAGCAGCCGCCACGACCACCAGAAGGACGCAGCCTCGCGAAGTGCAGGCGTGCGCCGCCGACAGATCCGCGTCGAG
>JBHEMR010000064.1:0-8823 GCA_046262495.1 Pseudonocardiaceae bacterium | reverse complement strand
GGTGCGAGCCAGCCCTTCGGGCAGCGGCGTGGGTGGCGGCAGGCCCAGCTCGGACCGGGCGCGGGTGACGTCGAGGCAGCTGCGGACGAGTTCGCCGGGGCGGGCAGGTGCGAAGTCCGGCTCGAAGTCCACCGGGTCAACGCCCGCTGCCGCCGCAACCGCCTGGGCCAGCTCCAGCACCGTGACCTCAGTCCCAGTACCCACGTTGTACTCGCTGTGCGCTGGCTCAACGGCTCGGGCGATGGCCAGGTTGGCCGCCACGATGTCGGCCACGAAGACGTAATCGCGGGTCTGCCGCCCATCGCCGTAGACGGTTGGTCTGTGCCCAGCGAGGATTCGATCGCAGAAGATTGCGATGACTCCGGCATCGCAGCGGGGATCCTGCCGGGGGCCGTAGACGTTGCCGTACCGCAACGTCACGACGTCCAGCCCATGCATCCGGTGAAACCAGCGCGCGTAGCGCTCCGCGGTGAGCTTGCTCAGGCCGTAGGCTGAGAGGGGGTCGGCGGGAACGGCCTCCGAGGTGGGCACCACTGCAGACTCGCCGTAGATCGCACCACCGGTCGAGGTATTCACCACCCGGCGCGCGCCGACTGCGTGGGCGGCGGCGAACACATTCACCGACCCCAGCACGTTGACGGCGGCGTCGCGCGCCGGCTCGTCCATCGAAACCCGCACATCGATCTGGGCCGCGAGGTGGAACACCAGCTCCGGTCGGAACGATCGGAATGCCTCGTCGACGGCGAGACCATCGCGGACATCCAACTCGGCCAGGTGAGTGGTGCGGCTGAGCGCGAACTCGAGGTTGGCCCGGCTACCCCGGCTCAGGTCATCGACGACCAGCACCTCGGCCCCGGCCTCGACGAGCCCATCCACGATGTTCGAACCGATGAAGCCGGCCCCCCCGGTTACCACCGCCCGCATGGCCTTCAGGCTAGCGGGGACCTTGCTGGGCGACCCGCCTGATGCCGTCACTTCCGCACACCCGCCGGGCGCCCCGATAGCGTCCGCAGCACGGCGAGGTCGAGAAAATAGACGGTGACCGTGCCGCTGGTGAACACCGGAACCAGCCCGGGCAGTCCGGCCAGATCGGCCAGACCCGGAGCGAGGCTGAAACCCTCGGTCCCCGCCCAGCCCTCGGGCGATCCAGCGGAGCCGATCGTGGGCGCCCGGGAGTCGACATACACCCAGGCCACGTTGTACCGCAGCAGGACGGCGCGCAGCTGGCTGTCGGTCGGGTACGAGCGAAAGGACTCCAGGAGCCGGTAGGTGTAGGGGACGCCTTGCACCCCCAGGGTGTTCACGTTCAACACCGGGACGCCGCGCTCGACGTACATGTAGGTGGAACCGTCATTGGCCGAGTTTAGAACCCGCTGACCAGGGCGGACGTGCCCGGCTAGCCAGCTGATGGCGCGCTGGTCATCGGCGTTGACCCGGACGAAGTCGGGGGTCAGATAGCGCGACGCCACTGCCGTCACGTTGGTGTGGGCATAGCGCCAGGCCGGTCCCACCAGATAGCCCAGCCAGGCCAACACCACCAGCAGGGCCGCCGCCGACCGGACCGGGGCAAGGGCCAAAACCCGGACGGGACAGTGCCGGCGTAACCACACGGCGCACTGGCTCGCGGTGAGCACCACGCCGAGTGCCGCGAGTACCGGTGCCAGCAGCGACACATGCGACCACACCCGTAGCTGCGCGTTGTAGAAGAACCCGGTGACCAGGGCCGCCGGCCCCGAGCCGGGATTCAGGAATGCACCGATCGTCACCAGGCTCCATGCCGCCCAGGCGGTCGCCGGGCCGAACCCGCGGCGCAGCGCGATCACTGCGACCACTCCGAGCGTGACGAGAACGGCCGCGGCCAGCTGGCCCAGGGACCGCTGCGGGTCAAGATGCCCGCCGTAGGACAGCGCCAGCGTGCTGCCCACCGCATCGCCGAACGGGGTGCGCGAGATGTCCGGCGGCCACCCGTTGGTTCGCCCACCGGCCGCCATCGCCCCGGCGAGCGTTCCGGAACCGAGCGCCACTGCTGTCCCGGCTGCGATCAGCAGCCCGACCAGATGGCGCTGGCCGCGTAGCTGCTGACGCCCCTGGCGGGTCAGCGCCTGTCCCGCCCACCACGCGACGACCGTCACTCCCACCGAGACCGCTGCGCTGGGGTGCACAGCCACCACACCGGCGCACGCCACCCCGACCGCCACCGCCGACGTGCGCGGCAGGCGAGGCAACATCAGTACCCCGGCGACCACGCCCGGCGTCAGCGCCAAAGCGGCGCCGCCGGTGAGCAGGCCGCCGTCGTGCATCAGCTGGAAGGTCGGCCGGTACAGCCCCGACGCCACCAACGCCCCGACGCCCGCCGCGAGCATCGCCGTCGGGCGGCCTAGCCGTAGCTGGCGGGCCGCGACCACGGTCAGGGTCGCCGCTGACAGCGACAGGCCCACCGCCAACATGATTACGGTCACGGCATTGAGCGCCGGCACCGTGGCACCAGTGAGGCCGCCAGTCACCGCCACCAGCAGATGCAGCCCCGCCGGGTAGAACATCACCGGCGCGCCGGTCAGGACATCGGCTGGCATCAGCTGCCACGGGGCCGCATGACCGGTGCGTTGGATGTATGCCGCCAGCACGGCGTGGACGATCATGTCGTGTTCCTGGGGAATGGTCGACAACGGACCCATCCCTCGCAGCCAGGTGTCGCCACCGGCGGCGGCGCCGGCGGTCACCAGCACCGCACCGACCGCCTGCACCAACCACCCGGTGGCCGCGCCCGGGCGTCCTCTTTGACGTCCCTGCTTCGAGCGCCGGCGCACCTCGCGTCCGGCGGCAACTGCGAGCATCACGGCTGTGACCACCCCCAGCGGCGTGGCACCGAATGCCACCCCGAGGATCGCAGTCCCGACGCCGGTTACCACCGCCACGCCCACCGACACCGCAGGCGCAAGACCCATCAGCAGCACGCCGGACCGCACGCCCAACGCGGCCATCAACGCCAGCCCAGGCAGGTAGCAGACCAGCAACGCCACCAGCAGGACCAGTCCGTCGGGCACGCCGCGGCACATTAGCCGGTCACTCCTCGCCGATGCAGGTCAGGAGCACGCACTGGCCGCGCGCGTACCCAATGTTGGATCCCGTACCGTTGCGGCGTGCTGCGATCTGGCCCGAACGGCAGCTCCGCGCTGGGCCCGAACAGCAGCTCCGCGCTGGCTCAGCTGCGCGCGCGGCTCCCGGATGTCGCACCGGTCGGCGTAGGTCTAGTCCTGCTCGGTATCTCCGCGTATGCCTTCCTCGGCCTCGCCGGGCATGCGCTGGCGCCTCGCGAGTACGCGGCGGTGGCATCGCTGTACCTGCTCACCGCGGTGGTGGGACCTGGTGTTTTCCTGGCTGTCGAGCAGGAGACCAGCCGGGAGATCAGCAGCCGGATCGCCACCGATCGGCCAACTCTGCCAGTGCTGCGGTCCGCCACGGTGATCAGCGCGGTGCTCGCGACAGCGGTGATCATCCTGCTGCTCGCGCTGTCCCCGCTGCTGGTGCACCGCGTGTTCGGTGGGGCGTGGTCGCTGCTTGTCGCGGTCATCGTCGCCGTCGCCGGGGCCGCGTCGGTGCACGTTATCCGGGGTCTGTTCAGCGGGCAGCAGCAGTACGGCTGGTACGGGGCCAGCCTCGCGGCCGAGGGGTTGGCTCGGCTGATCCCGTCGGTGCTGCTGGTCTGGGTAGGAATCGCTGGTACTGCGACTGCTACGCCGGCCTTCGGGTTCGCGTTCGCGCTCGGAACGTTGCTGGCCGTCGCGGCGACGGTCGGCGGAGTCCGACCCGGCGCCCCTGGGCCGCCGCTGGGTCTGCCGCGGATGGCTCGTGGCGTCGGGTTTCTCGCGGCCGCCTCGGCGCTGACCCTACTTCTGGCAAACATCGCGCCGGTGGTGCTGACCTCGCGACTCACCGACGATCCCGGCACCGCGGCGAGCTTCGTCTCGCTGTTCGTGCTCGCCAGGATCCCGCTGTTCCTGTTCTCACCCGTGCAGGCATTCCTGCTGCCGTCGTTCACCGCCGCCGTCGAGCGCGGCGACACCGCGCGGGTGCGCCGGCAAATCCGTTCCGTGGTCGGCGTGACGGGTGCGATCGGCCTGTTCGGCGTCGTGGGCGCGGCTATCGCCGGCCCCTGGGCCGCTCGCGTCTTCTTTAACGCGCCCTTCGAGCTCCCCGGGCTGGTCGCCGCCCTGCTCGCAATGAGCACGGTGATCATGATGATCGCGCAAGTCCTGCAGCCCGCGCTGGTGGCGCTGGGCGAGCACCGGACGGCGATGTCGGCGTGGGTCGTCGGCACCGTCGTCTTCGGCGCGCTGCTGTTCGCCCCGACCGCCCCGCTGGTGGCTGCGGTGGCGGCGCAACTCGCCGGACCGGCCGTGGTCGTCGTGATCATGGCGCGCACGGTCCGCGCCAGTCTGGCGAGGAAGGCTTAGGGAGACGGATAGCTCCTTGAGCTCACGGGCACCGCGGCGATTCGCCACCCTTGAACATCTGATCCCAGGAGTCGACAGAGGTGAGCTCCGGTACCGCGCCGCGGTAGCGTTGCGCCGTCACACTCCACTCCGCGACCAACTGCCGGTAGAGCACGACCGTGCGGGTGAGCAAGGCGCGGAATTGCTGCGGATCCCGCCTGCGGAAGGCGACACCGCTGCCATCAGCGTTCGAGACTGTGGCTGAATCGACCATGCCGAGCACGAACCAGCGGGCGTTGCGGGCCGGCACGTTGATCTGCGGACGGTCCCGGGTCGGCGGCGCCGGCGAGCGCAGGTGATGGGCGATCGTGGACAGCGCGCGCTTGGCGATGGCCGCCGGGTGCACCGGCGGGTCAAGCAGGCGCTCGATGCGAACCGGATCGAACAACGGCATCGGCAGTTGCTGGGCCGACGGAAGGATCCGAGCGTCGTCGTAACCCTCGCGCAAGCTGCGGACCGCAGGCAGCCCGTCGCGCAGCGATGCAAACAAAGCTTCCGGGCCAGCGAGGAAATCCTCGATCGACTTGTGGTGCAGCGCGACGGTCGAGTACTCCATCGCCATCAGGTGTTTGAAGGTGGTACGCAGGCCATCTTGCACAAGCGCCCTTCGGACGTCATACGGGCTGTGCAACGCCAGGGTGATCAGGCGGTTTCGCAGGTGGAAATAGGCCGTCCAGTCGGTCGCGTCGTCCTTGTCGGTCCAGGGCATGTGCCAGATCGCCGAGCCGGGCAAGGTGACAGTCGGAAAACCGCACTCAGCCGCCCGCAAGGCGTACTCCGCATCGTCCCATTTGATGAACAGCGGCAACGGCAGGCCGGTGCGTTCGAGCACCTCGCGGGGAAACAGGCACATCCACCAGCCGTTGTACGTCGTGTGGATGCGGGCGTGCAGCAAGCGTTGTTTACGCAGCGTCAGCTTGGCGAAATCGTGCTCGTAGACCGATCCGGGTGCGGGCCGCCAGAAGCTGGTCTGCAGATCCACGATCTCACCCATGGCGTGCAGCTGGCTGCGAACCTGCAGATTCAGCATCTGCGCGCCGACGATCACCGGCGATGAGGTCGCGCTGGCAAACGCGTGGACCCGCAGCACGCTGTCCGGTTCCAGGCGGACGTCGTCGTCCATCAACATCACGTGCTCCACGCCGGTGGTGCGCAGCGCCTCAAGCATGCCGCGGGTGAACCCACCCGAGCCACCGAGGTTCTCCTGGTCGATCACCACCAGCCGGTCGCCGAGCTGGACCGCGACATCAGCGAACCGCTGGTGATCACGCACCTTGACGCTGCCCTGATCGACCACGAATACCTTCGCGACGATGTCAAGGACCGCCTGCTCCTCGGTCAGCGCGGCCAGCGCGGTGACACAGTCCGCCGGACGGTTGAAGGTCGTGATCGCGACCGCCAGCGGCCGGGCCGGCAGCGGCTCGTCGACGATCCACGCGGCGTCGGTGACGGTCAGCGACCCACGCTCGGTGGCTACGTCGAACCAGACCCAGCCGCCGTCCTCGAACGGCGCCAACGACTCGCGGAACTCCAGCTGCACTGGCTCAGCCGCCGCGTCGAGCTGCTTGCCTTCCAGGTGCACGACGTCGCCGTTGGACTTCGAGCGGTAGAGGTCCACGCGTCCGGCGCCCCGCACGGTCAGCCGCAGCGCCACCTCCTCTACCCGGGTCCAGCGCTTCCAGTAACTGGCCGGGAAAGCATTGAAGTAGGTCGCGAACGACAGTTGACAGGCGGGCGGCAAGGTCACCGTCGATCGGTTGACGACCTCCGCGGTGCGCCCGTGTGACGTCTCTGGTTCATCGAGGTACAGCGGGCGCACCTCCGGCGGATCATCCGCCCGCGGCATCACCACCCGATGCAGCACACGCTGTGGCGCGACCATCCCGTCGGCTGGACCGATCTGCAGCGAGCTGACGTCAGACAGTTTGCTATCCGCCGCGTTGTTGCGCGCCGCTTCTCGCCGAGCGGCGCGTTCGATCGCCGTCGGAACCTCGACCGGGTCGTTGTGTTCGCCCGTCACCAGGGCCTGCGGGCCGACCGTTTCCTGGGTTGTCACGTGATCCCTTTCGCGCGTCGACCACTTCGCGCAGATCCTCGCAGACCGGGCCAACTGCAATGTAGGGCCACCCTCAGCTTGAGCTTCCCGGTGGGCTTCCGCGCGTCGCTGCGCAACTTTGTCGATGTCCTCGACTGCCTGTTCGCAGCGGGCGGCGACGCGTTCGGCGACCTATCCCCGCGGCCGAAGGCCCCGCTCCCCAGCTACGACGAAACGTCCGCCTTGGCGGTAGCGAAGTGCGCGACGATGGCGCGGCAGAACGCGGGGAGGTCGTGGGGATTGCGGCTGGAAACGAGGTTGCCGTCGATGACGACTTCCTCGTCAACCACGGTGCCGCCGGCGTTGCGGATGTCGGTGCGCAGGCTCGGATAACTGGTCAAGGTGCGCCCGCGGACGACATCGGCCTCGACCAGAGTCCACGGGCCGTGGCAGATCACGCCGACCGGTTTTGCGGCCTCGACGAAGTCACGCACGAACGCCACCGCGACGCTGCTGCGGCGCAGGGTGTCGGGATTCACCGTTCCGCCAGGCAAGATCAGCGCGTCGTAGTCGGTGATGGAGACGTCGGCGACCACCCTGTCGACCTCGAACTCGTCGGCCAGCTCGATGTCGTGGTTGGTGGCCTGGATGGTGCCGGGTTCGACGGACAGCAGCTCAGCGGTGGCGCCAGCGTCGGTGACGGCCTGCCGCGGTTGGACCAGCTCGACTTGTTCCACACCTCGGGCCGCCAGGATGGCCACCCGCAGGCCGGTCAACGTACCCGCCATGTTCTCGGCTCCCCTACATCCCGCGTGGTCAGCAACGCATACCCACGGATGAGATGGGGCAAACCTAGGTCACCAGTCGCCGCCGCCACCTGAAGAATCCGAGCTGCTGCCGAAGTCACCGTCCTGGCCGACGACCCAGCCGCCCTGGTCGGGAGGGTCGTACTGACCGCCCCCTCGATCCATCATCTCATCCTGGCGGAACTGCTGCTGCTCTCCCTGCATCTTGCCAAGTTCGTAGCCCAGCAGCCCGCCACCCACTGCACCCATGGCGCCAGCTGCCCCTGGGCTCATTCCTGACCGGTAGCCCGGGCCATAGCCCCCGTAGGAGTCCATCGGGGGCGGTCCGGAACCCATCAGGGGCGGTCCCATCCGGCCGCCGGACCCACGGCGGCGGCGGATCAAGATCACAGAGACGACGATCAAGCCGATGATGAACAGGATCCCGATGAACGTGCCGCCGCCCGAGGAGTGCGGCGCCGCCTGTCGTCCGGGAACCCGTCCCCGATTCGCACCGACTAGGCCGGTGCGCAGCTTGCCTAGCGCGGCCGTGACCGCGGTGGTGTAGTCGTGGCTGCTCTGCATGCTCGCGAGAAACGCGCTGCTCGCGTTGGATTCTGCCGCCACCGCGGTGCTCTGCGGGACCCGAGCTTGCGAGCCGATCTGGATCGACTCGTGCCGGGACTGGGTATTGATCCCGATCACGATCGGGAACGTTGAGTTGACCTTGTTCCGGACGTCGGTATCGAAGGTCGACTTGCTGGCCGCGTCCTGGGTGGTGGCCCAGATGTACACCCCGACGGGCAGGGTGGCTGCCTCATTCTGCACCACCGTGGCATTCAAGACGTGGGCGTCATCTTGGATCTGCACCGTACTCGCCCACGCCGGGGCCGCCAGGGCCAACACCGCGACCAGTGCCGCGATCGGCATTGCCAGGCGCAACGTGCCGCGCGACACACTTACCTTGGGCACATTCACCTCAGGCCTTCCCCTGCTAGTAGTGGTTAATTGCGGCTACGACCCTATCCCTGCGCCGGGTGCCTCGCATTGCCGATGATGCCCGCGGCCTTCCTTCGATCGTCGACCGCCCCCCGTGACGCGCTGTCTCCGGCCACCGCCACCGACTGCATGCCTCTGGCGAAACGCCCCCAGCGCTCTTACTTCGCCTGGCGTCCGGCGACCGCGCAGATCCGCCGTACCGGCCCCCCGTGTAACGCCGCCGGGAGCTCGATGATTCCGCCGCTAAGGGGCCGGTCGTGGTAACTCGTGCCTTTCCTGACGCCCTGTAACGTCGCTGCCTTCTAGGTACCAAGGATCCCTAGAGCTACGTAATGAGTGAGGGAACGTGTTCGCCTTTGTTACCGACTGCTACTCACGTTTACAGGGTGTGACATAACGAAGATATAACGTCAGTAGTTACGGTTGCGAGGGGTGGAAGTTCGGAGTACGACTAGGTACATGAGGGGTGAGAGTAGGTAGCAGGCCCGACTGGGGCGGCTGGGCGGCAATC
>JBHEMR010000063.1:0-9487 GCA_046262495.1 Pseudonocardiaceae bacterium | reverse complement strand
CCGCGGCGGGCCGCGGCGCTGCGCCAGACGGTGACGATCGATCTGGACACCACCGATGTGGAGGTCTACGGCCGCAAGAAGCGGGGGGTGGCCTACAACTATCTGGGGCAGCGCTGTGGGCGCCCGCACGTGGCGACCTGGGCCGAGACCTGCACCGCGCTGGCGGCGGACCTGATGGCCGGCGACGAGGACCCCCGCGGCCACGCCGCTGGCCTGCTGGGTCGTGCACTGGCGGCGCTGCCTGCGGCGGTGCGGGCCGGGCGGGTGCTGCTGCGCGCCGACGCCGGCTACTTCGCCGGTGCGCTAGCCCGCGCCGCCTTGATGGCCGGTGTGGAGTTCGCGATCGGCGCCAAGCGCATCGCCCCGCTGTGGCGGATCCTGGGCGGCGTCGCCGAGGGCGACTGGGTCGACGCGGTCGACATGAACGGCGCGCAGGTCGCGGTGACCGACTACTGCCCGGACTGGTGGCCTTCGGCGACTCGGCTGCTGATCCGCCGGGTCCGGCTGACTCCCGACCAGGTCAGCGCCGACCCGCGGTCGCGGCGACGGCGCACCCTGCACCCCGACCAGCGGGCACTGCCGATCACCGAGCTCGCCGACGCCGACACCGTCTACGGCTACTCGTTCATCGTCACCAACCTCGACGTCTCCACCGGACAGCGAGCCGCCGCGGTGGAACACTGGTACCGGCATCGCACCGCGATCGAGAACGTCTTTCGCGACGCCAAGATCGGTGCCGCGCTACGACACCTACCCTCGGGATACCCGCAGGTCAACAAGGCGTGGATGTGGGGTGCGCTGCTCGCGGTCAGCATCGCGGGCTGGCTGCACCAGCTCACCGCCACCCCCGGACCCGACGCCACGCTGATCGGTCACGGCGTCCGCGACGGCCAAGCCATGATCACCACCCTGCGGCACAAACTGATCCGCGTACCCGCACGCCTGGTCCGCCACGCCGGCGCCCTAGAGCTGCGACTACCACCGGGCTATCACCTACTCGACGCCGTCCTCGCCCGCCTACGCGCCCTCCCGACAACGCCCTGACCAGGCCACAGGCCCGACAACCCCGGAACCCGCTCACCCGAGGCGACACTCGGGCCTCCATCCTGCCCCGAACCCAGAAATCACCCACCCGAAGATCAACGAAAGAAGAAAAGATCAACT
This sequence comes from Pseudonocardiaceae bacterium, assembly GCA_046262495.1. Classification (GTDB taxonomy): domain Bacteria; phylum Actinomycetota; class Actinomycetes; order Mycobacteriales; family Pseudonocardiaceae. Next base: position 8,323 of record JBHEMR010000063.1, on the reverse strand, counting down.
CTCCCTGCTACTCGCGGATTCGGGTCAGAGGGCGACGGACATGGTGCGCTCGCGCCCAGGCCTCTACAGTGCGGGCAGTTCCTCGATCTCTACATCCGGGTCGATCGCGCGCAGCGGGCCAGGTTCTGCGGTCAGAATTGCCAACCCGCGGGTGATCGCCACGTCCACCGCGTGCGCGGCCGCCAAATCGAAGCGTCCGGCCTGGTGCGCGGGGTGTGCGCGCACGCCAGCCCGGCCGGCCACGGACGCGCCGAGGTCCTCGACGACGACCGCGGGGGCGTCTAGGAACAGCTCCAGCAGCGCCCGCGCCTGCGGCGGGACGGCGGCCCATGCCTGCAACAGCGCGGTCGAAGGGGTCGGGAAGGTCATCCCCAGTTCGACGGCGGCCACCAGGAACGCCCGGCCGTACACGGAGCGATCGGTGGCGATATCAACGATGGCAGACGAGGTCAGGACCCTGCCGCTCACGACGCCTGCGGATGCTGATCGATCCGCTCACCGAGCAGAGCACGGCGGGCGTAGGCCAGCGCCTCGGGATCGACGTCCCCAGCCGCGGCATACCAGCGAGCCAGCCACTGCTCGCGGACCATCCGGGCATCCAGGGCGCCCTCGACATACTCCGACACACTGGACGCGCCAGCGCGTTCGGCGGCGGCCTTGAGCTCCGCAGCGACGTCGGGATCCAAGCTTACCGTGATCCGTTCCTTCTTGCCGCTCATACGCTGAGGCTACAGTGCTCATACGCCGCTGAGAAATCTGGAGCCCGCAGCCGAGCGGCGCACCGGGGTAGTGAATCTTGCACATCGTTGACACCCGCGTAGCCGACAGCGCCGAACGCCCGGGAACGTTCCGGAAACACCCATGCCTAGCCCCGCAGCGACACGCTGATTATGGAAGGACTTCCGAGAGGAGCTGACCTGCAACAACGAGGACGGCGACCAGGCGTCTGGCGTCGTTCCGATAAGGACCCGTTCCGACACAGACCCGATAAGCAGGAGAAGCCCTGTACCGTGCCAAAACTCGTTACCTGGGGTGACCTGGTGTTCGTTGCATCGATGTGATCATGGCATGATCGCGGGCCGTGCTGTTTCGACTGCTGTATCTGATCTCTGTCACGGTGTTCGGCTGGCTTGGGTTGCTTGGCCGCAGCACCGCCGCCAAGAACATCGAAATCCTGATCCTCCGTCACGAAGTCACGGTGCTGCGCCGTCAGGTCAGCCCTCGTCCCTCCTGGCCGGACCGGGCAATCCTGTCCGCCTTGACCCGGCTGCTCCCCCGTCGGCTGCGTCTGTACCGCATTGTCACCCCCGGCACGCTACTGGCCTGGCACCGCCGCCTGATCACGAAAAAATGGACCTACCCGAACCGGCCCGGCCGCCCACCGATCAGCGACGAGATCCGTGACCTCGTGTTGCGTTTGGCGCAGGAGAATCCATCCTGGGGACACCGACGCATCCAAGGCGAACTCGCCGGGCTCGGACATCACCTGGGCACAGGCACCATCCGCCGAATCCTCGCCGCCGCCCACCTCGGCCCCGCACCACGCCGTCCAGACACCGGCTGGCGGACCTTCCTGCACACCCAAGCCGGCGGACTGCTGGCCACCGACTTCTTCACCCTCGACACCATCACCCTGCGCCGACTCTATGTCCTGTTCGTCATGGAAGTCCGCACCCGACGAGTCCACCTCCTCGGCGTGACCGCTCACCCGAGCGCAGCCTGGACCACCCAGGCCGCCCGCAACCTCCTGATGGACCTCGGCGAGCGGATCACCTCCTTCCGCTTCCTGATCCGCGACCGGACTCCAAGTTCACCGCCACCTTCGATGCCGTCTTCGCCTCCGAAGGCATCGATGTGGTCAAGATCCCTCCCCGAACACCCCGGGCGAACTGCTACGCGGAACGGTTCGTTCGTAGCGTCCGCGAAGAGTGCACCGACAGACTGTTGATCTACCACGAGCGACACGCCCGCACCGTCCTCGACCAGTTCACCCAGCACTTCAACAACCACCGTCCGCACCAGAGCCTCGACCAACGCCCACCACTGCACGACCCCACCACGGTGACCCTGCTGGACGCCCCGATCCAGCGTCATCGCGTCCTCGGTGAGTGATCAACGAGTACCGGCGAGCCGCCTAGCTCGCCAGAGAAACACCTCGTCACAGACTCTGCATCGAGTTTTGGCACGGTACAGGCCAACCTCCTCATGGACCTGGGCGCACGCATCGGCGCATTCCGCTTCCTCCTCCGCGACCGCGACACAAAATTCAGCGCTGCCTTCGACTCGGTGTTCATGTCCGAAGGCCTCGTCGTGATCAAGATCCCTCCTCGAACACCCCGCGCGAACTGCTACGCGGAACGATTCGTACGCAGTGTCCGCGAGGAATGCACCGACAGAATCCTGATCTACAACGAACGACACGCCCTCGCCGTCCTCGACCAGATCGCCCGGCACTTCAACAACCACCGCCCGCACCAGAGCCTCAACCAACACCCACCACTCCACGACCCGGCCACGGCGCCCCCACTCGACGCGCCCATCCGACGCTACCCAGTCCTCGCGGAGTGATCAACGAGTACAAGCGAGCAGCCTAAGTCGGCCAGAGAAACACCTGGTCCTCGGCCTTGCATCTAGTTTTGGCACGGTACAGGTTCCCTGCGCAGGTCAACGATGGTTACAGGGTTCGGCATCGTCTGGCTGGTGGGGCACGGTTGCTGTACTTCTCAGCTGTACATGTGGAGACGATCAGTTCAGGTCAGGATTGATCATCTTGTGCCGCTGGTGGGGCAAGTCACCCTGAAGTTGCACCCGGGACAGACGTCCTGGATCGCCCCGATCCACCTCGACGCATTCCAACGCTGGTGTCAAGCACCGGCCGCGATCCCGCCACCACCGAAGCACGCTCGGGCTACGCCGCCCACCGAGCTCGCACCGGCGCCTCTGATCTAATCGCCTGGCCATCACCACGCAACGCGCCCTGCTGGTGCGGCATCGGCCGCAAATACAAAAATGCAGCAGCCATCCCAGCGCCGGCCAAACCACCCAGAACTGACTGACCAACCACCCTTCACGCAAAGTGCGCCAGAGCTCGTTCTCCTGTCGCTCCACACATGGCGGCTGGCAGAACCGCTGGTCAGATGAGCAGTCCAAACATATATCCCACTACTAATACCCCGACGACCAAGGCTATTCCCGGAACAGTGATCACTCTTTTCTGGACCGGCAGCTCGACCCCGGACCACTCTATCTCAAACTTAGTCACTGCAACTGTCGCAATTCCGACAACCAAAAGGAGGAAACCAAGAATCGGCAGGGAGTCAAAAAGGAAGAAACTCGTGACGATTGCAAACAGGCCTGACGCCAACAACCGTAGGTGGCGATTCCGGTGGAGCATATCCGCCGGTTCCAGTATGTCTGCAACTGCAGGGGCCACGTAACGCCTGTACCAGTTCTGACAGTCGGTCGACCGCTGGTTCCAGTCGTCATCTTCCAGCTCGTTGACGACAGAGCTAACCGTGGTATAAGTACTCTTCGATCCCGCTGCGGAAGACTGAAGCATGGTTCTGGCTGCCGAGCTTACGCGCTGCCTCTCGCGCTCAACGCTGCCCGTCTCAACCCGCCGAGTAGCAAGGCCTTCTTTCGATACAGCGCGCGCGGTCCCACAATCCGCGCAGAACCGGGCGCCCTCCCACATTTTACTTCCACAGTTCGTGCAGTACATGGTCTGCTCCTCGCGTACCGCGGTGTCGCACGTGACCGCATCGTCGTAAAAGATATCGCGATATCGACGAATGTGGTACCGAGATCACACAGTGTGCCCGCGTCATCACCGACCCGATGCTCCTGCTCTGCCTAAAGAATCCAAGACGGAGACGGGGAACACCCATACCACCCATATCCCCCTAAACCTTCATTGGCTGTTAGCCGGACAAGACCGGCAGTCTCCATGCCGCCAGAGGCCGTGGACAGGGTCGAAAGCTTCAGCACGGGTGCTTGGCGTGACCGCAACGGTCGCCGAACCGCGCCGCACCGGCGCCCCGCAGAATGCGAGCACACCGAGCCGATGGCCGCGCTTTCCGCACGTCTCGTGTCCAATATGCGCCCCACTTGGGTGGGCTTAGGCGCTGGTGTAGTTGCTGGTGGGGACGTCGAGCAGCTGGAGGACCTGCTGGTGTAGTGGGTTGAGCTCGGGCTGGAAGGTCTGCATGAGTCGACCGTCGCGGCGTAGCTCGTGGCGGGTGAGGTCGGCGAAGATGCCACGATCTGGGCGGTCGAGGGTGCGGCGCAGCACGGAACTCGGGGTAGAGTGGGATGTCGGTGGCGTGCGCGGCGGTCATGGCGGTGCGGATCTGGCGTTCGATCAGGGCGCCGATGAGCAGCGCGAGGAACTGGCAGCAGAACAGCGCTTCGATCCGGGCGGGGTTGTGCAGCAGCACCGGCGCGGCGTCGTGCACGGACTTGAGCAGGTGGTGGCGGCGTTCGAGGTGGGCTGGTAGCGGTAGGCGGCGAGTACCTCGGCGTCGCTTAGTGTGGTGTCGTTGCTGATCAGCGGGAAGCAGCCGTCGGACGCGGTGTCGTGGGCGACGCGGTCCAGGGTGATGTCCCAGCTGATGGTGAACCGGGTGTGGGTGCGGCGGCGGTAGCGGGTGTTCGCGCCGGGTCGGCCGCGTTGTTCCTGCCGGTAGCTCTCCTCGGCGTTGTCAAGTTGTTGGGTGTCGAGGGTGATGTCGCGTGTGGGAGCCGGGCGGCGGGCTGTTTCCCGGCCCCGGTCAGGCAGCCGTGGGCAGGCCAACGACCTCGTTCCAGGTGGTGAAGCGGGTGGTCATTTCGTGTCGGTAGGCACCCGCGGTGAGGCGGTGGCGGCGGGGCCGGAAGTGCGGTGATATCCCGCTGAACGCCGAGAGGAACCGCTGCGCGTGCCCCGCTGAGGTGAAGCCTTTCATCGCCCGTTCGCGCTGCCGTGTCGGTTGGTGGGAGTTCTCCGCCCGGTTGTTCAGATACTTCGACCGGCGATGTTCCCACCCCGGGCATCAACCGACGGTGGGCCACGCCGTAGCTGGCTAGCTTGTCGGTGACCAGCACCCTCGGTATGTAGCGCGAGCCCTTGAACAACTTGCGGAAGAGCCTGGTCGCGGCCTTCGCGTTACGCCGGGAGGTGACCAGGATGTCCAGGACATTGCCGTGCTGGTCCACCGCCCGCCACAGATAATGCCGCTGGCCGTTGACCTTGATGAACACCTCGTCAAGGTGCCACTTGTCCCCGGGGCGTGGCCGGCGCCGGCGCAGCCCGTTGGCGTAGGCTTGGCCGAACTTCTGGCTCCAGGCCCGGATGCTCTCGTGGGAGACAATCACTCCGCGTTCGGCCATCATCTCCTGCACTTCCCGCAGGCTCAGCGGGAACCGGTGGTACAGCCACACGCAGTGGCTAATGATCTCCACCGGGTACCGGTGACCTCGGTACAACGACGATGAGGCGGCGGTGTCCACCAGTCCATGGTGATCCATCTGACGCGGATCCCAGCTCACAGTGACCAACTTGACAGCACCATCCATGGTCCGGGTGCCGTGGACGCTGTTTTGGCGGTGGGGAGCTTGGCGTTGCACGCGGGTGACAGGGCCCTGGCGCAGCTTGTGCGCCTCGGTCACGGTCTGTGCAGACTAGGCGCCATGCCGGTGGAGGAGTGGCGGGCCCAGCTGCGCGGGGCGGTGTACCGGGGAGACGGTCGGGCGGTCGTCGCGCTCGCCCGGACTGGGCTTCGCCCCGACGATCGCGGTGGAGCCGCTGCCCTGCAGCTGATCGGGGACGGGCTGATCTCCGCGCTCGCCGGGCAGGTCGACGGCGCGCCCGAGCTGGCCGCTGACTGCGTCTCCGCGTTGAGTGAGCGTGGCTGGTACGGCGATACCGAGCTGGTCGAGCATCTACAGGCGTTGCTTGGGACGGGACCCACCCCGATGCTGCGATCGCTGCCGATCGACCTCGAGGAACTCGCGGGCATCCTGGAAGGCGACCCGATTCATGGCGGGGGCCGCGTGGATGTGCGAACCGGCGAGGTCTGGCCCCGGGCCGCGATCGACTACGCGCAGGAGATCGGCAAGGAGACGGAGGAGGACGAGGACGAGGAACGGTGGTTGTGGGTCGTGTGCGAGGGCTCGCGGGAGGGCTACCGCGACATGGAGGCGTTCATCGAGTCCCTTGCCGATCCTGATCGGGCCGACCGGTTGTGGATTGCCATTCAAGGCCGAGGGGCGTTCCGCCGATTCAAAGATGTGCTCGGGCGCACGCCCGATGAGCTGGACCGGTGGTTCGCCTTCTCCGAGGAACGTCAGCGCGGCCGGGCCCGAGCGTGGCTCGCCGACGCCGGCTACCGCCCGTCGCCCCGTCCGCCGTGTAGCCCCGCGGCTCAGCCGATTTGATCAAGCGAGGCCACTATGGACCGGCCGTCACCACATCACCGGCCACTGACATTTTCGCTGCGCTCTTTCCTGCGCTCCACAATTCCGGTCGGTGTCCGTAGGCCAGCGCACCGATCAGGACGATGGCTTGGTCCTCGGCCAGGACGTCGGGGCGCTGGTACTGGGGTGGATCGCTTGCCCATAAAGGATCTTCGCGTGCTTCAACGCCAGCGGACGAACAGCCGCTCCGGCTCCGAGGGATCCGTGCGGATATGGATGGGCAGGCCCAGTCGACTCAGGTCGATGTGCTGGCCCTCGTCAAGCACGGTGAAGCCCTGGCGGGAGTAGTACTTCTCCAGGCCCGACCCGGTGGGAAACTGGCCGTAGACCAGGAAGTACCCCAGTTGTCGATAGATTCCGACGCTGCGCCGGATCAGCGTCTCACCGATACCCATGCCGCGGGCGTCCTCGGCGACTGCAAGAGCCCGAATCTTGGTGACCTTCGCCGCGCCAAGCACAGCGTTCGGCAGAGGTACGCCGCCTTCGACGCCATCAGCCAAGACGTTGGTGGGCGGAACAGCCTGCAAGACGCCACGCAGAGACCCGTCGCGACCCTCTGCGACCAGTACCAAGACCAGCCCGGGCGTGGCGTCGTCAGGGTTGCCGGCGGCTACGGCCTCAACCAGCGGGCGCAGCATGTCATTGGTACCGTGGTCCAGACCTAGCAACAAGGTAGATGCCACGGTTCCCGCCTTGATCACTGCGCCGACCGCCGGGTCCAAAGATATGTCAGCCAGCGCGAGAAGCCCGGTCACTTGGTCGGCATCACCAGGCCGGGCAAGCCGGACACGAGTACCACCTGGACCGGCCCACCCCGTGACAAGCCGGTCGGCGGTAGCGGTTAGGACCCGACCACGCTTCTTCTTCGCCATGCGCTGTCCTCACCATCAGATCCCACCAGACCGTGGGTCAGCCTCGGCGCACAGGCCTTGCCTCGGGGCCCAGCGCCGCCGAGCATCCGGCACGTTACGCGGAACGTCACTCAACCCGACGACACCCAACCAAGATCCCAATGAGAGGGCTGGCCCTGCTGGAAGTGGCGCGGTGCCCGCAGGCCCGCAGCCCCGCGACCGAAACCGCAGGTACGTCATCGCAGTGCGGCTGGGGGCCGCTTCTGGACTCCGCGACGCAGCCCGGGGGTGCGGTAAGCAGCAGGCACCACACTGCGAGACGTCCAGTCTGGCCGTGTACGCCCGCCTGACGTCTACTTGGGGTGTCCCCGACCTGGTCGGCGCTTTGCTCGCCGACCAGGTCGGGCCCGGGACGCGACAGCAACACACACAACCCGACCCTCACCATAGGTCCGCGGGGGTGGCCAGCCCGGTCAGCGCGGTGCTATCCGGGCAGTGGCACCTGCGGCGATCGGGTCGGGCGTCAGCCTGGGCACGACAATCCTCCAGCGCACACACCGGGTTCGGCGTAGCCGCACCGGATCAACACACTGACACCACCGCGACCAAACAGGTGCTAAGCCCATGACCCGCGCTATCCTCCGCGCCACCCCGACCGACGCCGATCGAGTCGCCGCCCTGATCAGCGAGGCGTTCTGAAATCTCGCGGTCGCCCGAAGGCTTGTTCACGACACCACCGAGCGCACCCGGGTGCTGGCAGCCCACTTCCGGATCCTCGTTGACCACTCCCTGTCCCACGGCCTGCGCTCCACCGGCACGTTCCCCGCCGAGCCCAGCAGGATCGCCGCGGCATTTACGTTCGGCCCGTAGGTCACGGTCCCGGCCTGCCCGAACGGCACTGCCGCGGTGGTGGTCTTCTGGCAGCACAGACACTTCCGCCGCGGCAGCAAGTACTGCACCTTTTCCAGCCGGATCGCCGGGGTGTCCCAGACCTGTGTCCAGGACATACCCACATCGGT
>JBHEMR010000062.1:0-8673 GCA_046262495.1 Pseudonocardiaceae bacterium | reverse complement strand
GATCTGACCGTCCGCGGAGGCTCCGGGATTTGAACCCGGGAGGGGGCGTAACCCCCAACCGCATTAGCAGTGCGGCGCCATAGACCAGACTAGGCGAAGCCTCCCGGGGCCCTTCGAGGCCGCCAGACACGCAGCCTACACAGCGCGCCCTTGATCGAGCAAAGCGGGTAACCGACCGTCCGGTGGCGCCAACACCGCTGGTCACAGCGGTACCCGTCAGTGAAACGCCAGCCCGATCATCAAGTGCTGCGGGCCGGTACGGGCGGTTCTCGGCGCGCCGTGAACTCGACAGTGCCGACGTATCGCCCGCCCCTGAACGTGCGGGACGTCGAGTTCACGTGCCGGTGGCGCCGCATGCGGTGCATCCTCGATGGCATGACCAAGACTCCATCACCCACCATCTGGCCTGCGCTGACCTATGCAGACGCACCGGCCGCCATCCGTTTTCTGGTCGAAGCCTTCGGCTTCGTCGAAACCCTCGTCGTGCCTGGGGACCGTGGCCGAGAGATCGCGCACGCCGAGCTGCGCTGGCCCGAAGGCGGCGGCGTCATGCTCGGCTCGACCTCCGACGACAGCGAATTCGGCCGGTTAAAGCCAGGCACGACATCGATATACGTCGTCACCGACGAGCCCGACAAGGTGTTCGCGCGGGCCACCCTGGCCGGTGCCGAGGTCGTCCGCGGACTCAGGGACGAGGACTACGGCTCACGCGGGTTCACCGTCCGGGACCCGGAAGGCACCCTGTGGAGCTTCGGCACCTACCGCGGAGCGTGACGCAGCGTCGCCGGTCAGCGGAGTTTGGCTCCGACACCGATCAGCTTCTCGCGGAAGCTCTCATAGCCGCGGTCCAGCAGCGAGACTCCGGTCACCGTCGAGTCGCCCTGCGCCGCGAGTGCGGCCAGGACGTAGGAAAAACCCGCGCGCAGGTCCGGGACGTGCACGGTGGTCCCTTGCAGCTTGGTGGGTCCGACCACGACGGCCGAGTGTTGGTGATTGCGCGATCCGAAACGACACGGGGTGCGCCCGAGGCACTCGGTGAAAACCTGCATCTGAGCGCCGAGCGCCTGGAGTGCCTTCATGTACGCCAGCCGGTTTTCGTGCACCGTCTCGTGCACCACCGTCACACCGTCTGCCTGCGTCAGTGCAGTGACCATTGGGGACTGCCAGTCGGTCATGAAACCCGGGTGCACGTCGGTTTCGATGACCAGCGGCCGCGGCATCGCCTTCTCCCGCCAGAACGTCACCTCGTCGCCGTCGCTGGAGAAGTCGAACTCGCCACCCGCGCGCCGGTAGACGTTCAGATACGTTCCAAGATCGGCTTGCCGGACGCCGCGCACCGTGATCCGTCCGTCGGTCGCCAATGCGAGGCTCGCCCAGGAAGCCGCTTCGAGCCGGTCCGGGATGGCGGTATGCGAGACCCCCCGCAACCGGGAGACGCCGGTGACCTGCAGGACACGACCGGGCTGGACGGTGATCAGTGCACCCATCCGCTGAAGCATGGAGATCAGGTCAATGATCTCCGGCTCGGTCGCGGCGTTGTGCAGTTCAGAATCGCCTGCAGCGACGACCGCCCCGAGCAGGAACTGCTCGGTCGCACCCACACTCGGGTATTTCAGCTCGACGACTGCACCGCGCAGCCCACCGATCTCGGCCGTCAGCTTGAAACCGGTGTCGGTGCGCTGGCTGATCGCCCCGAACGCGCGGAGGACTTCCAAGTGCAGATCGACCGGACGCTCGCCGATGCTGCAACCACCGGGCTTCCACAGCTCCGCGTGACCGGTGCGGTGCAGCAGCGGCGCGCAGGTCAGCACCGGGATCCGGCTGCGCACATGGAAGTACTCCAGATCGCGCGTCCCGGCGGTGTGGATACCGCGCGCCTCGATTCGCAGCTGACCGTCCGCCGGCTGCGCGGCGCTGCATCCCAGCATCTCGAGCAGGTCACTGACCAGCCAGGTGTCGACTATCTGCGCGATGTTGTGGATCAGTACCGGTTCCTCGGTCAGCAGCGCCGCGACCATCAGCTTGGGAACCGCGTTTTTGGAACCACGGATGTTGACCGTGCCGCCGAGCGGGATGCCGCCGGTCAGCTGTAGCGCGTCACCGTCATCAGTCATGGGGAGGCCAAGCTCCTCGGGTGGATGTCAGGTCCGACTTCTTAGACGCGCCGCGCGTCGATCCGGTTGTCCGGCGAGATCTCGTGAGCCCACGCAATCACGGATCACGCAACGCCGCAAATGGGCGCAGCGATTCGGGGTTACGCAGCGCGTCGGAGCTCACCGCGCGCGCCGGGTCCATGCCGGCAAGGATCTTCTTTACCGGCACCTCGCATTTCTTGCCGTTGAGGGTGCGGGGCACCTCGTCGATCACGATGAACCGGTTGGGCACATGCCGGGGCGACAGACCACTGCGCAGCGCCGCACGCAACCGCGGCTCGACGTCACCCAGCGACACCCCGGCCGCCAGCACCACAAAGCACAGCAGCTCACCATGGTCAGCGCCAACGCCTGAAGTGTCGATGACCAGCGAGTCGAGCACTTCGTCGGCGCCCTCGACCACCGCGTAGAACTCCGCGGTGCCCATCCGCACACCACCGCGATTGAGCGTGGCGTCGGACCGACCGTAGATCACCGACGAACCTCGAGGGGTGATCTTGATCCAGTCGCCGTGCCGCCAGAGCCTGGGATACAGCTCGAAGTACGCCTCGTGCAGGCGGGTGCCGTCCGGATCGTTCCAGAAGCACACCGGCATCGACGGCATCGGCTTGGTGATCACCAGTTCACCCACGTCGTCGATCACCTCCCGGCCGGCCTCGTCGAGGGCTACCACCGCGGCCCCCAGCGCGCGGCAGGAAATCTCGCCCTCCCATACCGGCACATCCGGGGCGGCACACAGGAAGGCCGTGCACAGATCAGTGCCCCCGGACACCGAACAGACTTGCACGCCGGAGCCGATCTCCGAGGCGATCCAGCGGAAACCCGCCGCGGGCAGCGGGGCACCCGTCGAGCCCACCGCTCGCAGCACGGTGAGATCCAGCTCGGCACCAGGACGCAAGCCGGCCTTGCGACAGGACTGGATGAACGGTGCGGATGTGCCGAAATAACTCACCCGTTCCTCCGCTGCCAGCCGCCACAGTGTGTCGAGGTCGGGGTGCCCGGGGCTGCCGTCGTAGAGCACGATCGTTGCACCCGCCAGCAGCCCGCTGATCAGGTAATTCCACATCATCCAGCCGGTGGTGGTGAACCAGAAGAACCGCTGGCCTGGCCCGAGATCGGCGTGCAGCGCCAGCGCCTTGAGGTGCTCCAGGACGATGCCGCCGTGACCGTGCACGATGCCCTTGGGCAGCCCGGTAGTGCCCGAGGAGTAGAGCACCCACAGCGGATGCTCGAAGCCCACCGCCTCGAATGCCAGCGCAGCGTCGGAGTGCGCGGCGAGCAGATCGTCCCAGCGCACGGTGGCATCCAGCGTCGCGCGGGATTCCAAGTAGGGCACCAGCACCGTGGCGCGCAGCGATGGCAGCTGATCGCGCAGCGCGTCCACCGTGGACCGGATGTGGAAACGTTTGCCGCCGTAGAGGTACCCATCGACGGCGATCAGCACGGTGGGCGCGAGCTGGGTGAACCGGTCAGTGATCGCCCGGGTGCCGAAGTCCGGCGAGCACGACGACCAGATGGCGCCAAGGCTGACGGTAGCGAGGAAGGCCACCAGGGTGTCCGGCGAATTCGGCACCAGCGCGACCACCCGGTCCCCCTGGCGGACACCCAGCGACGCCAGCGCCGAGCGCGCCGCGGCCACCTGCTGGCGCAACAATCCAAAGCTCAGGTCATCTCGAGCACCGTCCTCGCGACGGAAGATCACCGCCAGGTCGTTGTCACTCTTGCCGGGCCCGGGAGCCAGCGCGTGCTCGGCGTAGTTCAGCGTCGCGCCTGGAAACCACCGTGTCCCGGGCATCGACTCGTCGGTGAGCACCCGCTGTGGCGTGGCATGGAACCGGACGGCGGCGAAATCGGCGAGCGCCCCCCAGAACCCCGCCAGGTCGGCCACCGACCAGCGCCACAGCGCATCGAAGTCAGCCACGATGACGCCCCGCTGCGCCGCCAACCAGCTACGAAACGCCGCCATTTGGGACCTGGCGACGACGTCCGGATCGGGCAGCCAGAGGATCTGGGGCTCGCTCATGTTCTCGTGGTACCACTCACAAGCACGCTAGCGCAGGTGAGAGCCGAACCAGTTCAGGGTGCGACCCCAGGCCTCCGGGGCGACGGACTGATCGGTGTGGAAGCAGCAGTGCACCAGGTCGGTGGCGACGTGGGCGGAGTGGGCGGCATCCCGCAGTTTGTTCACCTCCGCCTCGGGCACGGCACCATCCTGACCGTAAATACCCAGCCAGGGGCAGCGCAGCTCGGCGGCAACGTCGACCAGCGCGGGCAAACCCGCGACCACCGGCTCCGCTACCCCGATCCCGCCGATAGTCACCGCCGCACCAAGAACCCGTCGGGTGGCGACGATCAGCGCAATGGCACCACCCAGACCGAAGCCCACTACCCCCATTTGGTCTGCAGCCACGCGGCGCTGCGCCAACCAGCGCAAGGCGGCGTCGGTATCGGCGTGGATGTACTCCTCGGTCAACCACTCGAGATGGCGCCGGACGGTGGCCCCGTCGGCGGGCAGCTCGTCGATACGGTCGCGGTGGAACAGATGCGGGATCACGGCCAGCCAGCCCTCGCCGGCCAGGCCAGCGGCGAGCTGCCAGACGTCATCGGTGACGCCGCGGACGTCAGGCTCGACGATGATGCCGCCGCGGACTGCGGATTCCGGGGTAGCGACCGTCAGCTGAAGCCCAGTGCCGTCGCAGAGCGGGATCTGTTCAAGGCTGCGTTGCGTCATGCCGCGCCCCACTCGTCGATAGCGAACACCGGGTGACCGGGCATCTTACCCGCTCAGCAGCGTTGGCTCCGAAGATCACCTCATCGACTGAACCAGGCCAACGGACCCGGGTGACCGGCTGTGTCGGCCGGCAGCGACGACGGCCTCCCTGCTACCGGTTACGGTGAGGTTGGGCGCTCGCCCGATCCGCTGGCCGCGCGCCGCGAGCAGGAGGCTCGATGACCGCCCACACCAGGGCTGACCTGGAGTCGTTGCCCGCGTACGTCCCTGGTCGCAGCATCCCGGGAGCGGTAAAGCTCGCCAGCAACGAGGTCTCCGCGGGCCCGTTGCCTAGCGTCGTCGCAGCGATCCGAGACGCCGCCGCGGGGGTCAATCGTTACCCGAGCCTCGGGGCGCCTGCGCTGGTGGATCGGTTGGCGGTCCGGTTGAACGTGCCACCGTCTCACCTCGCCGTCGGAGCCGGATCCGTGGCGCTGTGCCAGCAGTTGGTGCAGGCCACCTGCGCACCGACCGATGAGGTGCTTTTCGCGTGGCGCTCCTTCGAGGCGTACCCGATCATCACCCAGATCGTCGGAGCCCGGCAGTGCACGGTACCCCTGCGCTGTAACCACACCCATGACCTGACGGGGATGCTCGACGCGATCACTCCAGCAACCCGGTTGATCTTCGTGTGCAATCCCAACAATCCGACCGGCACGGCCGTGCGACGCGACGAGCTGGTCGCGTTCCTCGACGCGGTACCCGACGGCGTGCTGGTTGCCCTGGACGAGGCCTACCACGAATTCGTCACCGATCCCGCGGTGCCTGACGGCATGGATCTCTACCGGCGGCGAGACAACCTGGTGGTGTTGCGAACGTTCTCCAAGGCTTACGGGCTGGCCGGACTGCGGGTGGGGTACTGCGCGGCGCCTGAGCCGGTCGCCACGGCATTGCACAAGGTGTCCGTGCCGTTCAGCGTCAACTCGTTAGCCCAGCTTGCCGCCCTGTCGAGCCTCGACGTCGAGGATGAGATGCTGGCCCGCTGCCGGAGCGTGGCCGCCGAACGGGACCGGGTCCGGACCGAGCTGATCGCGATGGGTTATCCCGTGCCGTCTTCGCAGGCCAACTTCGTCTGGCTGCCCTTGGGCGAGCAAACCACGGCCTTCAACAAACACTGCCTCGAGCACAAGGTCGTCATCCGCCCGTTCTCCGGCGACGGCGTCCGCGTCACTATCGGCGACTCGAACGAAAACGAGATAATGCTGCAAGCAGCGCGTGAGTGGCGATATGAGCGACGGCTTGCCGCCGACTAGCGGAGCCGCTCGCAATAGGCGTCAACCCCCTATATAGCTCATCTCGACCTTGGGAAGCCCTAGCGTTGCGGTGGTGCGCTGGGCTGAGTAACGATCGGTTCGGCCCTTCCAGATACTGGTGATGTGCTTTTCGATCTCGTCATCACTGGTTCCGTCGCGCAGCGGTGTCCGGAGGTCGTGGCCCAGGCCGGCGAACAGGCAGGTGTACAACTCGCCCTTGGCTGACAGGCGCGCCCGAGTGCAGGTGCCGCAGAACGGCTGACTGATCGAAGTGATCACGCCGACCTCACCCGCGCCGTCGAGGTAACGGTACCGAGCGGCCACCTCGCCGACGTAGGCCGGATCCACCGGCTCGATCGGCCACTCGCCGTTGACGGCCCCGACAATCGCCGCCGCCGAGACGACGTCGTCCATCCGCCAGCCGTTGGTGGCGCCGACGTCCATGAACTCGATAAAGCGCACGATGTAGCCGTGTTCCCGCCCGAAGGCGGCGAGGTCGAGGATGCCTTTGCCGGCGTTGAGTCCACGTTTGACTACCGCGTTGATCTTCACTGGGGTCAGTCCGGCATCAGCGGCGGCGGCGATGCCCTCCAGCACCCGGGAGACGGGGATCTTCACGTCGCTCATGGTCCGAAACGTCTGGGCGTCAAGGGAATCCAGGCTGACGGTCACCCGGGACAGCCCGGCATCGCGCAGCGAGCGCGCTTTCTTCGCCAGCAGTGAGCCGTTGGTAGTCATGGCCACGTCATCGACGCCGTCGATGCCGGCCAGCTGCTCGACAAGCGCCTCGATGCCGTGTCGGAGCAACGGTTCCCCGCCGGTCAGTCGCAGTTTTTCAACACCCAGGCCAGCGAAGACCTTCGTCACCCGAACGATCTCTTCAAACGACAGCAGTTCCGAAGAATCCATGAACGCAAAGCCGGTACCGAAAACGTCACGAGGCATGCAGTAACAGCAGCGGAAGTTACACCGATCGGTAACCGAGATCCGCAGGTCCCGCACACCGCGCCCCAGCTGATCGCTCACAGTCTTCATGCCATCTTCATGCCATCCATTCCATCACATTACTCCGGTGCGCCCTTTGTTCTCCTTCGTCGGCGCGCCCGCGCTGGTTCACCAACAGTCGAACGCATCCGGATCTCGGCTTATTTCACGCTACTCCATGTAGCTGACCACTCGTTCGGGTTGTTAACGAACTGGGCTCTAGGAACGAAAACTAGGATGACTGCTACCAGTGGTCACCGGCGTGGGGTCGGTCGCGGCACGCTGTTCCGCACACTCCTGGAGGCTTCGTGTCCGCATCTGCGTCGCCATACCGCTTCTGTGGCCCGCAACCGCGTCGCTTGCGGCCAACGAACCACTTCGGCGTGGTGAGCTTCGCGCTCGGCCTGCTGGTCGCGTTCGGGCTTGTGGTGTACGCGACCTGGTTAGGAATCGCCGCGCTGGCCGCGGTAAAGGGCGCCACCCAGCGCGTCGGCGTGACCGGCACCACCACGCACCTCGCTAGCGCGCCACCGGTGACCGCGCCACCGGCCGTAGCGGCGACTCCCAGTGGCACCACGATGGCCTTCGATCAGCTGTGGACCGCCAGCGATGGGAACACGATCGTAGCCGGGGCGCCCACAGTGGGCACCTCGATGGAGACTGGTGAGCCGGTGATTTTGGTACCGGTGACCCTGACCAATAACGGCGAGCGGAACTGGAACCCGGTGTCGACTTCCTTCGTCGGGAAACTCAACCACGCGACGGTGCCCGAGTCCGCCGAGGGAGACTGGATGTACCGGTCTCCGATCGTCGCGCACACCTCAGTGACGCTGACCAAGGTGTTCGTCGGCGGCTCCGGCCAGTTCAGCTTGACCGCGAACACCCCGAACGGCGTCGCCGTGTTCAGCGGTCGAGTTTAACTTCGCTGGGTCTTACGCAGCCCGATCTACCCGTCTATGGTGAAAGCGTCCATAGTGCTCTTCAACCGTAGGGAAATCGTGAGCACGCCTCGGTGGAGTGAGGATCCGAGCGGTGCGGCCGTTGCGGCGCGATCGCCGGGGCCGACCGCGCTGCGTATCGTGTTGGGCACTCAACTGCGTCGGCTGCGTGAAGCGCACGGAATCACGGCCGCTGCGGCCGGGCACGCGATCCGGGCGTCCCACGCCAAGATCAGCCGCATGGAGCTGGGTCGGGTCGGCTTCCGAGATCGCGACGTGGCCGACCTGCTGAGCCTCTACGGGGTTACCGATGAGCAGGAACGCCGGGCGTTCCTGACCCTGGTTCGGCGGGCCAACGTGCCCGGCTGGTGGCATCAGTACAGCGACATCGTGGCGAGCTGGTTTGAGATCTACCTCGGCTTAGAGCAGGCCAGTTCGGTCATCCGCACCTATCAACCCCAGCTGATACCCGGTCTGCTCCAGACCCGAGACGTCGCGCGTGGCGTCATCGAACTCGGGCACCCACGCCCGTCCGACGACGATATCGAGCGCCGGGTCACCCTGCGGATGGCACG
>JBHEMR010000061.1:0-18087 GCA_046262495.1 Pseudonocardiaceae bacterium | reverse complement strand
GACCTGGCGGGTGTCCTGTGCCGGTTCGACTCCACGGCTCGCCTCGAGCGCCTCGCCGCCACCTCGCGCCTAGAGACCGCCGAGGTCGATGAACGGCTCTACGGCTCGGGCATCGTGGACCGGTGTGACCGCGGCGAGCTGGATGCCGCCGGCATCCGAGACGTGCTGCGCGAGCAGCTAGGGCTGGACTGCGACGACCACGAGCTGGCCCAGCTGTGGGCATCGGCGTTCACCCCGGACGACCAGGTGCTCGCCGTGATCGACAGCGTCGCGCCGGGCGTGACCCGCGCCCTGCTGACAAACAACGACGCGCTGCTCCGCGACACCCTGCCCCTGGTGCTGCCAGCGGTGCACGCCCGGATCGCGATACCCTTGTTCAGCGCCACCACCCGGGCCACCAAGCCGTCCCCGAGCGCCTACGCCGCCGCGCTGGCCGTACTGGGCGCGACGCCGGCGGACGTGCTGTTCGTCGACGACTCCGAGTCCAACGTCGACGGCGCCCGTCGGATGGGCATCACCACCGTCCACTTCACCTCGGCCCAGGCGCTGCGCTCGGAGTTAGCCTGCGCGGGACTGCTCGCCTGACCAACAAGTGCACCTGCACTGATCCGGCTCAGCTGGCGGCGAGCAGCTTGCGCATGGTGGCGATCTGCGCGTTTTGGTTGCGTTGGATCGAGGTGGCCAGGTGCATGGCGTCGGGGTTGCGGCCGGCGGATAGCTCGGTGGTGGCCATCTGCACGGCGCCCTGGTGATGGGCGATCATCAGCCGAAGAAACAGCCGGTCGAAGGCCGGTCCACTAGTTTTGGCAAGTTGGCTCATCTGCTGGTTGCTCATCATGCCGACAGTTGCCGCGCGGTCCATTCCGCCCATGGCAGAGCCCGCGCCGAGGTCGTCCTTAGCCGGTGGGGCGTGCCAGGCTTGCAGCCAGCTGTTCAAGGTCGCGATCTCCCGGTTTTGCTCGGTTGCAATTTGGGTAGCGAGGTCGCGGACCTTGGGGTTGGCCGTCCTGGTCGGGGCCAGCCCCGCCACGGTGATGGCCTGGCGGTGGTGCGGAATCATCTGTTGGGCGAAGGCGACGTCGACGGCGTTGTGCGCGCTGGCGGTGCTGGTTGCCGGCGGAGGGGCTCCGGCGGTGGGTTGGGTGCCGGTCAGAGCGCCGCCGCACGCGGCTGCGGTAAGCAAGGCGACCACGCCAAATCCGGCCGCGCTGAAGACACGCCTCATCGCAAGAGTCCTTTCGTGATCTGATCAAGAGTAGGCGCGGCACGCTGCCACGATCAACACCTAGCGTCTGCGGCGCACGACGTCCGTCTGTGCTGGCGGACTACCGGAACTCGGCCCACGGGTGCGCGCGTGAGTGACGCAGGTGCTCGGCTATCACGCAGCGTAAAACTGGCGGCCACAGTGAGCGATGGAGGTGGCCCGTGGCACCATGTCGGCCGTGACAGGCACGCAGCCCCGGACCGGCCGGCACGCCAAACTGGAACCGCCACCTGCGGTACCCGCTGTCCCGCTGTCACCGGTAGAACTCCCGCAACTCGCCGATGCGTCGCTGGGCGAACTGGTTCGCGAAGCCGCGACACACTTCTCCACCCTGTTCCGCTCGGAGGTGGAGCTGGCCAAGGCGGAGGTGACCCGCGAGGTCCGCAAGGGCGTCAAGGGCAGCGTCTTTTTCGTCGTCGCGCTGACGATCCTGCTCTTCAGTCTGTTTTTCTTGTTCATCACGGTGGCCGAGGTGCTGGCCATCTGGCTACCGCAGTGGGCCGGATTCGGCATTGTCTTCGGGCTGATGTTGGCCGCTGCGGTGGGGTTCGCGCTGCTGGGGATGCGCAGGATGCGCAGCATTCGCAAGCCTGAACGCACGATCAGCACCGTCCGTGACACCGGGGTGGCGCTGACGCGCCAGCGCAGCGCTGAGGAACCCAGCGCTGACCCGCTCAGGGCGTGAGCCGTCCGCCGGATCCCAGTTCGGTCCGGATTCCTGGACCGTGGACACATCGCGAGATATCCGCCAACGGGATCAGGCTGCACGTGGCAGAGGCCGGGACGGGCCCGCTGGTGCTCCTGCTGCACGGCTTCCCGGAGTTCTGGTGGTCTTGGCGTCACCAACTCCCGGCCCTGGCCGCCGCGGGGATGCGCGCCGTCGCGGTGGACCTGCGCGGTTACGGTGACTCGGACAAGCCCCCCCGAGGGTATGACCTGTGGACGCTGTCCGGCGATGTGGCGGGGCTGGTCCGGGCGCTTGGCGAGCGTCAAGCTGACCTGGTGGGGCAGGACTGGGGCGGGATCCTCAGTTGGTGCACGGCCGCGCTGCACCCTCGGGTGGTGCGCTCGGTGACGGTGCTGGCCGCCGCCCATCCCCGGGCGATGGGTCAGGCGCTGCTGCGCGACCCGGCGCAGCGTTCGGCGGCCCGTTACCTGGCCACTTTCCAGCTCCCGTGGCTACCCGAGCGCGACCTCACCCGCGATGGTGCGGTGCTGGTGGAAGACATCCTGCGCGGCGGGGCGGGCCCGCGATGGCGGGTGTCGAGCGAGTTCACCTCGGTGGCCCGGCGCTACCGTGAGGCCATGCTGATCCCCGCAGCGGCGCACTGCGCGCTGGAGTACTACCGATGGGTCGGCCGCTCGCAGTTCCGCTTCGACGGGCGCCGGTTTTCCCGCGCGGTGGACCGGGTGGCGCGGGTGCCGGTGCTGCAGCTGCACGGTGCCGATGATCCGTACGTGCTGGAGCACACCGCTCGCCGCTCGGCTCGCTGGGCCGGCAACGGCTACCGCTACGAGGTGCTGTCCGGCGTCGGGCACTTCGTGGCGCAGGAAGCATCGGAGCACACCACGGCGCTGCTCGCCGAATTCCTGGACAGCCGGTGAGCGGCGACGCGACCAATCCAACGCCGCCGGTAATTGACTCCCGCCGGGCATTGTCCTTCGGCGCGAGCCGAGCTCTACGGCGCCGGCACCGGCAAACTCACGGCAGTGCGCGCTGCGGCGGGATGGATCCACGGCAAAGACTCGTGGGATCGATCTTGAGACCCGGCGTGGCCATGTCAACTACGTCGTCAACTACGTCGCGCCTCGATCAGCCAGGCTGTCGAGTCGTAGTACACGCCTCGTTCGGTCTGGTGATCGAACATGGGGGAACGGGCCCGGCATCGGCGTGGGCAGCTCGCGACCGGCAGCCAGAGCCGTAAAGAAGGCGATCTGCCATTCGTTGCGCTCGAACGATTTGCCAGGTTAGGAGGGCGAGGCGCCCCGCCAGGGCTCATGGCCCTGCGATGTTGGTGAACGCGGTTGGGCCACCGCGGAAGAACATCACTTCGTGCCCGCCGCCGCGGCGAGCAACTGCTCGCGGTAACCAGCGACCCCCTCGTCGAAGCGATCGGCACGTGCGCCAGTAAGCGCCCGCGTCGCCGTCCCAGGCGGCGAGCTGCTCGACGTTCGAGGGGTCGACCCAACTGTGGTGCTCTCGGACAACTCATTGACGAGTTCGTAGTCGCTCACGGCTCCCAGGTTCTCGGGCATGGTGGGCGAGCAGCCGCGACGGGTGCAACCGGTCGCAGCGGCGTGGGGTTGTTGTTCAGACAGGCACGGGCACCCGGTGCTGGCACTGACGTCGACGAGGAGGATTGTGATGAGCAAGATCTTGATCCGACCTACTGAGTCCGCACTGCCCGCGCTGGCACACCTCGACTGGTCGGCGTTGGAAAGCCAGCTCGACGGCTCGGGCTTCGCCATGACACCGCCACTGCTGTCACCTGAGCAGTGCGCCGAGCTGGTCGGCATGTTCGACGACGACGCCCGGTTTCGCGCCACCGTCGTGATGGCGCGGCATGCCTTCGGCGACGGCAGCTACCGGTACTTCGCTGATCCGTTGCCGCCGCTGGTGCAGACCCTGCGGGAGCGCCTCTACCCGCCGTTGGCAGCGATCGCGAACCGGTGGGCGCGGCAGCTAGGCGAGCGCCGGTTTCCCGATACCCTCAACGGTCTGCTTGACGAGTGCGCCACGCTGTGCCAGCACAAACCCACGCCACTGGTGCTGCGCTACGGCCCGGGTGGCTACAACTGCCTGCATCAGGACATCTACGGCGACCTGACGTTCCCGCTGCAGTTCCTGGTCATGCTCAGCAAGCCCGATGAGGACTTCACCGGCGGGGAGAGCGTGTTCGTCGAGCAGCGGCCACGCCAGCAGTCCCGGCCGATGGTGGCCCGCCCAGGCCAGAGCCAGGCGGTGATCTTCCCTGTCCGGCACCGACCCAGACAGGGCACCCGCGGCTATCACCGCGTGCAGATGCGCCATGGCGTCAGCGCGGTGCACACCGGTGACCGCCACGTGCTGGGCATCATCTTTCACAATGCTCGCTGACGAGTTGTGTCTCGCCCTGGTCGCCGATCTGGACTCCGGTTTCGCCGAGGTGGTCCGCGCCTACGAGCGGGTGGTCTACTCGGTCGCGCTGCGGCTGAGCAGCCATCCGGCTGACGCTGAAGATCTTGCCTCAGAGGCCTTCCTGCGCGCCTACCAGGCGCTGCGCGGCTACCACAACGAGCGGATCGCCTCGCTGCGGTTGCAGCCGTGGCTACTGACGATCGTTCGCAACCTCGCCCGCAACGCCGTCCGTGACGCACGGCGGCGGCCGGACCCGCCGCCGCCGTTCGAGCCGATGGACCAGCACGCCTGCGGACCGAGCGTGGAGCAGGAGGTTGAGCGCGACGAGGTCGCGCGTGCGCTTGGCGCGGTGCTCGCCCGGCTACCCGAGGCCCAGCGGGTGGCGGTGGTGCTGCGCCATGTCGTCGGCCTACCCACCAGCGAGGTCGCGGAGGTGCTGAGCTGCCCGGACGGCACCGCGAAGTCTCATATTTCCCGAGGATTACACCGACTGCGGGCGCTGCTCACCGAGACCGGCGACGGGCTCACAGCTGGAAGGACGGTTCGATGATGGGCAACGATCTCGACTCGGTCACCGACGCGCTGGCACGGCTCACCGCGCCCGCCGCGCCCGGATTGGCGGACCGGATCTTCGGCAGCTGGCTGGCCGCCCCCAGCCGGCTCGGTGCGGCGTTCGTCGCGTTCACCGGTGTCGGCGTGCAGTTGGTCCGGTCTGCGGAGTCGGTGCGCGACGACGCCGCCGCGTTCGCCGAGGCCTACCGCGCCCGGTTCGGCAGGCCGCTGCGCCCGGCCGATCGGGCACCCGCTGGGCTGCTGGGCGCACTGCGCGGCACGTCGACGACGGCATCACTGCAGCTGGACCTGCGCGGGTTGTCGGACTTCGAACGCGACGTGCTCACCGCGACCAGCCGCATTCCGGCCGGCCAGATCCGCCCCTACGGCTGGGTCGCCCGCGAGGCCGGGCGGCCCCGTGCGGTGCGTGCGGTCGGCTCGGTGCTGGCCCGTAATCCGGTGCCGCTGCTGGTCCCGTGCCACCGCGTGGTCCGCGCCGACGGCCTGCTGGGCGACTACATGTTCGGCCCTGTGCACAAGGAAGAGCTGCTGCGCGCGGAGCAGGTGAACATTGATGAGGTCGCGACACTCGCGCGGCGGGGCGTGCACTTCCTGGCCAGCGACGCCACCGGTGTGGTGTGCTTCCCGACCTGCCACAACGCGCGCCGGATCACGGCTGCGCACCGGCACGGGTTCCGGACGATCGGCGCCGCGGTCGCGTCGGGCTACCGCTCCTGCCGGCACTGCCGCCCCACGACCGAGGCGGTAAGGGCATAACCGCAACGGCTTAGTTGATCAAATCGTTGTGTTGCGGAATGTCCAGGTATGGAGGTGTCGGCACGGTGCCAATCAACCGGCGCACGTTTCTGCATGCCGCCGGTCTTGGTGCGGCAGCGGCCGCGTTGACCGGCTGTGGTGGCACGCAGACCACGTCGCCTCCGCGACCGTTCGAGACCGCGGGGCCAGTTCATCCGTCGATCGACTTTCCGCCGCTGGCCAGGAAGCTCTCCGGCTCGCTGATCACTCCAGACCAGCCCGGCTACCAGCTGGCCCGCCGGTCGTTCAACCCGCTGTTCGACAACCGGACGCCGGCCGCGATCGCGCAGTGCCGGCGCATCGAGGACGTGCAGGCTTGCGTGTCGGCCGCTGCGGCGGCAGGGGCGCCGATCGCGGCTCGTAGTGGTGGGCACAGCTACGCCGGCTACTCGACCCCGGACAGTGCGCTGATCGTGGACCTGTCTGCCATGTCCAGCGTAGAAGTCAACGCCGGCGGCACAGCGGTGATCGGTGGCGGCGCCCGGCTGATCGACGTCTACACCGCGCTCGCCGGTGCCGGGCGGTGCTTGCCGGCGGGTTCCTGCCCGTCGGTCGGAATCGCGGGCCTCACGCTCGGCGGCGGGATCGGCGTGCTGTCCCGCAAGTACGGGCTGACCTGCGATCAGCTGCTGTCGGTGACCGTGGTCACGGCGGACGGCACGGCACGCACGGTGTCGGCGTCGGCTGAGCCGGACCTGTTCTGGGCGTTGCGCGGCGGTGGCGGCGGCAACTTCGGCATCGTCACGTCGTTCACCTTCGCCACGGTGCCAGCACCGCAGCTGACCGTATTTCAGCTCGACTTCCCGGTGGGTTCGGCGCCCGACGTCCTCGGCGGCTGGCAACAGTGGATCAGCAACATGCCCGACGAGCTGTGGTCGAAATGCAACATCATCGGCGGCAGCCCGCCGAGCGGCACTGTCATCGGCTGCTATGTCGGACCGGCAAGCGGGCTGAACCCCCTGCTCACTGACCTGAATCACCGGATCGGCAATCGCCAGCCGACGTTACGCACGGTTGCCGAGCACGACTGTCTCGACGGGATGCGCTACTTCGCCGGCTGCTCAGCCAAATCAGCCGCCGAGTGCCACGACCAGGCCAGTGGCAACCAATGGAATCGCGAGGCGTTCGTGGGCACGTCGCGGATTCTGACCACACCACTGGCCGACCCTGCCCAGATCGTTTCGGTGCTCGACGGCCGGCGGGCGCTCGTGATGATCGACGGACTTCGCGGCGCGGTCGGCCGAATTCGATCGGCGGACACGGCGTTTCCGCACCGAGACGCGCTGGCCACCATGCAGATCTACCTGGGAACGTCCCCGACCGGCCGGGCAGCTGCGGCCTCGTCGATGGCCCAGATACGGGATCAGTTGACCGGCATCGTCGGCGGCGGCGCATACGTCAACTACATCGATGCCGGCATGCCGAACTGGGCGCAGGCCTACTACGGCGACAACCTGACCCGGTTACGCCAGGTCGCACAGCGCTATGACCCCGACCGGCTGTTCACCTTCCCCCAAGCCATCACCAGCGTGTGATTTTTGCGGCGAGTATGCTCGCGCCGCCATGCGGATCCTGAGACGCATCGTTCGCGTCGCCGTCACGGGGCTAGCCCTTGCGACGGCAGCTCTCTGTTCGTCCTGCGACGGCTCTTCAGGGTCAGCAACGGACTCGTCGGTGCCGCTCGATTCGCCGCCCACGACCGGAAGCAACCCCCTACTGGGGCGGGGCGACGTTGAGAAGGTCCGCGGCGGGTTCACGTTCACGGAAGGTCCGGTCTGGCTCGCCGCGAAAGGTGTGCTCCTCTTCTCCGACATACCGGCCAGCACCATCGACGAGCTCCAGCCACCCGACACCGTCACCGTCTTTCGGATGCCGACCGGCAGAAGCAACGGACTCGGGCTCGACGCGCAGGGGCGGCTCATTGTGAGCGAGGGCGACAACCGGCGGGTGTCGCGCACACTGGCCGACGGCACCGTCGTGACGGTGGCGGACCGCTGGCAGGGCAAGCGACTGAACTCACCCAACGACAACATCACCCGCAGCGACGGCACCATCTACTTCACCGATCCGCCCTACGGCCTCCCGCCTGGGCAGGCCCGCGAACTCGACTTCCAAGGCGTGTTCCGGGTTGACCCGGCCGGCACGCTGCACCTCGAGTCCAGCGACATGAACCGCCCGAACGGCGTGGTGCTCTCGCCGGACGAGAAGACGCTGTATGTGGACGACACCGCGGCGGGGCTGGTGCGCAAGTTCCCCGTCAGGCCTGACGGCTCCCTGGGACCGCCCACGATGTTCGTGCCCGATACGGGCGGCGGCGGCGACGGGATGGCGGTGGACGACGCCGGGAACCTGTATGTGGCCACCGACGCCGGCGTGCAGGTGTACAAGCCGAACGGTATGAGCTGGGGCCTGATCTCCCTCCCCGAGGTGCCTTCCAACTGCACGTTCGGTGGTTTTGACCGCAGGACCCTCTACATCACCGCGAAGACATCCCTCTACCGCGTGACGCTGAAGATCCCAGGTCTTCCGTAGGGCCGCTGAATGCGCCCCGGCGTTGCGACCGAGCGCTAACGTGAGCACGGTGAACGATCTGGTCGGGGTGGCCGAACACGATCAGCAGACGCACCTCGCATTGGTCGCTGACCTGCGCGAGCGGCTCCGGAGCGCGCGGCTGGGTGGACCGGACAGGGCCCGGCAACGGCATGTTGGGCGCGGCAAGCTGTTGCCCCGTGACCGGGTCGACTCCCTGGTGGACCCGTCAAGCCCGTTCCTGGAGTTGTCCCCGCTCGCGGCCACCGGCATGTACGGCGACGAGGCCCCCGCCGCGGGGATCATCACCGGGATCGGGCGGGTGGCCGGGCGGGAATGCGTGATCGTCGCCAACGACGCCACCGTCAAGGGCGGCACCTACTACCCGATAACGGTCAAGAAACATCTGCGGGCCCAGGAGGTGGCGCTGCACAACCGCCTAGCGTGCATCTACCTCGTCGATTCCGGCGGGGCCTACCTGCCCGAACAGGATCAGGTGTTCCCTGATCGGGAGCACTTCGGCCGAATTTTCTACAACCAGGCGACGATGTCCGCGCGCGGGATCCCGCAAATCGCGGCGGTGCTGGGCTCCTGCACCGCGGGCGGCGCCTACGTGCCGGCGATGAGCGATCAGGCGGTGATCGTTCGCAATCAAGGCACGATCTTCCTCGGCGGGCCGCCGCTGGTCGCTGCAGCCACTGGTGAGGTGGTGACCGCCGAGGAGCTCGGCGGGGCCGAGCTGCACTCCCGGGTCTCCGGGGTCACCGACCACCTCGCCGACGACGACGCCCACGCGCTGCGCATCGTCCGCTCCATCGTCAGCACCCTTGGGCCGCGCCCGGCCTGGCCGTGGGAGGTCATCGCCACCGAGGAGCCGAGACTGGAGGGCATCTACGATGTGGTGCCGGTGGACTCCCGCACCTCCTACGACGTCCGCGAGGTGATCACCCGGATCGTCGACGGCAGTCGCTTTTCGGAGTTCAAAGCCGAATACGGCACCACGCTGGTCACCGGCTTCGCCTGGCTGCACGGTCACCCGGTGGGCATCGTGGCCAACAATGGGATCCTGTTCAGCGAGTCGGCACTCAAGGGTACGCACTTCATTGAACTCTGCGACCAGCGCGGGATCCCGTTGGTGTTCCTGCAGAACATCTCCGGCTTCATGGTGGGCCGGGATTATGAGGCCGGCGGCATCGCAAAGCACGGTGCGAAAATGGTCACCGCGGTCGCGACCACGCGGGTGCCCAAGCTGACCGTTATCATCGGGGGTTCATTCGGCGCCGGCAATTACGCCATGTGTGGCCGGGCGTACTCGCCGCGGTTTCTCTTCATGTGGCCCAATGCGCGGATCTCGGTAATGGGCGGGGAGCAGGCGGCCACGGTCCTCGGTGCCGTCCGGGGTGCTGGCGACGCAGAAGGCGATGCGGCCGTCGCGCAGCGCATCCGTGCCCAGTACGAGCACCAGGGCCACCCCTATTACTCAACGGCTCGGCTGTGGGACGACGGGGTGATCGACCCGGCGGACACCCGGATGGTGCTCGGATTGGCGTTGTCAGCCTGCGCTAATGCTCCGTTTGAGCACAGCCGCTTCGGCATCTTCCGGATGTGAACGGCATGTTCGACACCGTGCTGGTGGCCAACCGCGGTGAGATCGCGGTTCGGGTGATTCGCACGCTGCGCACGATGGGCCTGCGCTCAGTGGCCGTGTACAGCGACGCCGACGTCGGCGCTCGGCACGTCCGCGACGCCGACGTCGCCGTCCGGCTGGGTCCACCGCCAGCGGCTGCGAGCTACCTGTCGATCGACGCGATACTCGACGCCGCCGCCCGCACCGGCGCGCAGGCTGTGCACCCCGGCTACGGGTTCCTTTCGGAGAATGCCGTCTTCGCCCGGGCCTGCGCTTGCGCCGGGCTGGTCTTCGTTGGACCGCCGCCCGCCGCCATCGAGGTGATGGGTGACAAGATCCGAGCCAAGTCGACGGTGGCGGCCGCGGGCATCCCGGTGATTCCGGGCAGCGACGGCCGGGCTTGCGACGATGACGCGTTGGTCGCCGCGGCCGACGTGCTGGGTTACCCGGTGCTGCTCAAGCCGTCCGCCGGCGGTGGGGGCAAAGCGCTGCGGGTGGTGCACCGCGCGCAGGACTTGCCCGCGGCCATCGCCAGCGCCCGCCGGGAGGCCCGTGGCGCGTTCGACGACGGCACGCTGCTTGTCGAACAGTTCATCGCCACCGCGCGGCACATCGAAATCCAAGTGCTGGCTGACGCGCACGGCGCGGTGGTGCACCTCGGCGAGCGCGAGTGCAGCCTGCAGCGACGGCACCAGAAGATCGTCGAAGAGGCGCCGTCGATACTGCTCGACGCTGCGACCCTCGCCCGGATGGGTCAGTGCGCGGTGGCCGTCGCGCAGGCCGTGGGGTACACCGGCGCAGGCACGGTCGAGTTCATCGTGCCCGCGGACACCCCAAATCAGTTCTTCTTCCTTGAGATGAACACCCGGTTGCAGGTCGAGCACCCAGTCACTGAGCTGGTCACCGGGTTGGACCTGGTCTCCTACCAGGTGCGGGTCGCCGCGGGGGAGCCGCTCGGATTGCGCCAGAACGACGTCGCCGCGGACGGTCACGCGGTGCAGGCGCGGATCTACGCCGAAGATCCCGCCAACGGTTTCCTACCTACCGGAGGGCGGGTGCTCCTCATCCGTGAACCCGCGGGCGCGGGGATTCGCGTTGACTCCGGCCTGCGGGTCGGCGACACCGTGGGCAGCGACTATGACCCGCTGTTGGCCAAGGTCATCGCGCACGGTCCGGACCGGGACACCGCGCTGCGCCGGCTAGACGCCGCGTTGGCCCAGACCAGCATCCTGGGCTTGGGCACCAACGTGGGGTTCCTGCGCGGCCTGCTCGCTGATGCCGACGTGCAGGCCGGAAAGCTGGACACCGGGCTGGTGGCGCGCCGCAAGCCGCCCAGTGCGGAACTGCCTGAGCAGGTGTTTGCCGCGGCAGCACTGCGTGCCCTGGCGGCACTGGAACCCACCGGGCCGGTAGTGGATCCGTTCGCGCTGCCCGGTGGCTGGCGGATCGGCGAGCCTGCCTGGACCCGTTGGCGGGTGCAGGCCAGTGGCAATGAACCGGTCGAGGTCCGAACCCGGGGCCGGTCGGCCAGCGCCGAGCTCGTAGTGGGTGAAGGCGCCGCGACCCGCGCGTCGGCCTGGTGGGATGACGGGGACCTGGTCGTCACACTTGATCAGATCACGCGCCGCTACAGCTGCGCGGTCGACGGCACGGCGGTGTGGCTTGGCCGCGACGGTCACAGCTGGGAGCTGCACGAGCAGCAGCCCCTCGATGCCGCACGGTGCCCCGAGCAGGGCGGCGCCGGGGCGGTGCACGCACCGATGCCCGGCACCATCATCGCCGTCGACGTCGTCGAGGGTCAGCAGGTCACCGCAGGCGCCCGGTTGCTCGTGCTCGAAGCGATGAAAATGGAGCATGTGCTCACCGCGCCGACCGACGGCGTGGTTCGCGAGCTGCGCGCCCGCCCCGGCGACACCGTCGAGCGCGAAGCCGTGCTCCTGGTCGTTGACCCGTGAGTGGCGTTACGAGTCATGACCCGTATTGCCACTCACGGGTTGTCCACAGGAAGGACACGCCATGGAACTCAACGAGGACTATTCGGCGCTGCGTGCCACCGTCGAGGAGTTCGCCCGCAAGGAGGTCGCCCCAGTCATCGCGGATCTCTACGAGCACGGCACCTTCCCCTATGCGCTGGTCGAAAAGATGGGTGCGATGGGGTTGTTCGGGTTGCCCTTCCCTGAGGATTACGGCGGGATGGGCGGCGACTATTTCGCCCTGTGCCTGGCGCTGGAGGAACTGGCACGGGTGGACTCGTCGGTGGCCATCACACTGGAAGACAGCGTGTCGCTGGGCGCGATGCCGATCTTCCGGTTCGGCAACGAAGAGCAGAAGCAGCGCTGGCTTCCCCAGCTGTGCACCGGCCAACGGCTCGGGGCCTTCGGCCTCACCGAGCCCGGTGGTGGATCCGACGCTGGCGCTACCCGCACCACCGCTCGCTGCGATGGCGACGACTGGGTGATCAATGGGTCCAAGGCATTCATCACCAATTCAGGCACCACCATCACAGCTGTGGTCACCGTCACGGCGATCACCGGCGTCAGCGGGGGTCGCAAGGAGATTTCCACCATCATGGTCCCGGCCCGGCATCCGGGCTTCACCGTCTCCGAGAGTTACTCCAAAGTCGGCTGGCGATGCTCGGATACCCGCGGGCTGTTCTTCAACGACTGCCGGGTGCCGCTGAGCAACCTACTCGGCGAGCGCGGCCGAGGTTATGCGCAGTTTCTGGCCATTCTCGACGAGGGTCGCATCGCGATCGCCGCGCTGGGGGTAGGCCTGGCCCAAGGCTGTATTGACGAATGCGTATCGTACGCTCGGCAGCGGCACGCTTTCGGTCACGCCATCGGTAGCTATCAGGCGATCCAGTTCAAGATTGCTGATATGGAGGCGCGGACGCACGCCGCCCGGCTGACTTATTACCATGCCGCCGAGCGGATGCTGCGTGGTGAACCGTTCAAGAAAGAGGCCGCCATCGCGAAGCTGGTCTCGTCGAATGCGGCGATGGACAACGCCCGCGACGCCACCCAAGTCTTTGGCGGGTACGGGTTCATGAACCAGTATCCGGTCGCTCGTTTCTATCGCGACGCCAAGGTCCTCGAGATCGGCGAAGGTACCAGCGAGGTGCAACGCATCCTCATCGCCCGCCACCTAGGTGTGGGCTGATCCCGCCCACACCTAGGTGGCGGGATCGAAGAGACGCACGCCGGGGACCGGGCGAAGCTGCGATCAGCGGTCGCGATCTGACCGCCTAGACCAGCACATCCTCATATGCAGACCTCCGCAGAGCCTTGGCCACGGTACGCTCGAAGTTCGGATGCGGGCGGCAGGAGGTGGCCGTGAGCGTGAACTATGTGGCCAGACCGTGGGAGAGCCGACTGTTCCGGCGGTGCCGCCGGGCCTGGGATCTCGGAGCGCGGGAACGGCAAGACTACGAGCGGATTGAGCCGGCGCAGGTGTTCGACTTCAGTGAAGCGATCCACGACGCGCTCGATGTCTACTACTTCCCCGGCATGTGGGACTGGAACCGAGCGATCGTGCGGCCGCTGGCCATCGCCGGCTTTGAGAAGTCGATGCGCCGGCAGCGCGATGCTTATACCCAGACCCGTGACTTATCCGCTGACCAGGTCCAGGACTGGGAGCAGCACCTGGAGCTAGGCACTGGAATTATGCAGCGCTATTTCGAATGGGCCAGCGACGTCGACCGTTTCACCCCGATCCAGGTCGCCTCGCAGTTCGACATCGCGTTGCCTGACCCAGCCGACCCGGATAGTGGACTGATCACCCCGGACGGTCGGCCGCTGCAGTACCGGGTACGGATCGACCTGCTGGTGATCGACGACCATGAGCTGTACTGGCTTGTCGAGCACCGGATCGTCACTGGTCCGCAGTGGCCGGAGCTCGACCAGCTACGGCTTGACGAGCAGGCGCTCACCCGCAGCTGGGCCTGGCAGCTGAGCTTTTTGGCAAAACTCGAAGGCACCATCCACAACGAGCTGCGCGCTGCGGTGCCCGCCGCGGGCAAGCCTGAGGTGCACGTGCGGGCGGTGCCGGGTGTTGGCGGGATCACGACGCAGCGGGCTACTGAGTCCTTCCGCCGCACCCATATCCCGCGGGCTGAGCTCGAAATCGCCCGGCACGGCGTCGCCGTAGCGCTGGAGATACAAGATATGATCGATCCGGCACTGCGGATGTACCCGAATCCTTCCTGGGAGAACTGTTCGACCTGCGCCTACCGGTCACCGTGCCTGGCGATAACCCAAGGGATCGACGAGCGCCCGATCATCGATGCGTCCTATCGCAAGCGGGTCAGCGGAGACTTCGAACTTGGGCGGCTGGGATCGGTGTGGGGATTCGTGCCCGAGGTTCATCGGGTTGCGGAGTACCGGGCTCCTGGCGCGGACCAGTAAACGCCAGTGCGCATCCGGGTGGTGAGCTGGAACGTCGATTCCCGACCGACCGGACTGCTGGACGCCAAGGTCGAGCTGCTTCGCCGGCTGCAGCCTGACCTTGTGCTGCTCCAGGAGATCGGCCGTCCGGTCTACCGCGCGCTACTGCCGCACCCCTCAGCGCACGAGCGGATGCACCGCAAGTCCAGGCAGTTCTCCTGGGGCGCTCTGTCCACTGACTTGTGCAATCCGCGGGCCAGCGAGTACCGGCTTGGCTGCGCTGTGCTCGGTGTTCCTAGCACAGCGCTGCTCGATGCCCAGGTGCTGGACCAGGCACCGTTCGACATCAGCGATCCGGCGCGGCCCGGGTTCTTGTGGCGGACGGTGGCGGCCAGAGTGGCATTATCCACCGGCGATCTGCTGGCCGTATGCAGTTTCCACGGTCGCCAGCCATCTGGCGTGCCCGCTGCGGCATTACAGCAGGCGTTTCACGCTGGGATCGCTAGCTGGCTCACTGATGTGTCCGGCCCGGTCATCTTCGGCATCGACGCTGGCCCTCGGATACCTGACAGCGCCGATCCACTGTTGGGTCCGGGCCCGGTCCACCACCTGAACCAGGTGCTCAACGCCGACGACGACCACCTCTGGGCCACCCCCGGTCTCACGGTGCTCGACGTCCAGTGCCTGGCCGACGAGGCCGCGGCTGCGGGCAGCGACCACGCCCTGCTGCTCGCCGATCTTGAGTTGCCCGACTCACCCGGTTGAGAAGTCCGAGCGACCGGGGACAAGCCCCCGTGAGTGGCGATGCGAGCCCTAGCTCGCATCGCCACTCACGGGTTGGCGCAGCCAACACAATGTTGTAGCGGTCCGTGCCATCCGGCGCGGCGCAGTACCGCAGCGACCTCCGTTGCCACGCCACAGGGATCCCGAGTGACCTCGTCCCAGCCGTAGACCAGGCGGTGGCGGGCAGCGAGTTCAGCCGCGTTGTCCCGCCTGCGGTCCCGGAAGGCCACCTCGGGGGCGTCGTGAAATGCTCGACCGTCAAGCCGCACGGTGAGGGAGATGCCGATCAGGTCGTAGCTGACGTCCTCCCAAAGGGTCCGACCGTCCACGACGACGGGGTGCTGACGCTGCGCGGTGGGCAGCGCGTGCGCCGATTCGACGTCGCAGGCGTAACGCTGCTCCAGGGCCGACTGCACGCCGTCAGCTAGCAAGCGAAGTGCGTCGCCGAGAGCCTTGCCGTACCGGCGGGGACGCCGTTCTTCAAGCCGCCTCTGCAGATCTCGAACCGGCACCCGGCCTCTAGTAGCGAGCGCGACGAAACGCCGCATCCCTGCTCGCGCGTCGGGTTCGCTCGTCGCGAGGTCCAGCACGGTGTCCGCTCTGCTGGTCCTCGCTGGATCCGTAGCCACCATCAGGTGAGGGAAGGCGCGGGAACGGTGTACCACGACATGCAGAGGCTGCGATACCGCAGAGCAGCTGTATGGAACTGTGATGTGCACTGGCGCGAGGGGATCGAGCGTTAGCATCCGCCATTCCTCAGCCGCGGTGGCATGACTGAGCAGCGCCTGAGGGCCGCCGTAGAGGAGAGCTCCGGTGATCCTCGCCGCCCTGCTCAGTGGACCGGTGAAGGTGGCATAAACACGCGGCAGGACCCGTCGCCAGCGCTCGGCTTCGAGGTTGGCGGCAACCACGCCAGGCCCGATACCCAGCGATCGTAATTGATCGGTATCGAGTAGTCCGCGCTGATCGCGGATAAGTTGTCGCCAGACGGCCGCCCGGGACGGCTCCAGCGTACAGGGCAGGCGCGGACAGTGGCCCTCGATCATGGCCGTAACGGTCACACCCAACCCGCCGCGCGACACGTCGATGTTATTCCACTTGCGGACAACACCCCGCCTGTGGATAACCCGTGAGTGGCGATGTGAGTTATAGCTCGCATCGCCACTCACGGGGCTGCTAGGCCACGGGCCGGTCCGTGGGGGCGATGGGCGCGGGGAGGACGTCGCGGCCGGTGAGGTAGCGGTCCACACTAGCGGCGGCGGAGCGGCCCTCGGCGATGGCCCAGACGATCAGCGACTGCCCGCGGCCCATGTCTCCGGCGACGAAGACGCCCGGCACGCTGGTCATGAACGACGCGTCGCGCGCGACATTGCCGCGCACGTCGTACTCGACGCCCAGCCCTTCGAGTAACTTGCCCTTCTCCGGTCCGACGAAGCCCATCGCCAGCAGCACCAGATCGGCGGGCAGGATTTGCTCGCTGTCCGGAACCGGCACGAACTTGCCGCTTTCGAAGACGACCTGCGCCAGCCGCAGCTCGCGCACCCGGCCATCGGCGTCGCCGACGAACTGCTGGGTGCTCACCGCGAACAGTCGCTCGCCGCCTTCCTCGTGGGCCGAGGACACCCGGTAGATCATCGGATAGGTGGGCCAGGGCTGGGTCTCTGGGCGGCGTTGCGGCGGGGTCGGCAAGATTTCCAGCTGGGTCACCGAGGCCGCGCCCTGACGGTGCGCGGTGCCCAGACAGTCGGCACCGGTGTCGCCCCCGCCGATGATCACCACATGTTTGCCCTCCGCGTCGATCGGCGACCGGGCAAGGTCGCCTTCCTGCACCCGGTTTGACGGCGGCAGGTACTCCATCGCCTGGTAGATGCCGGCCAGCTCGCGACCAGGCACCGGCAGGTCCCGCCACGCGGTGGCCCCACCGGCGAGCACCACGGCATCGAATCCCTCACGCAGCTCCTCGGCAGTGACATCCATCCCGACGTCGACGCCAGCCCGGAACTCGGTGCCTTCGGCGCTCATCTGATCCATCCGCCGGTTCAGCCGGTGCTTGGCCATCTTGAACTCGGGGATGCCATAGCGCAGTAGCCCGCCGATCCGGTCCGCGCGCTCGTAGACCACCACGTCGTGGCCGACCCGGGTTAGCTGCTGGGCCGCGGCCAGCCCGGCCGGACCGGACCCGACCACGGCGACTTTCTTGCCGGTGCGCGCAGCAGGCGGTTGTGGGACAACCCAGCCCTCATCCCAGGCCCGGTCAATGATCTCAATCTCGACCTGCTTGATGGTCACCGCGTCGTCGTTGATGGCCAGCACACAGGCCGCTTCACAGGGTGCTGGGCACAACGTCCCGGTGAACTCGGGAAAATTGTTGGTGGCGTGCAGTCGCTCAATGGCCTCCGCCCAGTCCTGGCGCCAGACCAGGTCGTTCCACTCGGGGATCAGGTTGCCCAGCGGGCAACCCACATGGCAGAACGGGATTCCGCAGTCCATGCATCGACCGGCCTGCTTTGCGACCACGGCGGTGGGGAAGTCTTCATAGACCTCGCGCCAGTCACGTAATCGCAGCTCGACCGGTCGGCGCGGTGGGTTTTGCCGACCGGTGGTGAGGAAGCCCTTGGGATCAGCCATGCGCTGCCTCCATGATCGCCTCATCGACGTCCCGGCCGTCTCGCTGCGCCGCCGCTTGAGCGGCCAGTACCCGTTTGAAGTCCTTGGGCATGACCTTGCCGAAGCGATCCACCGCGGCGTCCCAGTCGGCCAGCAGCGCATAGGCCACCGCGGAGCCGGTCTCGGCGTGGTGCCGCGCGACGGCGTCGGCCAGGAAGGCCCGGTCCTCGTCAGTCAACGGGTCCAGGTCGACCATCTCCGGGTTGACCCGTTGAGTGGGCAGATCGAACACGTAGGCGACCCCGCCGGACATCCCAGCCGCGAAGTTGCGACCGATCGACCCGAGCACCACCACCCGGCCACCGGTCATGTACTCGCAGCCATGATCACCGACGCCCTCGACGACGGC
>JBHEMR010000060.1:0-32765 GCA_046262495.1 Pseudonocardiaceae bacterium | reverse complement strand
GCACGGATGAGCAGATCAGGCCACTTCACCGGCTCGGTAAGGGGTTAGTGTGCGATGGAGTCGATGAGCGCTCTAGCTCCCTGGCGCAGCAGATCGGCGCCGACGAAGTAACCCAGGGCTGCGGGGTCATCGGCGACGCCCCAGTGGTGAGAATCGAGCCATTGGCTGCCGTCGAGGCTGAACACCTTGGCGAGCAAGGCGAGCTTGCCGTTGGGCTCGGTGTTGGCGTAGCCCGCGATGGGGGAATTGCAGTGGCCCTGCAGGGCGTGCAGCATGGCGCGCTCGGCAGTGGCGTGCCGGTGGGTCTCGTCGTCGTTGAGTCGACCGCTCAAAGCAAGGACGGCGGTATCGGTGCTGCGGCACTGCAACGCGATGACGCCCGCGCCGATCGCTGGACACATCGTCTGCACCGGCAGGATCTCAGTGATCCGGTCAGCTTCGTCGACCCGGTACAGGCCGGCCACCGCGGCGACGATCGCATCGAAGTGGCCCTCATCGAGGCGCATCAGGCGAGTGTTGACGTTGCCCCGCAGCGGTCTGATCTCGACGTGCGGGTAGTGCAAACGAAGTTGGGCGGCGCGGCGCACCGCGCTGGTACCGATGACGGCACCAGCAGGCAGTTCGGCCAGCGGGTCACCGGTACGGGAGATGACGGCGTCGTGGATGTCCTCCCGTGGCAGGTAGGCGGCGAAAGTCAACCCTTCCGGTACGGGGACGTCGGCGGGGATGTCTTTGAGGCAGTGCACCGCGAGATCGATCGAGCCGTCGAGCAGGTTGCGATCGATCTCGCGGACGAACGCGCCCTTGCCGCCGAGCTTCGCGAGGTCACCCATCCACTGGTCGCCACTGGTTGTGATCTTGACCAGCTCAGTGCTGACCGTGGAGTCCAGCGCTTCCAACGCGGTGGCGACCTGCTCGGCTTGGTGTAGCGCCATCGGGCTGGAGCGCGTGCCGATTCGCATGTGCGGCATACCAGAATCGTACGCAGCCCGCAGCGGGCACCGAGGGACAGCCCACCGACCGGCCCGCTGCACCTCCGATTGTGGTGTACCTGCAGGCTGGCAAGATGGGACCCCGCCGACAGCGGCGGCATGACGAGGAGGAAGACCACGTGAGCGAGTTGACCCGTCCCGATGTGACCGTGCCCGAGGGCCCGGCCCCAACAGACTTGGTGATCGAGGACCAGGTGGTCGGCGACGGCCCCGAGGCCGTCGTCGGCTCGCAGATCAGGGCGCACTACATCGGCGTCTCGCACTCCACCGGCAAGCAGTTCGACGCGTCCTGGGATCGGGGCTCCCCGCTGGAGTTCCGGCTCGGCACCGGACGGGTGATCAAGGGCTGGGACGATGGGATCGTCGGCATGCGCGTCGGCGGCCGTCGGCGGCTGACCGTCCCGCCGCACCTGGCCTACGGGGACCGCGGTGCTGGTGGGGCGATCAAGCCTGGTGAGACCCTCGTGTTCGTCGTCGACCTGGTCAGCGTTCGATAGGGGTACCGCTAGCTACCGGTCGAGGACAATCCGGCCACCGCGGCTTCGGGACACGCAGATTGTCATGGTGTCGGTGCGTTCCCGATCGGTCAGCACCCGGTCCCGGTGCTCGATCTCGCCGGAGATAACCCGCGTGCGGCACGTTCCGCAGAAACCTTGCTGGCAGGAGTAAGCAACGTCGGGCACCGTGTCGCGGATGACGTCCAGCGCTGATCGATCGGCGGGCACGGTCCGCACCCGGTCGCTGCGCCGCAGCTCGATCTCAAAGGGCGTGCCGCCCACGATGGGCGGTGTGGTGAACCGTTCGAAGTGCAAGGTCGCAGCTGCGCTCGCCCCACGGTCCCGGCGAACGTTGGCGATCATGGTTGGGGGGGCGCAGCAATATACGGTGGCCCCAGCCGACGCGTACTTCAGCAGTTCTGCACCCGTGCTGGGAAAGCCGTACTCATCGTACGGGCGGATCCGCACCCGGTCAGGGTCCAGCGCGGCGAGCTCACCGAGGAAGGGCATCGACGCCCGCGAACGCCCGGTGTATACAAGCTGCCACGGCGTACCACCGGCCGCCGCGTGTTTGACCATCGGCAGGATCGGCGTGATGCCGATTCCGCCCGCGATGAACAGGTACCCGGCAGCGTCGACATAGGGAAAGGCGTTGCGCGGGCCGCGGCCGGTCAGCGCACTGCCGGTGCCGATCGAGTCGTGCAGTTCCCGCGAACCGCCGGCGCCGTCGGCGATGCGTCGCACCGCGATCCGGTAGGAGCTGCGGTCGGCGGGGTCGCCGCACAGTGAGTACTGGCGACACCGTCCGGAGGGCAGCAGCACGTCAAGGTGGCTGCCCGGTTGCCAGCTGGGCAACTCGCTACCGCTGGCGGAGACCAGCCGCAGGCTGCGGACATCCTGCGCCTCGACGCGGACCTCATCGACTATGAGGCTCAGGTCGCGGTCGACCCGCCGGGTCGGTGGACGGCGCGAGTAGGCGGCGGTGAGCCAGTCGTAGCTGGTGATCAATGTCCCGAGCGCGCGGAACATGCGGTCGGCACGTTGACGTCCCCGCAGGTCGGGCGGGGCGACCCACTCGGTGCCCATGTCAGGACTCCGCGGCGAGGGCCGCCGGCGAGGTGGCGAGGTAGGCGACGGCCTGGCTGGTGGAGAACTCCTTCGACGGGTGGTACAAGGGCCTGGCGTAGTTGAACGTGGTCCCGATCAGCTGGCGGGCGGTGGGCAGCAGACGCCGGTGGCCGGCGCGGAAGTAGTGCCGCCAGCGCGGCTTGACCCGACCGCCCAACTCGGGATCGATGCGCATCAGGAAAGCCACCCCGCGTACCCACAGCCACGCCATGATCGGCCCTGTGACCAGCATGGCGCGCACTCGCCGGTGCCACCGGCCGTCGAGGTGGGTGAACAGATCGAAGGCCACCGCCCGATGTTCGACCTCCTCCGCGCCGTGCCAGCGCAGCAGATCCATCATGGTGGCGTCGGCGCCAGCGGCGTCTAGCGCGCTTGCGTTGAGTGCCCAGTTGCCCAGCATGGCGGTGATGTGCTCGATCGCCGCGATGATCGCCAATCGCTCGACCAGCCACTCTTCGCGTCGCTTGCCGAGCAGGTCGCGATCACCGAGCGCTTTGCGGAACATCCAATCGACTTGCTGCACGTAAGGATCGGTGTCAATGCCCTGGGTCTTCCAGTGATCGAGCACGCTCTGGTGAGATCGGGCGTGAATGGCCTCCTGGCCGATGAAGCCAACCACCTCCTCACGCAGCTTGACGTCCTCGATCATGGGGGCGACCTGGGCGAATACGTCGATGAACCACCGTTCTCCAGCAGGCAGCAGCAGATGCAGCACGTTGCAGGTGTGCGTGATTAAGGGCTCGTCGGGCACCCAGTGGGTGGGCAGATCGGTCCAGTCAAAGGTGACGTTTCGTGGTTGGAGCACCAGATTCTCCGGCTCTTGCGGCTTCGAGCCGGTGCGGTGGTGGCCGAGCATCCGCCGATCTCCTCTCCGTGGGCGTCGTTATCAACGAGGCGCTATTACAGGGCTACGTTGGCTCGGGCCAGGGCGCGGAGCAGACCCGGAGTCAGCCGTGCGGCCAGCAGTCCGGCTTTGGCTTCGACGGTGATCGGGGCGATGGCGGAGTTGCGCTGCACCGCACGCAGGATTTCCTGAGCCGCCCGACGCGGGGTGAAGTTGCGGCGGCGGTACAGCTCTGTCACGCGCTGTTGGGTAGCGCGCTCCTCGGCGGTGTCGCGGCCGACGAAGCGAGTTGTGCTCGCGATATTGGTGTGCACGAAACCGGGACAGATCGCGACGACTCCGATGCCGGCTTCGGCCAGTTCGCCGCGCAAGCACTGGCTCAGCGCCAGGACCGCAGCCTTGGTCGTGCTGTACGCCGGGAGTGCCCGGCTGGGCAGGTACGCTGCGGCAGAGGCGATGTTGGCGATGGTGCCGCCTGCACCGCCTTCTACCAGCAGGCCACCCAGCACTCGGCAGCCGTGGATCACGCCCCACAGATTGACGTCGATGAGCCGTTCCCAGTCGGCCACCGTGGTGTCGAAGAATGGTCCTGCCACTCCGATGCCAGCGTTATTGATCACAATATCCGGGATGCCGTGTTCCTCGCGCAGCAGCGTGGCGAACTTCTCGACCGCGCCACCATCGGAGACGTCGAGCAGGTACGCACTCGCGGTAGGGCCGAGCATGCTGGCCAGCTGCGCGGTGCGCTCAACCGACGGCTGATCGATGTCGGTGGCCACCACCTCCGCGCCCTGCTCGGCGAACTCTAGCGCGGTGGCCCTCCCGATGCCGCTGCCCGCGCCAGTGATCACCACGAGGGTGTCGTCGAACCGCTTTCGTTGCCGCCCGGTATGGCGGGCGCGGCGCAGGCCGCGGGCTGCGGGACCACCTGCTGGGCCGCTTTCGGCGTGATCGATCAGCTCACTTGCACAGCGTGCGACCGTGCTCGGCTGGGTGCGCGGTAGCCAATGGCCGCCGGGCAGTTCACGAACCGCGAGGTTGGTTACCCAACGTCTAATGTCGGTCTGGAGAGATCGGGAGACGAACGGATCCCGTTGGGGCGCAAGGACTTGCACCGGGACATCGGTGCGCCGGGGAGCGGGCTTCACCAGCCGGGGAAAGATGTTCGCGCGGTAGAGTCGCAGGCCGTTCACCGCGTCGGTGACAACGGGCGTGGCAGCGCCGTCGGCCAGGGCAAGCGCGTGCCGGGCGAGCCCAGTACGCCAGCCCAGCTCCGGCAGCAGCGGCAGCTGGAAGAACGTGATGTACCAGCTCGACAGCAGCTGGGTGATCAACTCGCGTAGTGCTCGCGGCGTCGGCCGGCGCAGCCGCGCCCGGAACCAGTGCCCCGCATGGTCCAGACACGGCCCGGATATCGACGTGTAGGAGCAGACCCGGCCATCCAGCCACGGTCCGGTCAGTGCATGCCAGGCCTGCACTGCTCCCCAGTCGTGGGCCAGTAGATGCACCGGACTGTCCGGACTGACCGCGTCGAGCACCGCGGCCAGGTCCTGGGCAAGCTGGTCGAGCCGATAGGCCTGGCGGTCGCGAGGCTTTCCAGACTCGCCGGCCCCCCGAACGTCATAGCTCACCACGTGGTAGCGCGGCGCCAGCTCGGTCACAACGCCGTCCCACAGAGTGTGATCATCAGGGTAGCCGTGTATGCACACCACCGTGGGCGCGCCGAGTTGTCCCGACTCGTGCACCCGCAGCTGCACGCCGTCGGTGCAGGCCACGTCCCTGGCCATCACGCGGCCGCCGTTCGCTGCCAGCGGTTCACGTGCGGAAGATCGTCATCAAGCCAGTAGGCACTACCGCCGCTGGTTACCACCAGGATCTCCTCGAACTTCACGCCGACGTCACGGAAACCGATATGTGGCTCCACCGCCCACAAACCGGGAGTCGCCGGATGGTTGGAGATCGCGCCATCGGCCCACAACGGCGAGCGGTGGTGCATCCGCTCGACGATCAGGTCACCGACCAGGGTCTGCAGCGACCGGATGCCGAAGCTGGCCGCGATCGATTTCGGCAGCCGCGAGTGCACCTTGTTGATTTGGTGCCCGATGACCCGCCCGGGGTAGACGCGGTGCCGGTTGTCGTAACCCTGCCGCCCTATCAGTGCATCGACGTCGCGGTAAATCTGGCGCAGCGGCACACCCTCGTTGACTCTCGCGACTATCAACGCCCGGTGCTCGGCCAGGTCGTCTATCAGCTGCTCGAATATCCGGTTGGTGCCCAGACAGCCGGCGTAGCCGATGTCTGCCATGTAGCCGTCCCGCACCGGCGCGCAGTCGAGGATGAAGGGCATGTTCTCCGTCAGCCTGCGACCGGTGGGGAAGAACTGCAAGGGAGTTCGAAAACCACGAAACGCCGTGCGGTCCCCAAACCAGGCGAACGGCGTGTGGAACCAGTCCTGCACTCCTCGCTCCATCAGGTATTCGCGGAGCTGGCGAGCGGCTTGCCTCTCGGTGACCCCCGCCTCCAAAGTCTGCGCGACCGACTGCGCCGCGGCATAGGCCAGCTGCTGTAACTCACGGAACTTCACGAGATCAGCGGGATCGGTCACCTTTTTAGCCGCCATCTGCCGCCTCCCCTGGTCCTACCTCCCAGTAGGAACTTCCTACGGCATGGTAGTTTTGTCAAGTGGCAAATCGGAAAGTGGCGTCGATGGCGGCCGGTCGGACGGCCCGGTCCGGACGCACCCGGGCCGCCCATCTCGGGCCCGAGCGTCGGCGACCGCTGATCCTCGACGCGGCATTGGAGGTCTACGTCGAGCGCGGCTATGGGGGCACGTCGATGCAGGCAGTGGCCGATGCGGCAGGCGTGACGAAACCGGTGGTCTACGAGTGCTACCCGAACAAGGATGAGTTGCTCCTCGCGCTGCTCGACCGCGAGGAGCGCCGCCTGATGGACGCCATTTCCGAGTCATTGCCGAGCAATCTGGTCTCCGACAACGTGGAGGCCGTACTGGCGGCGGGCTTTACGGCCTTTCTCGCCGGGGTGGGTCAGGCGCCGAATTCATGGCGGGTCGTTTTCGACTCGGGCTGGGGTTCCGAATCTGTGGTGGCCGCTCGGGTGCGACGTGTTCGCGACATGGTCGTAGGTCAATTACGCGAGCTGGTGCGCCAGTCCATGCTGGTGGCTGAGGTCGACGACATCGACCGCAAGGCACCCGTCGTCGCGGAGTTGATCGCCACGGTCGCCGAATCCTGCGCCCGCATGCTCGTGCTGGAACACTACCCGTGGACCGCCGCGGAACTGGCAACCTACGTCGCTCGCCTCCTCGCCCGCGGTGTCCGCCCGGTCTGAATCCCCGTGCCCGATCTTTGTCCGCCAGAATGCCG
This sequence comes from Pseudonocardiaceae bacterium, assembly GCA_046262495.1. Classification (GTDB taxonomy): domain Bacteria; phylum Actinomycetota; class Actinomycetes; order Mycobacteriales; family Pseudonocardiaceae. Next base: position 25,921 of record JBHEMR010000060.1, on the reverse strand, counting down.
TGAGGCGCGGGTCGAACCAGCCGATACCCGTTTGCCTCAGCTCGATGAGCTAACCGGCCAGCGCGCGCAGCCGGCGCAGCACTTCTGGGGCACCGAGTGTCTGGATGATGGCGTGTAGGTCGGGGCTGCGGGTGGAGCCGGTGAGGGCGACGCGGATGAGTTGGGATGCTTCGCGAATCGAGCCGGGGTAGGCGTCGGGGTTTTTCTTGTATTCCTTAGCGTTGGACGCGAAGCCGTGTTTTGCGGCGAGTTCACGGATCTGGTTGAACCATTCCTGGGGCTGATCCAGGTGCTGGTAGCCGTCCGCGAAGTCATGGGCAAATCTCGCCGTGATGGTGGCATTGACACCGAGCGGGGTGAGGCGTTCGTCGGTGGGGCCAGACAGCGGGACGAACAGCTGTGGGAAGAAGAAGCCGTAGGCGGCCCGGAAGTCCGACCACTTGCGCAAGTCCTTGCGGGGGTTGTCGACACCATCGCGTTCCACGGTGAGGGCACGCAGGGCGAGATCGTCGTCGGCGTCCAGGACAGTGACCAGCTCGGAATCGAATTGTGCTGCCCAGGCGCGGACGGCGGGGAGAATCTGGGGTCCGGGCAGGGTGGCGATGTGGTCAGCGCTGATGTCTTCGAGTTTGACCAGGTCCACCAACGGGCCGGCGACTCCGCACTGGTCCAGCCGGATCGGGGTAGCAAGTGCCTCCTCAAGGGGGAGTTCGGCGAGCCGCCCGTTGGCTAAGCCCCGCAGGTAGTAAAGGACGGCCTCGGCGGGATAACCGGCTTTGATGTAGAAGTCGACGCCAGCTTCGGGGTCTGTCCGCTTGGATAGCTTACGTTTCCCGCCGGCAATCTTCTTCATCAGTGGAGCGATGTGCGCATAGGTGACTGGCTCGAAGCCCAGGGCGTCGAATAGCTGCAGGTGCAGCGGGACTGACGAAATCCACTCCTCACCGCGGATGACCAGCGTGACGCGCATCAGGTGGTCATCCACCGCGTGCGCGAAGTGGTAGGTCGGCAGCCGAGGCGTTTGGTCGGAAGACTTCAGGATGACCGTGTCGTTGCGATTGGCCTCATGCTCCAACTCACCCCGGATCGCGTCGGTGAAGCGGACCCGCTGCCCGTTGGCGTTGTCCGGCGCGCGGAAACGCACCACGTATGGGGCGCCTTCATCGAGCTTGGCACGGACGGCGGCAGGTTCAGCATCACGCCAGGTGGCCCACGATCCGTAGTAGCCGGTGGGGATCTTGGCGGCTTGCTGGCGGCCGGTGATGTCGGCGAGTTCGCCCCTGGTGGCGAAGCACAGGTACGCCCTGTCGTGGCGAAGCAGTTCCCGCACGTAGCTGAGGTAAATGCGTTCGCGGGCTGACTGGTGGTAAGGGCCGTAGTTGCCCTGCCCGTCAGTCTCGTCCGATGGGATACCGAAGTAGTCGAACGCGCGAGCGAACTGGGCCAGGGCGCCTTCGACCTCGCGCGACTGGTCGGTGTCTTCCACCCGCACCAGGTAGACGCCCCCGGAGTGCGCCGCGATGTCGCGGTCGATGGTGGCCACGTAGACGCCGCCGATGTGCACGAACCCGGTCGGCGACGGGCCGAACCGGGTGACCTGAGCACCCTCGGGAAGCTCCCGCGGTGGATAATGATGTTCCCAATGGGCGGGTTCCGGCAGGTCAGCGGGGAACAGGGCGTCGATCACCACGCGGTCCAGCATCGCTACGTAAGTCTCGCTTCCGGCCGAACGCAAGCATGGAACGGGTATCGTGCAGATGGGGAACGCTACCAATCGTAGCTTTTTGCGCGCCCGGCGCAGGGACCAGGGGGTTGGTCACGGCCTGCATGCAGGCGCAGGCGCGGCCCGGCCGCGCGGACGGCGCGTGACTACTAGGCCCAGAGGGCGTTGACCAATCAGTGCCTCGCCAAGCGTGGGTCCACATGCCGGACCCGCTCGCTGTCGACGACGACGATCAAGCCTGCTTTCTGGAGACAGCATGAACACCTGGGTACTGACCCCGTGTCACCATCCGCGCTTGAGCGACCTCACGACGTCCCTGGCGCACCTGAGCCATCCGGTGGACCGGACAGTGGTGGTCACCACCCTCCCCGAGCCGATCGCACCGGAAGACCTACCGGGGGTGACTCTGCTGGTGTCCGCCGCGCCGGGGGTGAATGTTTCCCGCTGGTGGAACACCGGCCTGGACTGGATTGAGCAGCACCACGAACCGGGCCCCTACGAGGTGCTGTGCATGGAGTCCGACGTGCGCATCGAATGGTCGACGCTGGCCCGGCTGCGGATGGTGCTGCGCAACTACAACCTCGCGATGGTTGGTGCCGACTGGCACGGCGTGGTTACCAGCGCGGTCGAGACCCGCTACGACCTGGACCCGTGGACGACGGAGCACCGCATCCCCGGCGTGTGCATGCTGGTAGCCGGCGAACTCGGCCTGCGCTTCGACGAGCAGTTTCGCTGGTGCTTCACCGCGGACGACTTCGAATGGCAGCACCGCAAGGCCGCTGGGACGGGCCTGGTGCGGGGCCTGACCATTGAGCACGGCCCCGGTCAGCCGCTGACGGGTGAGCGCGCCGAGTACGCCGAGGTGGACCGGCAGCGGTTCGTGGCGAAGTGGGGAGGGCCACCCATCCGGTGAGCCACCACACCGCGACCACCGACGCTCATGGTCGTACGGCCCTGACGACCACAAGCGCACGCCCGCCGGGCGTGTGGTTCTCGACCCGGACATCTGCCAAGCCGGCCGCCCGGCATTGAGCTGCGAAGGACTCCGCCTGTTGTGCGGTCCAGCCATGGCTGGCGAGCCCGGTGGCGCCGGGACGCACCAGGCGCTCGATCGCGAGGAATCGGCCGCCTGGGGCGAGCACCCGCTTGATCTCAAAGAGTCCCGCGGTGACGTCTCTCCAGTGGTGGACGGTGGCTAGCGACCACACCACCGTCGCAGAGGCGTCGCGTTCGCGCAGTTTTTTCGCAGACCCGTCAACCCAAGTGATGGCAGGTCGGTCCCAAGTCAACGTCCGAGCGAGCCGAAGCATCACCGGTGCCGGATCCACGCCGGTCACGCGCGCTCCACGGCGGGCGGCTTCCCTGACTGCGGTGCCGGGGCCACAACCGACGTCGATGACACGGTCAGCATCCGACACGGAGGCCACGTCGGCGGCGAGGCGGGCGGCGGCGCGCCCCGTCAGGCTCATGATGAGTCCGATCAACAGTCCCGTCAGCCCGGCAAAGCCCGGATGGTCGGCGTGATGGTTGACCGCATCAGCGCTCATAGGTACACCACGATAATCGCGATTTTGGACCCGCTCGTCGACGGGACAACCGTCGATCAACTCGCGATCGCAGTGTCGGTTCAGGATGAGGGCCCGCTGAGGTGGGTGATGTAGCGCTGCGCTGAGCGGCGGATGGCGGCCGAGCCGTCCTCGACGACTGTCCGGCCCCACCACCCGCCGTAGACCCGGTCGAAGCGGTAGCCCTCGACGCGGTGGGCGATCGCCGCGACTGTAGCGGCGTCGAGCGGGATGAGATTGGGGTAGCTCCACATGAAGCTCACCCACTGGCGGTCTTGCACGACGGTGATGGTGTCGCCGGTGAGCAGGGCGCCCCGCCCGTCGGATCCAGCCGGCCAGTGCAGCACCGCGGCACCGTCGAAATGGCCGCCGATGCGGGCCAACGTCACGCCCGGGACCGGCACCACCTCGTCAGCTCCAAACAGCTCGATGCGTGGTGAGCGACGCTGGATCCAGTTCTGATCCGCGGTCGGGATGAGGATCGGCGCATCGAATGCGTTCGCCCACTCCACGCATGTGGCGTAGAAGTGCGGGTGTGACAAGCAGATCGCAGCGATGCCTCCGCGACGGGTGACTTCGTCGTGCGCGGCGTCGTCGAGCAGGGAGACGCAGTCCCAAAGCACATTGCCCTGCGGAGTGCAGACGAGCAGCGCTCGCTGTCCGATCGCAAAGGAGGGGGAGGTCCCGATCCCGAGCAGGTCGGTCTCCTCTTCGCGAAGGTCGCTGGTGTGGTCGCGCGCGAGCTCGGTGTCGGTCGTCCACCGCTGGCCCTCCCACCCGACATACTGCCGTTCGTCCTCACAGATCGGGCAAGCTGGCGGCGGTTCGGCGGTGTCAGCTTGCTGAACACCGCACGTCACACAGATCCACGCGGGCATATCGAGATCTACTCCTTCGTCCTCGCGTTGACGTTGCTTCGCCAGGTGGTACATGTACCCAATGGCTCATAAGCAACACATCGACGTCGAGGTCCCTGCTTACGCGGATACCGCATCCGTCGATGAGCGCTGACGGTTTGCGCGCCGCTGTCGACGCGCTACCCCTGGTGGACCATCACGTCCACGGTGCCATGGTGGGCGAGGTTGGAAATGCTGCATTCGAGGCTGGCTTCAGCGAGTCCCCGTGGCCGCCCCCCGTGGGCACGACGCACCTGGATTCTCAGTTGGGTTTCGCGGTCCGCCGGTGGTGTGCTCCCGTGCTGGACCTACCTCCGCATGCGGACACCACCGCGTACGTGGCCCGTCGGCGCGATCTCGGTGCGCAGGAGGTTACCCGCCGGTTTCTCGCCGCCAGTGGCGTCGGATTGTTCCTTGTCGATACCGGCTGTTTAACTCAGCACACTCTGGGACCCGAAGGGATGGCGGCCTCCTCCGGTGGCGCCGCAGCGGAGATTGTGCGGCTGGAATCGGTTGCTGAAGACGTGGCGGCCAGTGGCGTGGATGCGACGCGCTTCGCCGACCGGTTCGCCTCGACGCTGGATGAACGGGCTCGGTATGCAGTGGCGTTGAAGTCTGTCATCGCCTACCGGTACGGCCTTGACTTCGATCCCGAACCGCCCAGCGTCGGTGAAGTGCGCCGCGCTGCCGGGCAGTGGCTCCGGCGACGAGAAACCACTGAGCTGCGGCTGACCGATCCGGTGCTGCTGCGCCACCTACTTTGGGCCGGCGTCAAACGAGGCCTCCCATTGCAGTTCCATGTCGGATACGGAGACCCTGATCTTACTTTGCATCGCTGCGACCCGTCGCTGATGACCGACTTTCTTCGCCTAGTGCAGGACCGCCAAGTGCCGGTGATGCTGCTGCACGGCTATCCCTATCACCGTACCGCCGGGTATCTCGCCCAGGTGTTTTCCCATGTGTATCTCGACGTCGGATTGGCGGTGAACTACACCGGGGCGCGGTCGCGTGCAGTTGTCGCGGAGTCGCTCGAACTGGCCCCATTCGGAAAAGTGCTGTTCTCCTCCGATGCGTGGGGACCGGCCGAGCTGCACTATCTCGGAGCCGTGCTGTGGCGGCGTGCCATGGCCAACGTCCTCGGCGAGTGGGTGGGCTCGGGGGACTGGTCGAGTGCTGACGCGGTGCGCGTCGCCAAGATGGTGGGCGCGGACAACGCGAAACGGGTCTACCGGTTGGAGGAGCCCGCGTGACGCTCCACGGCCACGCTAGGCAGCGTTTATCGGCGGGTCCGCGCGAGCAGCGCCCTGCTCAGGCCTGGTAGCGCGACGGCGAGTCGACGGCGGCCTGGCACTGCCACGCGACGACCTAACACGTGGTAGTCGGCCGTCTCGATCTCGTCCAAAATGCCACCGTAGAGACTAAACGCGGTGGCTACGCAGGCCCGGGACACCGGGGCCAGCATCGGAATTCCTGGTGCCGCCCGGCGGTAGATCGCCCGGGTGCGCGCCACCAGATAGGCCAGCGCGCGGCGCACTCGCGGATCGGGCCGCTCGGTGCTGCGGCACCACCCCAGTAGCTCCCGGTCCACCCCGAAGCACGCCAGCTCGTCCGCGGGCAGGTAAACCCGTCCGCGATCAAGATCCTCCCCGACGTCGCGGAGGAAGTTGGTGATCTGAAAGGCGACGCCCAGCGCGGCCGCATGTGGCTCAGCGCGCTCACGGGGAACCACGGTACCCAGCACCGGCAGCACTTGCAGACCGATCACGGCCGCCGAGCCGTGCACGTAGCGGGCCAGGTCGTCGAAGGTCTGATAACCGGCCACCCCGCCCTGTTCCACCGGCCGATCCATCTGCATCGATTCCATGAAATCCGCGAAGTGCTGCGGATCGATCTGGTAGCGAACCGCCGTGTGCACCGGCGCTGCTAGCACCGGGTGCGCCGAGCGGCCCTGCGCCAGCCCGTCGAGCAACTGTTGCGCCAGCGCGTCCAACTCTGCGAGGCGCTGCGGCCACGGCCGGGTGTCACAGAGGTCGTCGACGATCTCATCGGCGTAGCGGGCCAGCCCGTACAGTGCGTGGATCGCCGGGCGTTGCCCCGGTGGTAGCAGCCGGGTCGCCAAGAAGTAGGTGCGGCCGTGCGCGGCATTGAGTTGCCGGCAGCGGGCGTACGACGCGCGCAGGGCGGGCTCGGTGATGCCGGCAGCGTCGAGTTCACGGCTCATGCCGCCACCACCGACACCGGATCGCTGCGCTGCCTACCGTCAGGCAGGCCTAGGGTGTTGCGGCGCAGTATCGCGGCCCCCGCAACCAGCGACACCGCCACCATCCCGAGTTGGTAAGGCCAGTCGTTGAACGCGCTTTGCCCAGTGGGGTAGGTGCACAGCACCAGCCACGTCGAGGCCGCGACCGCCCACGCCAGCGAACGTCGCGACCAGGGCAGCGCTGCGCCGAGGACGAGTGACCACGTGAGGTACCAGGGCAGGGTGGCGGGCGCCAGCAGCGCCGCCCACAGCAGTACAAGTGCGGTGCGCTGAACGGCCACCACTGTGCCGTCCCTGGCCAGCCACCATTGCCGAGCGAAGATGGCTACGAAGACTGCCGAGCCCAGCAGCCGGCAGACTTTGATGAAGGGGCCGTCGCTGAGGTGGCCGAACGGGGCGGCCAGAGCGTGCGTCAGCTGCCCGGCGGCTGTAGGTAGCGACATCCAGTTCACGATCAATGACGGCGCGTTCAGGGCCGGGATCCAGCCCAGCCCAACTCCGGACAGCCCCGTGATCGCGGTGAATACCGTGGCGAACACCGCGAGGCTGCCCGCACCGGCGCGCAACAGCTGCACCCGCCGGTTACCGGGAAGGTGAGCTGCCCAGATCCAGACCAGAAACGGCAACGCGATCCCGGCCGATACCTTCACCGCCATCGCCGCGGTGACCAGCGCGATTCCGGCGACGTGCCGGCGCACCAACACCAGCAGCGTGCCCGTAGCCAACAGGCCGATCATGAGCAGGTCGTTGTGCGGCCCACCGACCAGATGCACGACGGTCAACGGGTTGGCGATCACCAACCACAGCGCGACGGTGCGATCGCCGCCGAGCTGGACGGCCAGCCGGGGCAGCGCGTACGCCAGCAGCGCCAAGCCACTCAGCAGCACCAACCGGATACCGATCACACCCAGGATGAGGTCCTCACCGGTCAACCGGTTAATCGTCTTCGCGATCAGGATGAACAGCGGGCCGTAGGGTGCTGGGGTCGTCTGCCATACGTAGTGGACGTTGTCCGCGATCGCTCCTGGCGGCAGCTTCGCGGGTCCGACTTGGTAGGGATCCAGCCCACGCAAAGCAAGCGCACCTTGGCCCAGGTAGCTGTAGACGTCCCTGGTGAACAGCGGTGGAGACAACAGCACCGGCGCCGTCCACACCGCACTGGCGACTCGCACCTGCTGGACGGTCGCGGTGCCGCCGCGCACGTCGCGTCCCAGACGTATCCAAGCCCACACGATCATCCCGATGCCCAGGTAGAGCGCCACAGTGGCCAGATCGTGGCCGTGCCCGTAACGGATCCAGGACAACGGTCCGCCGTTGATCACCGGATCGCTGACCAGGATCCCGCCCGCTCCCACCGCCATGGTGGACAGCAATACCGAACCGACCAATCCGAGCAGCATTGTGCCCGACAGCAATCGGCTCAGGCAGGGTCGGTCGAGCCCAATCGTCGATGCCACCGTTGGTTCAGCCGCTCATTGCGGTGCTTCGGCGGGCTCCGGTGGTAGTGATCCGAGCTGCGGCGAGCTTGCCGGAGATGATCGCGGTGGGGACCCCCACTCCAGGCGTCGTGCCGCACCCGGCGAGCACGATATTGGTCCGGCCGCGCACCAGATTCGAGGGACGGAACGGGCCGGTTTGGGCGAAGGTGTGTGCGGCCGAGAACGGGGTTCCCACGGCAAGCCCCTGGGCCGCCCAATCGGCAGGAGTGACCAGCTGCTCGACCTCAATGGCGTCGTCGAGGTCAGCCAGCCCCCGCTGCTCCAGCGTGCCGACCAGCTCATCGCGGTAGGCAGGTCCGAGGGTGGCCCAGTCCAGTGGGGCGGTGCGCAGGTTGGGGCACGGCGCGAGGATGTACAGCAGCTCGCGTCCATCAGGCGCCAGGCGAGGGTCGGTGGCGGTGGGGCGGCTGACCAGTAGGGATGGGTCGGTCATGAGCTGCCCGCGGTAAATGATCTCGTCGAAGGTCCGTTCCCATTCGTCACCGAAGAAGATCGTGTGATGCGCCAGCCCCGCCCAGTCCGGTCCGCTGCCCGGGCGGACTCCCGCGTGCAGCACCACCGCCGAGGGTGACCAGCGCAGCGGCACTAGCCGCTGTGGCGCGCGGCCGAGTAGCCGGTGGACCACCGGAAGGTCGGGCGTGAGTACCACCACATCGGCGCTGACCCGTTCGCCGTCGGCCGTGTGCACCGCGGTGACACGCTGCCCGAAGTGTTCCAGGGACGTCACAGTCGTGTTGTAGCGAAACTCAGCGCCCGCGTCGGTGGCAGCGTCGGCTAGTGCCTGCGGCAACGCCTGCATTCCGCCGCGCGGGAACCAGACCCCGGCCACCGTATCCATGTAGGCGATCACCCCGTACGCGGCCAGGGCGCGCTGCGGAGGTACTCCGGCGTAGAGCGCCTGGAAGGAGAAGATCCGTTGCAGCCGCTTGTCGTGCAGGAATCGACCGACCTGGGCGCCCAGCCGCCCGAAGCCGCCCAGCGCTGCCAGGGTGGCCAGGTCTTTGACGGCGTCGCGGCTCGCGACGAGGTCCAGTGGGGAGTCGAAGTTGCCGCCGATGAACCGGCCGATCTCCACCTGGTACAGCTTGGTTAGCCAGCGCCGCAGCCGTCGGTAGCCGTGTGCTTCCGATGGGCCGGCCACCGATCGGATCTCCGCCTCCATCGCGTCGGCGTCAGTGTGGACGTCGATCACCGACCCGTCGGCGAAGCGGGCCCGGTAGGCCGGGTGCAACGCCACCAAATCCAGCCGGGCGGCCAGCGAGTCACCCACCGCGGCGAGCGCTTCGTCGACCAACTCCGGCATGGTGAGCACGGTGGGTCCGGTGTCGAGGCGGTAACCGGCGAGATCGCTGCGGCCGGCCCGACCGCCTGGATGGGGCTGGGATTCCAGCACGGTCACCCGCCGACCTGATCCGAGCAGGTGCAGCGCCGCCGACAGTCCGGCCAGCCCGGCACCGACTACGACGACATGATCGGTGAGTCCGGGCACGGTGCGCACGGCTGCACGTTACGCCGGGAGGCGCAGTCGACCGCTGTCGCCTTGGGCAACCGTGTCGCCGTCAGCGCACTCGGCAGGTGGCTTGGGCGGCGAGCTCCGTCAGCTGGGCGCCCGCCGGCTCGGCCAGCTCAGCGGCGCGCAGACTGCCCAAGGCCGAGTTGGTGAGCGTGGTGATCCGGCGCTCCACCTCGGCCACCGCGCCGAGCTCGATCAGCAGCTCGCGGACGTCGGTCACCGCGTTCTCGTCGACCTGAGGATTGCCGATGGAGCCGCGCAGTAGGTCAGCGGCTCCGGTCTGGCGCTTCTCGTCGGCGGCACGCAGGCCGTAGGCCAGCAGCAGCGTCCGCTTGCCTTCGCGCAGGTCGTCACCGGCTGGCTTACCGGTGACCCGAGGGTCACCGAACATGCCCAGCAGATCGTCGCGGAGCTGGAACGCGACGCCGATGTCGGCCCCGAACCGGCGGTAGGCGCACACCAGGGTGTTGTCCGCGCCAGCGATCGCCGCTCCTAAGTGCAGCGGGCGCTCAACGGTATAAGCCGCGGTCTTGTACCGGTCGATTCGCAGCGCGGCCTCCGGCGTCTCGTCGCCGCTGGCCTGGGTGACCACGTCGAGGTATTGCCCGGCGAGCACCTCGGTACGCATGGCCTGCCACACGACGTTTGCGCGACCGAGCTGCGCCGGCCACAGATCCGACCCGCGCAACATATCGTCGGCCCAGGCCAACGCGATGTCACCGAGCAGGATGGCGGTGGCTGCGCCGAACCGTTCCGGCGGGCCCAACCACCCGGCCGCGCGGTGCTGGGCCGCGAAGTCGACGTGCATGGTGGGTGCGCCGCGTCGGGTGGTGGAATCGTCTATCAGGTCGTCGTGCAGCAGGGCGCAGGCCTGGATCAGTTCCAGGGAGCTCACTGCCTGCAGCACTGCCCGGGCTTGTGGGTCGTCGGGGGATCCCCCCGCTCCTCGCCAGCCCCACCACGCGAACGTCGGGCGCAGCCGCTTGCCGGGGCCGAGGACGAAGTCACTGAGCGAGTCCACCGCGGCGACGAACTGCGAGTCGATCTGCGCCGCCTGGTCGCGCTTGGTCTGGAGGAAGCCAGCGAGTTCGCGCCGCACCTCGGCGCGGAGGTCGTGATCGAGCGAGTGCACCTGCTGATCTTCCGCTAGGCCGGCGAGGGACTGAGTCCGGGCTCCACGGGTGGCGTTCCGCTGCGCCATCGAACCTCCTGCGATCGTGGTGACGAAGGCGTAGCCGGGTGCGCACTGTTAGTGCACGCCGACGATAGGGCCTGTTCGTGCCGATACGTGCCCGGGTTCGGTCACGGCGGGATCCCGGTTCAGTTTGGTCCGGATTCCGGTACGCCCAGCGGGCCCAGGCGCCGTCATGACCTGGCTAGGGTAGGGTCCATGACGGCCGTCATCGACCGGCTCGGCGGCGACCGCCCGGTGTTCTCCGTAGAATTCTTCCCGCCCCGCGACGATGCCGGGGAGCGCCAGCTGTGGCAGACGCTGCGCGATTTCGAGCCGCTGGACCCAGCCTTCGCCTCGGTGACTTATGGTGCTGGGGGTGCTAACCGGGACCGCACCTTGCGGATCACCGGGCGGATTGCGCAGCAGACCACCGTTGTCGCGATGGCGCACCTCACCGCGGTGAACCACTCAGTGACCGAGTTGCGAGAAGTGATCGCCAACTACGCCGAGGCCGGGATTCGCAATCTGCTGGCGTTACGTGGTGATCCGCCGGGTGATCCGCTGGGTGAGTGGGTGGCGCACCCGCAGGGCGTGCACTACGCGGAGGATCTAGTCCGCCTCGCCCGCTCGCTCGGCGACTTCTGCGTCGGGGTGGCCGCCTTCCCCGAGTGCCACCCGCGGTCGCCCGACACCGAGTCCGACGTTCGGTACCTGGTGGCAAAGCTGCGCGCCGGCGCTCAGTTCGCGATCACCCAGATGTTCTTCCGCCCTGAGGACTACCTGAGGCTGCGGGACCGGGTAGCCGCCGCGGGTGCGGATATGGCAACGGTCCCGATCCTGCCCGGGATCATGCCGATCACCACGCTGCGCGGCGTGCAGAAGATGGCTGAGTTATCGGGCTGCACCATTCCCGTGGTGGTGCGTGACCGGCTGGCCGCGGTCGGTGACGATCCTGCCGCGGTGCGTCAGGTAGGTGTGGACGTTGCCAGCGAGTTGTGCGAACGGTTGCTCGCCGAGGGTGTGCCGGGGCTGCACTTCTACACACTTAACCGGTCCGGTTCCACCCAAGCCGTACTCGCCCGTCTCGGCATGGCGCCCGGCCGCCCGGCCGCCGTCGCTACGCACTGACCTGGCGGCCGGTCGAGTACCGCCAACCCGGGTCAGGGACGTTCTTAATAGCTGCCGACTTCAGTCACGCTAGAGCGGCAGCGTGCGCCCCAGTACGGCGAAGTCTCGGGAGTCCCCCGTGAAGTGGTAGTGCCGCAGCAGATCGGTGAATCCGAACCTGCGGTAGAGCCGCCATGCTCTGGTGGGGCCCTCGGGGGTCGACAACAATACCCGCGGGGCGTCCACCCTGGACAGTAGCTCGGTGAGCAGCGCCTTGCCGATACCCCTGCCTTGGGCGTCCGGGCGCACATGCAGTTCGGTGAGCTCGAAGTAGTCGGCGAGCTCGCGCTGTGCTCTGCGTTGATCGATCAGTTTGAGCCCGCGTTGAACCTCATCGTGCCACCACTGCCCGGGAGCGCCCCGGTAGCCGTAGCCAATGCCCACCAGGGCGTCTGCGTCGAAGGCAGCCATGCACAGCCAGCCGTCCCGCTGCATGTGTTCCAGCCACATCGGGCTCCGGTGCCGCGCCGTGCCGGGCGGATAGTGCATGGCCGTGACATAGATCTGCAGCGCCTCATGAAGGCGCAGGCGCAATTGCGGAGCCGTCAGTTCAGCCAGCTGCGCTGGCTCGCGGATGGGCATCGCGGTCACCGCTGACCTCCAGTATCGACCGACGTCACTGCGAAGCGGGTGCCGTCCACAGAGTGCACGAAATCCATGTGATCACGCCAGGTGTCGAGCCGCTGCCGTGGTGCAGAGATTGGCACTTGACGGAACTGAGGCCCATGGGGTTACCTAGGAGAGCGTCGAACATATGTTCGAACACGCCCGGCGGTGGGGCGGGGGAAGCGCACCGCCGCCGGGCTCCGCCGCTTCCCCACGGCGGAGTCGACCCATTGCCGTCAACCCGGGTCGCCTACCCGACTCCGACCAGGAGGCCGAAGTGCCTGCCGTTGCTGCCCGCACCACAGCTCTCATGCCACGGTACGACCACCCGAAGCACGACGGGCCGAAGTACGAAAGACACAGTTACCGTCTGCCGAGCGTACGTATCCTGTTTGAGCAGGCTCGGCAGGGACTGCTTGATGCCGAGTACGCCGCACATCCAGTAGATCGTTACGTGCAGGCACACCTCGCGGCCCTGCGTGCGGCCGCTGCCGTGTTAGCGGCACGGGCCCGGCCGCGCAATCGCGCTCAGCCGACCAGCGCATGGGCTCTGCTGGCGACAGTCGCGCCGGAACTCGCGGAATGGTCGGCGTTCTTTGCCGCCAGTTCGGTTACCCGGGCAGCTGCCGAGGCCGGTGTACATCGGCTGGTGACGGCTCGCGATGCCGATGACCTCGTCCGCCAAGCCGGCGAGTTCCTCGACCTTGCGCGGCATGCGGCGGCGAGGACCTCCCGATGACCACCCCGCGGCCGTTGATCGACCACGGCCGGATGCTGGACGTCATTGGAATCGAAGGCGAATTGATGCTCAGTGCGGCCGCTTCGGCATTACCGTCCGCGGCCCACGCCGTGGTGCCAGGCTGTCCTGATTTGACCTTGGCGGAGACCCTGCGGCATGTGGGAAGCGTGCACCGGGTGACCACGCTGTGGGCGCGAGACGGGCGTCGCCCCGAGCAGTGGCAACGATCACCGTCGGACAACGATCTGGTCGGTTTCGTACGAACCGGCCTCAGCGAGTTGCTAACAGAGCTGGCTCGCCATGACCCCGCCGAACCGTGTCACACGTGGTGGCCGGCCGACCGCACGCATGGCTTCTGGTGGCGTCGGATGACTCACGAGACCACCGTGCATCGGGTCGACGTCGAAGCTGCTGCTGGCGGCCCGGTCCATGCCGTCGACCCCGAGCTGGCCCTCGACGGCGTCGACGAGCTGCTGTTTGTGTGGTTCGGTTACCGCCTCGGTGAGCTGGGAATGTCCTCGCCCCAGCAGGGCTCCGTTGCTCTGTCCGCTGCGGATCGCCGCTGGCTGGCGATCTTCGAGCCGGGCCGGTCCATCGCTCGGCGGGTCGAGGAGGCCGACGCTCGGTCGGCGGACGCGATGGTGAGCGGAGATCCCATGGAGATCTACCTCTGGTCATGGGGCCGGTTGCCCGACCAGTCGGTCCATATCTCCGGCGATCAGGAGGCCGTCGGCCAGCTTTGGACGCTACTGCGCCCCGCGACGCAGTGAGCCGATCAGTTCCTCAGGCGCGTAGCCGCAATCCTCGGGGCGTGGCGCGGAACCCGGCGTCGCGCAACAGTTCGGCCAGCGCAGAACCTAGTGCCGCCTCGCCGTCTGCGCGCTCTACAGACAGCGAACCTAGCCAGCCTTGGTGAACCGCGCCGGCCAAGGCATGTACCGCGGTGCGCAAGGCGCCGGTGTCCTCGGTGAAGGACAGCAGCGAGCGGCCTCCGCGTTCGACGTACAGCACGGGCGCACCGTCTACCAGGACGGCCAACGCTCCGGCCTTGCGTCCAGGTCGGTGCCGTAGGTCACCTACGGTGGACGGCCATGGCAGGGCCGCCCCGTAGGGTTGGGCGGGGTCGGTGGCGGCAAGGACCACCGTGGCTGCGTTGGCTTCGCCGGGATGGCTAACGGCGCGCAGCCGGTCGATGGCGCCGGGGACGGCGAACTGCGCGGCTCCAAGTCCCTCGACGACGTATCCGCGTCGGCACCGGCCGGACTCCTCCATCGCCCGAAGCACCTTGTAGACGCCGGCAAAGCCACCAGCGACGCGTTCGGTCTCCAGTGCTCCCCTTGTGAGGACCCCGTGGCGCTCCAGGAACGTCTCGGCCCGGGCGTGCGCCCGGCGGGTCGGGTGAAGGTTGGTTGTTGACGGTTGGGGCACCGGTGACAGCGACCAGCGGCCCGCGGCCGTCGGCGGACCGGTGCGGGCGGGCATCGGGGGCTGACCTGCGCGCATCCGCGCGTATCTACCGCGTGGTGTGGTCCGGCGTGGCCGATGGGCGGCGGAGCGACCGGACACCAGGGCCCGCAGCGGCGCCAGCGAATCGTTGGTCAGCAACCCTGCCCACACCAGGTCCCACACCGCCGCGACGACGTCGGCGTCACTGGGCGCGGGTCCAGCTTCGGCGAGCAAATTCTGCGTGCACCGATCGGCGAGCTGCCGGAAGAACAGCGCGCCACCCCCGGGTGGATCACCGGCAGGGTCCCAGCCCAGAGCGCGCAGGACACCGCGGTGTATCGGCGTGAGCGAAGACTGTTCATCGAGGTCCGGCAATACCAGCTCAGCCAGGTCGGTGGGAGCAAGCGCGATCCACCCGTCGCCGGCAGGCAACGACCCGCAACCGATCCAGGTGACCTCGCCGGAAGTGGTGAGCTCGTCGAGCAGCGCGGGGGAGTAACCAGGCAACCTCGCCGGAAGTAGCAGCGATTCCAGCGCACTAGCCGGCACCGGTGCACCCGCCAGCTGCTCCACCGCACCAAGCACGTCTTCTGGGGTGGGCGCCCTGTGCAGCCGACGCGCCGGCCTTAACCCGTCGCGCTTGGTGTCTGAGGACCCGGCGTCCCCGGGGGCGATTCCGTGCCACGCCGGCAAGAACCGACCTAGGGCGGCCTGTTCGACCGGCTCCACCTCGGCCCGCAATCGGGCCAACGACGCTCGCCGCAAGCGTCGGAGCACCTCTGCGTGGCAGTACTCGGTGCCGCCACCGCCAAGCTCGATCGGACGCAGCTCGCCGCGAACCAGAGTGGTGGTCCTGGTCATGCGATCCAAGCCCGCGGTCACTACGGCGATCCCGAGCCCGAAGCGAGCTGCGGCGGCGGCTGCGGTGAACGGGCCCCGGGTTCTGGCGTAGCGCAGCAGGAGATCCCCGAGCGGGTCGGCCACCGGCTCGGTGAACACCTCTGGCACTCCTACCGGTAAGGCCACGCCCAGGGCGTCGCGCAGCCGCCCGGCGTCCTCGATCGCGATCCATCGGCCTTCGCCGGCGATTCGCACCGTAATAGCCCGACGGGCGGAGCCGAGTTCGGCGAGCCACTGCGGGGCGACCCCGCGCTGCGCGGCCTCGGCCTCGGTGAGATCGCCCAGCGTGCGCAACAGATCGGCGGTGCTCTCGACGTCGCGGGCTTGCCGGTCGGGGTCAATGCGCTGCAGTTGCGCCTCCAGCTCGACGAGCACCGCGGGGTCGAGGAGCTCACGGATCGCCTCGGAACCCAGCAGCTCCGCCAACAGGGTCGAGTCCAGTGCGAGCGCTGCGGCTTTGCGCTCGGCCAGCGGGGCGTCGAGCTCGTAGAGAAACATCCCCACGTAACTGAACAGCAGGCTGCGGGCGAACGGTGACGGCGATGAGGTGGCGACCTCCACCACCCGCAACCGGCGGGCTCGCACCTCCGACATCAGCTCTCGCAGCCCGGGTAGGTCATAGACATCCTGTAGACACTCCCGCATCGCCTCCAGCACCACCGGGAACTGCTCGTACTTCGAGGCGACGGCGAGCAACTGGGCGGAGCGCTGCCGCTGCTGCCACAGCGGAGTCCGGCGCCTCGGGTCGCGGCGGGGCAGCAGTAGCGACCGCGCGGCGCACTCCCGGAATCGGGACGCGAACAGCGCTGAACCGCCCACCTCGGCGACCACCAGTTGCTCGACCTCATCCGGGTCGAGCAGCACGTCCTCGGCGGTAGGCAGTACCTCAGCCCCGTCCGCGTCCAGCGCGTCCGGCAGCCGCAGCACGATTCCGTCGTCCGCACTGGCCACCTGCGCCTCAACACCGCGCCGTTCCCGCAGCCGGGCGCCGATCGCCAGCGCCCATGGCCCGTTGACCTGCGCGCCGAACGGGGAGTGCACTACCATCCGCCAGTCACCCAGCTCGTCGCGGAAGCGCTCCACCACGACGGTGCGGTCATCGGGCACGTGCCCAGTGGCCTCGCGCTGCTCGCGCAGGTAGCACAACAGGTTGTCAGACGCCCAGGCATCCAGGCCGGCCGCCTCGAGGCGATTGCGTGCCGCATCCACCCCGGCGCTGCACAGCTCGCGGACAAACGCACCCAACGCGCGCCCGAGCTCCAGCGGCCGACCCGGTGCGTCGCCCTTCCAGAACGGCATCCGCGCCGGTTCGCCGGGTACCGGCAGCGCGATAACCCGGTCATGGGTGATGTCGATGATCTTCCACGACGTCGAACCGAGCAGGAACGTGTCACTCACCCGCGACTCGTACACCATCTCCTCATCGAGCTCACCGACCCGCGAGCCTGCCGTGTCCGCACCGCCAGGGGTCATCACGGTGAACATCCCCCGGTCCGGGATGGTGCCACCGGAGGTGACGGCCAGCCGCTGCGCGCCCGGTCGCCCGCGCAGCTCGTCGCTGATCCGGTCCCAGATGATTCGGGGGCGCAGCTCACCGAACTCCTCCGAGGGGTAGCGCCCCGCCAGCATGTCCAGCACGGCGTGTAGCGCTGAGTCGGGCAGAGCCGAGTACGGCGCGGCGCGGCGGACCAGGGCAGCGAGTTCGTCGACCGTCCACGGACCCATCGCAACCATCGCGACCACGTGTTGGGCGAGCACATCCAGCGGGTTGCGGGGGTAGCGCAGCGCTTCGATCGCTCCGCTGGCCATCCGCTCCGCGATCACCGCGCACGAGACGAGGTCGCCGCGGAACTTGGGGAAGACCACACCCCGGGACACCGCCCCCACCTGATGCCCCGCGCGGCCGATCCGCTGCAGGCCCGAGGCCACCGTCGGGGGCGCTTCGATCTGCACCACGAGGTCCACCGCGCCCATATCGATGCCCAGCTCAAGGGAGGAGGTGGCGACCACGCACGGCAACCGGCCGGACTTCAGCTCCTCCTCGACCAGGCCCCGCTGCTCGCGTGCCATCGAGCCGTGGTGAGCCTTGGCGATCACTTCAGGGGCGCCACCGGCGAGTCCGGCCTGGCCCATCAGCTCGGCCGGCATGCGGTCTCGGGGCGCTGCGGGTTCCTCGACGGCCAGCTCGTTGAGCCGGGAGGTGAGCCGCTCGGCCAGCCGGCGGGAGTTGGCGAACACGATCGTCGAACGGTGGGCGCGCACCAGCTCCAGCACTCGCCGCTCTACCGCAGGCCAGATCGAAGCACGCTGCTCAGTCGGTCCGTCGGCCCCCTCGATCAGTTCTCCCAGCGCCGACATATCCGCCACCGGTACCTGCACGGTGACCTCGATCGTCTTCGCTGATGCTGGCTGCACTACGCGAACCGGTCGGCTGCCGGCGAGGAAGGCGCTGACCTCCTCGACTGGCCGCACCGTGGCGGACAGACCGATCCGCTGGGCGGATTTGTCCAGCAGGGCGTCCAGCCGCTCCAAGGACAGCGCAAGGTGCGCGCCCCGCTTGGTGGCAGCGACCGCGTGCACCTCGTCGACGATCACGGTGTGGATTCCGCGCAGCGACTCCCTGGCTGCCGACGTCAGCAGCAGGAACAATGACTCGGGGGTGGTGACCAGCACGTCGGTCGGGGTACGAGCGAAGGCACGGCGCTGGTCGGCCGGGGTGTCGCCGGTCCGCATACCCACCCGGATGTCCGGCGTCGGCAAGCCCAACCGGTGCGCTGCCTGCCGGATTCCGGCCAGCGGCGAACGTAGGTTGCGCTCAACGTCCACCGCCAGGGCCTTGAGCGGGGAGATGTAGAGCACCCGGCAACGCCTCATCGGCTCGTCTGGCGGCCCGGCGACGGCCAGCCGATCCAGCGCCCACAGGAACGCGGCGAGGGTTTTGCCCGACCCGGTAGGGGCGACGACCAGCGCGTGCTCACCCGCCGCTGCGGCCCGCCATGCACCTTCCTGGGCCGGGGTAGGCGTGGCGAACGCGCCCGCGAACCAGTCGCGGGTGGCGGGGGAGAACAGGTCGAGCACGTCCACACCGACCATCATGGACCGCGACACCGACAGCCCAGAAGTTCACGCACGGTTGGTGGTGTGCTGAGTCAGAGTGCAGCAGCATCGCGCTAGCCGAGACCGCGCAGAGGGGCTATCTCCGCAGGGCGGCGCGGGCGTCGACGAGTATCTTGCGCAGGCGGCCTACGTCTGCCATTCGTCGTTCGGCGAGGTGGTCCGCGGCGACGGCGGGTGGTACACCGTCGCGCTCGGCCAATTCGAAGATCTCCCGCGTGGTGTCGAAGATCTTCGCGACTCGGGCTTTGGCCCGCTGGAAGTCGAAGCCACCGATCTCGTCGGCGACCTGAACAACGCCACCGGAGTTCACCACGTAGTCGGGGACGTACAGGATGCCCCGCTCGTCGAGAAGCTTCTCGATGCCGGGGTGTTCCAGCTGGTTGTTTGCGCCACCGCACACCACCTTGGCGCGCAGCGCGGTGACCGTGGGAACGTCCAGCGCCGAGCCGAGCGCACACGGGGCGTACACGTCGATCGGCTCGCGCACCAGAGCCTCAGTATCCGGTGCCACGATCACTTCGGAATGCGCCGTACACACGTGCTCAATTGCCCGTTGACTCACGTCGGCCACGATCACCGACGCGCCGTCCGCGAGCAGGTGGTCAACGAGAAGTTTGCCGACCTTGCCGACCCCAGCCACACCCACCCGACGTCCGGACAGTGTGGGCGCACCCCAGACGTGCTCGGCGGCCGCGCGCATGCCTTGAAAGACGCCGAAGGCGGTCAGGATCGAGGAGTCACCCGCACCACCATGGGACAACGATCGCCCGGTGACGAACTCGGATTCCCTGGCGACGACGTCCATGTCCTCGACGTAGGTGCCGACGTCGCATGCGGTGATGTAGCGGCCGCCCAGCGACTGCACGAAGCGCCCGTAAGCGCGCAGCAGTGCCTCCGTCTTGTCGCGGGCGGGGTCACCGAGGATCACGGCCTTGCCACCACCGTGGTCCAACCCCGCGAGCGCGTTCTTGTAGGACATCGCGCAGGACAGGTGCAGCACATCAGCGAGGGCGTCGTCTTCGCTGGGGTAAGGGTGAAACCGGGTGCCGCCTAGCGCCGGCCCGAGCGCGGTGGAGTGGATGGCGATGATGGCGCGCAGGCCCGAAGGCGCGTCGCGGCAGAATACGACCTGCTCGTGGTCACCGGATCGGAACACCTGGGTCACGGTGGTGGGCTCCTTCCGCTTGGTGGCACGCGCTGCTCTGCGCAGCGTATGCCTGCGCCGGTCGGATCAAACGCGGACAACGGATGGCACCATCTGGCGGGTACGCCGCGAAGGGAGAGATCATGCGGGTGACCGGAGTGGGGCACGCTGGGTTGTTCATCGAGACGGCTGCCGGCAGTGTGCTCTGTGACCCTTGGGTGAATCCGGCTTTCTTCGGCTCGTGGTTCCCCTTCCCGGACAACAGCGACCTGGACTGGGACGCCCTCGGGCAGGCCGACTACCTCTACGTCTCGCACCTGCACCGCGACCACTTCGATGCCGAGCTACTGCGCCGGCACGTGCGCAAAGACACCACAGTGCTGCTCCCGGCCTACCCGACTGACGAGCTGGAACGTGAGCTCGCCGGTGTCGGGTTCCGGACCTTTCTGCGGACGCAGTCAGGTGTCCCGGTGCAACGCGACGGGCTGCGCATCATGATCACGTCACTGACCGGGCCCAGTGACGGGCCGATCGGTGACTCGGCGCTGTCTTTGGACGACGGCCGCACCGTGATCCTCAACCAGAACGACGCCCACCCGCTGGACATCGAGCAGCTGCGGGAGTTCGGCGAGGTACACGGGTACTTCACCCAGTTCTCCGGCGCGATCTGGTGGCCGATGGTCTACGACCTGCCCGACGGCGCGCGCAAGGAGTTCGCCCGCCGCAAACGGGCCGGGCAGACTGACCGGGCGCTGCGCTACATCGATGCCGTGGGCGCTGCGCACGTGTTCCCCACCGCGGGCCCACCGTGCTTCCTCGACGAGGAGCTCTTCGAGCTCAACGGGGTGGGCCCCGACGGGGACAGCATCTTCACCGACCAGATGCAGTTCCTGGCCGAGCTGGCCTCGGCACGTCCTGCGGTGTCGGCGCACCTGCTGCTGCCGGGAAGCGTCGCCGAACTGGACGGCTCGCGCTGCGAGCTCAGCCACCGGCACTCGGCCACCGAGATCGAGCACATCTTCGGCGAGAAGACCGCCTATCTGCGCGAATTCCAGACCCGCGCACAGTCTGCTCTGGCGCAGGAGCGGGCCAGTCGGGCGCCGGTGCCTGCTGACTTGCTTGAGCAGCTCAAACAGTGGTGGGAGCCGCTGCTCAAGCGGGCCGAGAACATCTGCACAGGAGTCGGGGGTCCCGTACGCTTCGACGTTGGTGAGCGCCCGTTGGTGATCGATTTCATCACTCGCGAGGTGCGCGAGTTCGCCGGCGAGCACTGCCGCTACCGGCTGTCCACCTCGGATGACCTGGTCGCCACCAACGTGGCCCGCCGCGAGGTGGACTGGTCGAACAGCCTGTTCCTGTCCCTGCGGTTTCGGGCCAGCCGGGTCGGGCAGTACAACGAGTTCGTCTATATCTTCTTCAAATGCCTGTCGCTCGAGCGCATCGACTACGTCGAGAACTGGTATGACCAGTGCAACGACGACGGCGCAGACGTGAACGTGGATGGTTGGCGGGTGCAACGCCGCTGCCCGCACCTGCGCGCCGATCTGGCCAAGTTCGGCAGTGTCTCCGGCGGGGTTCTCACCTGCGCCTTGCACGGCTGGCGCTTCGAGCTCGCCACGGGTCGCTGCCTGACCGCGGCTGGACACCAGATTCGCGCCACGCCGATCAACGCCGCCGCTGCTGCCACCACCAGCGGATGAGCACCGCCAGAGCGCAGAGCAGACCGAACAGAATCACAAGCTGCCCGGCGGTGGAGGACAGTCCGGTCGGGTCGCCCTGGACGAACACCCCATCACGGTAGCCGGAAGCGGGTACCTAACCTGGAGGGATGCGGATAACCCATCTCCGGCAGCGGATGGACGAGGAATTCGGCCCGGCCCGGGCAGCCGCACTAGCGCATGATCATGTTTTCGCCGAGCTCGGCGGTCGGACGGTGAACGCAGCGCTGGAGGCGGGGATTGACACTAAGCGGGTGTGGACCGTGGTGTGCGCCGCCTTCGACGTCCCCGAAGAGCGCCGCTGACCGCTCGTCTACTCCCTGGCGCCGGTGGGCGCGGCAGGATCTCATACCGGCGTGTCGCTCCTGGCATCGAACAGGTGTTCGCTTAGGCTGTTCTCTACAGCCGGAGCCCTGTCCACAGATCCGGCGTGTGTCGCCGCGAAGTGTCAGACCTACCGCTTAGCGTCGGCGCCGACCCAGAAGAACCGATCAGCGAGGTGGACCGTCAGATGGCACCAGGACTGGACCGGGAGAAGGCGCTCGAGATCGCCTTGGCCCAGATCGACAAGCAGCACGGCAAGGGCTCGGTGATGCGGCTCGGTGACGAGGGCCGCGCGCCCATCGAGGTGATCCCCACCGGCTCCATCGCCTTGGACGTGGCGCTGGGCATCGGCGGCCTGCCCCGCGGCCGGGTCGTAGAAGTGTACGGCCCGGAGTCCTCTGGAAAAACGACGGTCGCGCTGCACGCAGTGGCCAATGCCCAGCGGGCCGGTGGGATCGCCGCGTTCATCGACGCCGAGCATGCGCTGGATCCCGATTACGCGAAAGCGCTCGGCGTGGACACCGACGCCCTGCTGGTCTCTCAACCCGACACCGGGGAACAGGCGCTGGAGATCACAGACATGCTGATCCGTTCCGGAGCGCTCGATGTCGTGGTCATCGACTCAGTGGCAGCCCTGGTGCCACGGGCGGAGATCGAGGGCGAGATGGGCGACTCGCACGTCGGCCTGCAGGCGCGGCTGATGAGCCAGGCGCTGCGAAAGATCACTGGTGCGCTGAGTAACTCAGGTACCACCGCGATCTTTATCAACCAGCTCCGGGAGAAGATCGGGGTCTTCTTCGGCTCCCCGGAGACCACTACCGGCGGCAAGGCGCTGAAGTTCTACGCCTCGATACGGTTGGACATCCGCCGGATTGAGACGCTCAAGGACGGCTCGGACGCAGTAGGCAACCGAACCCGTGTCAAAGTGGTGAAGAATAAGTGTTCTCCTCCTTTCAAACAAGCGGAATTCGACATTCTGTACGGCCACGGAATCAGTAAGGAAGGTTCGCTGATCGATATGGGTGTGGAGCAGGGAATCGTCCGCAAGTCGGGTGCTTGGTACACCTACGAGGGCGACCAGCTCGGCCAGGGTAAGGAGAACGCCCGCAAGTTCCTCGGCGACAATCCGGACATGGCTGCCGAGATCGAGAAGCGGATCAAGGACAAGCTCGGCATCGGGGCGAAGCTGGACGACGACCAGACCGTGCCAGCCCCGGTGGACTTCTGATGCTTCCGACTCATGCTGAGGTGCCGAGGGCTGTGATCAGCGGGCGTCGGGCCGAACTCAGCGAGTCCGCGAGGGAGGACTCCACGGATACCTGGGAGATGGGTCCCGCCGCGCAGGTGCAGGGAATCTGCCTGCGCCTGCTTACGGCGCGACCGCGCAGCCGCGCCGAGCTGGCCGATGCGCTGCGCAGGCGCGGGATTCCCGAGGAGGTCGGCGAGCCGGTGCTCGACCGTCTCAGGCAGGTAGGCCTGATCGACGATGCCGCCTTCGCCGAGTCGGCGGTGCACTCCGCGCACCGTCATCGGGGTTTGGGTAGGAGAGCGCTGCACAACGAACTCCAACGCAAAGGAGTGCCGAGCGAAATCGCCGACCACGCGGTGGCGGGGGTGCGACCCGAGGATGAGGAGCGGCGGACCCGCGAACTGGTCCAGCGCAAGCTGCGCACCACCACCGTGCGCGACACAAGCTCCCTAGCGCGCAGACTGGGTGCGATGCTGGCTCGGAAGGGCTATTCCGAGGGGCTGGCTTGGCGCGTCGTGCGCGATGAACTTGGCCCAGATCACGGACCCAGCGAGGTTGAGCCCTGTCCCGACTGACCACTGCATGGCTCGTCAGCGGCGATGAACTCAACCCCCGCGGGAAGATCGCCCTGCGCGTGCGAGCCGCGGAGGAGTTGCAACAGAGTGCAGCGGAACTCCTCAGCGGCTCGGGTTGGGCGCACATCGGTGCGGTGAGCAAGCGCGATCGTCCGGACGGGAATCGGAGGGACGAACGGGACGCCACGAAGTTTGGGGCGGCTCGAGAGGACCATGCTCGGGACCACGGCGACCCCGATTCCGGCCTCGACGAAGCTGAGCACCGCGTCCATCTCGCCTCCCTCAATGGCGAACCGTGGCTGGAAACCAGCGCGCTGACACGCCGTGAGCGTCATCGACCTGAGGTCGTAGCCTTCCCGGAACATCACCAGCGGCCGGTCCCGGAGGTCCGCGATCCGAAACGAGTCGATGCCGAGGTGCATGCTGCGTGGCACGGCAACGGTGAGTTGCTCGCGCAGGATAGGGACGGTATCCAGGGTGGGATCTCCCCGATGCACCGGCGAGGTGATCATCGCCAGGTCGATGGCGCCTTCGGCGAGTTGCCGCACCAGGTCGCGGGAGCCGCTCTCGTCGATGATGAGTTGGATGCCGGGGTAGCGGAGACGGAAGCTGGCGAGTGCATGGGCCAGCGGTCCGGTGCACAGGCTCGGGGTGGCACCCAGCCGCAGTCGTCCCTGGCGAAGCTCGGCGAGCTCGTTTACCTGCAACCGGGCGGTCTCGACGTCAGCCAGGATCCGCTTGGCGAAGGGGATGAGGACCTCTCCGGCTGGCGTGAGGGTCACGTTGCCCCGGGCTCGATGGAACAGCTCGCTGCCCAGTTCGCGCTCCAAGCAGTGAATCTGTTTGCTCAGCGACGGTTGAGCGACGTGTGTGAGCTCGGCGGCCCGGGTGAAGTGGCGGGTCCGAGCTACGGCCAGAAAGTACACCAGTTGCTGAAGCTGCACGTCCATAGGCTATCGCTATCGAGACAAGCGCCACCATATCTTGGACGCCTGCACCGGCTCAGCTTACTGTGAGTTATCGCCGCGTGCGCCGCTGGCCAGGGGCGATTTGCTGGATGGCGGCTGCCGCCGCAGGCTGAACTGACCACGCTGGCCTGTTGCCCCTGACCTGAATCGACGTCATGACTACCACCTCATCGCCCCCGCCATCGGGGGTTGCCCACCCTGGTCCTTCACAGTCCGGTCGGGTAGCAATCTCCGCACGGACTCTGCGCACCGACCGATGGTGGGTGTCACCGTTGGTGACGGCCGTCGTGCTCGGGGCCTTCATCATCTACACAACGGTCCGGCTGTTCATGCGGGCTGACTACTGGGTCGGCGAATACCACTACCTCACCCCGTTGTACTCGCCTTGCGTAAGCGATTCGTGCGCACCGGGCTCGTCGCATTTAGGCACGTTCCTGCCAGCGTTTCCTCTGGCGTTGCCGTTGCCGATCCTGATCTTCCCGATCCTCGCTGGATTCCGGGCCAGCTGTTACTATTATCGCAAAGCCGGCTACCGAGCGTTTCTCCAGTCGCCGCCGGGATGTGCAGTGACCGAGCCGGCGAAGAAGTACACCGGGGAGACCCGTTTTCCGCTGATCCTGCAGAACCTGCATCGGTACTTCTTCTACCTCGCCAGTCTATTGCTGCTGATCAATACCTATGATGCGGTGCTGGCGCTCTTCCCCGCCGCCGGCGGTTTCGGAGTGGGCCTGGGCTCGCTGATCCTGCTGGTCAACGTCACAATGCTGTGGCTGTACTCACTGTCATGTCACGCATGCCGGCACATTTTCGGAGGGCGGCTCAAGCACTTCTCCCAGCATCCCGTGCGGTACTGGTTGTGGACGAAGCTGTCCAAGCTCAACGGACGCCACATGCGGTACGCCTGGGCGTCGCTGATCACGGTGATGCTCACGGACTTTTACATCATGGCTGTCTCGGCGGGCTGGGTAGCCGACCTACGCCTGTTCAACTGACTGGGCCCGTCAACCTGGGCCCGTCAACCTGGGCCTGTTAACTAGACGAGAGAACACCTACCTATGAGCGAGATCGAGCGGCACGACTATGACGTCGTCGTGATCGGCGCGGGCGGCGCTGGGCTGCGCGCCGCGATCGAGGCCCGCGAGTTGGGCAAGCGCACCGCCGTTGTCTGCAAATCCTTGTTCGGCAAAGCACACACCGTGATGGCCGAGGGAGGGATCGCGGCATCGATGGGCAACGCGAACCCACGGGACAGTTGGCAGGTCCATTTTCGCGACACCATGCGGGGGGGCAAGTTCCTCAATAACTGGCGGATGGCCGAGCTGCACGCGAAGGAAGCGC
>JBHEMR010000059.1:0-21146 GCA_046262495.1 Pseudonocardiaceae bacterium | reverse complement strand
ATCTTGCCGGTGGCGGTACGCGGAATAGCCTCGCGAAACTCCACCGACGTCGGTGCCTTAAAGCCGGCCAGCCGTTCCTTGCAGTAGGCGATCAGCTCCTGCTCGGTAACCTGCTGCCCCGCAGCCATGACGACCAGCGCTTTGACGGTCTCACCCCATCGCTCCGACGGTGCGCCGATCACCGCGACCTCGGCCACTGCCGGGTGGCTGAACAGGCAGTCCTCCACTTCGATGGACGAGACGTTCTCACCGCCGGTGATGATCACATCCTTTTTCCGGTCGATGATGGACAAGTAGCCCTGATCATCGACCAACCCGCCATCGCCGGTGTGAAACCACCCGTCCACGAGCACTTCGCTGCTGGCCTGCGGGCTGTCCCAGTAGCCGGCCATCACGACGTTGGAGCGGGCCAATACCTCTCCGGACTCGGAGGTGCGCAGTTGCACGCCCAGCGCAGGGGCGCCGGCCCGGGACAGCCGGCGGGCGCGATCAGCGGCGGGCAGTCCCTCGTCGGCCGGTCCACCGCGGTTGAAGGTCAACAATGGTGCGGTCTCAGACAGCCCGTAGAGCTGCATGAACTCCCAACCGAGTTCCTCGCCGACCCGTTGGATCAGCCTGGTGGGCGGTGGCGCACCCGCGCAGACCAACCGCACCCGCCCTCGTCCCGGAATCTCGCCATCCCAGCTCGTCGCGGCGTCGAGCACCGCGTTCCACACCGCGGGTGCGCCACACATCAGCGTCACGCTGTGCTGGTCGATCCGCCGCAGGATTTCGGCGCCATCCACCCTGCGTTGCACGATCTGCTTGGCTCCTAACCCGACGAGCCCGAAGGGCATGCCCCAGCCGTTGCAGTGGAACATTGGCAAGGTATGCAGGTAGACGTCACGTTCCCAGACGCGCGTGTGCATGGCGAAGGTGACCGCGTTGATCCAGATGTTGCGGTGGGTCAGCTGAACTCCCTTGGGTCGCGCCGTGGTACCCGAGGTGTAGTTGATCGTCGCGGTGGCATCCTCATCCGGCTCGGCCCACGGGCGCGGCTCGGTGTCAAAGCGCATCACCTGCTCGTCGGTCTCATGGCCGAGCACGAAACGGTGCGGGACCGCGATCCCGTTGAGGGCGTCGTCGAGTTCCGGGTCGACCAGCAGTATCGAAGAGCCGCTGTGCGAAACGATGTAGTCCACCTCGTCGGCGCGCAGCCGGAAGTTCACCGGCACGCAGATGCGGCCGCTGGCCGGGACCGCATGCAGTAGCTCGAGCAGCCGCGTCGAGTTGTGGCTGACCACGGCCACCCGCTGCCCTGGACCCACCCCGAGCGCGTCCAGACCGGCCTGCCAGGCGCGGACCCTGCTGCCCAGCTCCCGAAAGGTCAACGTGGGCACCGGTGCAGCCGGTTGCCCGGGATCGTCGACTACCGCGATCGACTGAGCGAACGCCGTCTCGCCGCGGGCCAGAAAGTCGGCGACGGTCAAAGGCACCCGCATGGTTGCCACCTCCGGGGTGTTCTCGTTACGCAAGAGACCCAGGGTAGGACGTGTTAACACGATGATTCGTTCACTTCACCTGATCGTTAAGGCCGCGCCCACTGATCACGCCGGCCGATGCCCAGACGTAGAGTCACAGTGGAGGGCACCGGCCTAGCCCACTCCCGAGGAGGTGTCAGTGACCCACGCAGCAGCCAGCGCCGACAGCTTCGGCACCCGCGGCACTCTGTCCGTCGGATCCGCCCACTATGAGGTGTTCCGGTTGGCCGCGCTCGACCGGCGCCTCGGCACCCAGTGGCGCGCCCTGCCATACAGCTTGAAGGTGCTGCTGGAGAACGTGCTGCGGTGGGAATCAGGCGCTGTTGGTGCGCATGTCACGGCCGAACACATCGCGGCGCTCGCTGGTTGGGACGCGCAAGCGCAGTCGTCCACTGAGATCCAGTTCACCCCGGCTCGGGTCATTATGCAAGATTTCACTGGAGTGCCCTGCCTGGTCGATCTGGCCACGATGCGCGAGGCGGTGACAGCGCTGGGCGGCGATCCGCACGCGGTCAATCCGCTGGCGCCGGCCGAGCTGGTCATCGATCACTCCGTGATCGCCGACGTGTTCGGCCGTCCGGACGCTTTCGAGCGCAATGTTGACCTGGAGTACCAGCGAAACTGGGAGCGCTACCAGTTCCTGCGCTGGGGTCAGGGTGCCTTCGACGAGTTGAAAGTGGTCCCGCCGGGGACCGGGATCGTGCACCAAGTCAACCTCGAGCATCTGGCCCGCACCGTGATGATCCGCAACGGCCAGGCATATCCAGACACCGTGGTGGGTACCGACAGCCACACCACGATGGTCAACGGGCTCGGCGTGCTGGGGTGGGGCGTGGGCGGAATCGAGGCCGAGGCGGCGATGCTCGGCCAGCCGGTGTCGATGCTCATCCCGCAGGTGATCGGCTGCAAGCTCACCGGATCCATCCCGCCGGGGGCAACCGCTACCGATGTGGTGCTCACCCTGACCGAGATGCTTCGCCGACACGGCGTGGTCGGGAAGTTCGTCGAGTTCTACGGTGAGGGCGTGGCTGCCGTGCCGCTGGCCAACCGCGCCACCATCGGCAACATGAGCCCCGAGTTCGGCTCTACCTGCGCGATTTTCCCGATTGATGAGGAGACCGTCCGCTACCTGGCGCTGACCGGACGCCCCGCCGAGCAGCTCGCGTTGGTCGAGGCCTACGCCAAGGAACAGGGCCTCTGGCATGACCCGCACCGGGAGGCCACCTACTCCGAGTACCTCGAGCTGGATCTGTCCACGGTGGTCCCCTCAATCGCCGGGCCCAAGCGTCCGCAGGACCGGATCTCACTGTCGGAGGCCAAGGTGGCGTTTCGCCGCGCGCTCGTCGGCTACACGTGCGCCACGGATTCCACGGTCGACCAGGCCGGGGTCCAATCCTTTCCGGCCAGCGACGCACCTGCGATGCGCAGCGGCAACGGCGCCGGTGCGCCCTACCAGACGATTTCGTCCGCCGTCAACGCGTCGGGCCGGGCCAGCTCCCCGACGTCAGTGCGACCCGCCGAGGGCGCTAGCTACGAGATCGACCACGGCGCAGTGGTGATCGCTTCGATCACCTCGTGCACCAACACATCAAACCCATCGGTGATGATCGGGGCTGCGCTACTGGCCCGCAACGCCGTCGAACGAGGCCTGAGCGTCAAGCCATGGGTGAAGACGTCGATGGCGCCGGGCTCCCAGGTGGTCACGGATTACTACGAGAAAGCTGGTCTGTGGCCGTACCTGGAAAAGCTTGGCTACCATCTGGTCGGCTACGGCTGCACCACCTGCATCGGCAATTCCGGCCCGCTTCCCGAAGAGGTCTCCCAAGCCGTTCATGACGCCGACTTAGCGGTGGTTAGTGTGCTGTCCGGTAACCGCAACTTCGAGGGCCGGATCAACCCGGACGTCACGATGAACTATCTAGCCTCACCGCCCTTGGTGATCGCCTATGCGCTGGCTGGAACGATGGATATCGACTTCGCTAGCGACCCGCTGGGGCACGACCGCGACGGCCACCCGGTCTATCTCACAGATATCTGGCCCGCGCCGAAGGAAATCCAGAAGGTGATCGAGTCAACGATCAGCCAGGAGATGTTCGCCAAGGACTACGCTGACGTCTTCGCCGGCGATGCTCGCTGGCAGTCACTCCCCACGCCGGAGGGCGAGACCTTCACCTGGGATTCGGAGTCGACCTACGTCCGAAAGCCCCCATATTTCGAGGGAATGACCGCCCAAGCGCCACCGGTGCGCGACATTTCGGCTGCACGGGTGTTGGTGCTGCTCGGAGACTCGGTGACCACTGACCACATCTCACCTGCCGGGACGATCACGGCGGATTCCCCGGCCGGTCGCTACCTCGCCGAGCGAGGTGTGGAGCGTAAGAACTTCAACTCCTATGGATCCCGCCGGGGCAATCACGAGGTAATGATCCGCGGTACCTTTGCCAACATCCGGCTGCGCAACTTACTGCTCAACAACAGCAGCGGCGGCTACACCCGCGACTTCACCACGGAATCCAACGGTGACCAGCCGGTTTCCATATACGACGCGGCTCAACATTACGCCGCTAAGGGGATCCCGCTGCTGATCGTCGGGGGCAAGGAATACGGCTCGGGTTCCTCGCGAGACTGGGCGGCCAAGGGCACCCGACTGCTCGGCGTGCAGGCGGTGTTGGCCGAGTCCTTCGAGCGCATTCACCGCTCCAACCTGATCGGAATGGGTGTGCTCCCATTGCAGTTCCCGGCAGGCGAATCCGCCTCGTCGCTGGGTCTCGACGGCACCGAAACCTTCGACCTCTCCGGCGTCACCGCCCTCAACAACGGCTGCATCCCAGCAACGGTGCATATCAAAGCCACCCGGGAAGGGGCCGATCCCGTTGACTTCGACGCCGTACTGCGCATCGACACCCCCGGTGAAGCCGAGTACTACCGAAACGGCGGCATCCTGCAATATGTATTACGCGACATGGCCCGCCGCGCCTAGCGGAGCATGATTGCGTTTGCCTGAGCTCGGCGCCGCGAACACGTGAAGAGGATCACGCGTGCGGTTGCCTGCCGGTGGGCATCCCTGGAGCAGAAGCGTCGGTCGACGGGAAGCTGAGGTCCAGGGATGACTCATGGTCAGGTTGTTGTGATCACTGGGGCGAGCGCGGGGATCGCCCGCGCGACCGCGCGGCGGTTCGGCGCCCGAGGGGCCCAGGTGGCGCTGTTGGCACGCGGGCAGGCCGGCCTGGACGGCGCGGCCAAGGATGTGGAGAACGCTGGCGGCACCGCGTTGGCCATTCCCACCGACGTCGCGGACTATGACCAGGTCGATGCCGCAGCCAGGCAGGTCGAGGACAGCTTCGGTCCGATCGATGTGTGGATCAACGTAGCTTTCACGTCGGTGTTTGCCCCCTTCCACCAGGTCAAGCCCGAGGAGTTCCGCCGGGTCACCGAGGTCAGCTACTTGGGTTTCGTCTATGGCACCATGGTTGCGCTGGCCCGGATGCGACCACGCGGCCGGGGCACCATCGTTCAGGTCGGTTCCGCGTTGGGGGCGCGCAGCATCCCGTTGCAGTCCGCTTATTGCGGCGCGAAGCACGCCATCAACGGGTTCACTGAATCGCTGCGCACCGAGCTGATGCACGAGGGCAGCAACATCGCGGTCACGGTCGTTCAGATGCCGGCGGTTAACACTCCGCAGTTCTCGTGGGTGCTCTCCCGGCTGCCCAACCACCCGCAGCCGGTGCCACCGATATACCAGCCGGAGGTAGCCGCACGTGGCATCGTGTTCGCGGCCGACCACCCACGACGCAAGCAGTACTGGGTGGGTGCGAGCACCGTGGGGACCCTGCTCGGCCAGAAGATCGCCCCAGCGCTGCTGGACCGCTATCTGGCCAAAACCGGCTGCCAGTCACAGCAGACCGGAGAAAAGGCTGACCCGGACCGACCGCACAACCTGTGGAAACCCGTCGACAGCGCGGACGGACACGACCACGGCGCGCACGGGATATTCGACGCTCAGGCTTACGGGCGCAGCCTGCAGCTGTGGTTCTCCCACCATGCCCGGCTGAGCTCGAGTTTACTGGCCGGCGCCGGGATGGCGGGGCTGGCGACCGCGATATCGCGACTGCGAAAGCGGTGAGGCTGTGCGCTGCGGTCCGCAAGCCGCTCGGTTGCGCTCAAACCAGCTTCGAGCGGCGAGTCGATGCGCCCGTTGATATCAACGCAGTGTCAACGTGTTCTAGGATGCTTTCATCAGCATCGGTTTTGCCACCGTGGCAGTGTGGCGGGTACGCAGCAGCGCAAGAGCATAGCCGCCGGTGGCTACGGCGAGGATGGCGAAACTCGGTGGCAGCGCCGGGACTGTGTAGCTGAGGGCGAGGCCTGCCCACATCTCCCCTACCGCTAGGCCGGCGGAGATGAGCAGCGCTGAGTACGGCCGGATGCTGAGGCGTTGAGCTGTCCC
Organism: Pseudonocardiaceae bacterium; assembly: GCA_046262495.1. Lineage (GTDB taxonomy): Bacteria > Actinomycetota > Actinomycetes > Mycobacteriales > Pseudonocardiaceae. The sequence continues at coordinate 15,179 of JBHEMR010000059.1, read as the reverse complement.
GGCGGGTGCGGCGAGCAGCCCGAGCAGCAGCAGCGCACCGACGGCTTGGCTCGCCTCGGCGGCGGCGGCGCCAACCAAGGCGAGAAAGACATAGCCGAGCATGCGGACCGGAATGCCTCGGGCGGCGGCAACGGCATTGTCGATGCTGGCGAACAGCAGCGGTCGAGCAATGATGACCACGCCGGCGGCGATGAATGCGGCGACGATGACCGCGGTGACCGCCTCGGAGCGGTTCAAGCCGAAGATCGAGCCGAACAGGACGTTGACACCGGCATTGCCGTTGCTGGCGCTGTTGTTGGTGGTGTACAGGGTCAGGAAGAACACGCCAAGGCCGAGAATCCAGGCGAACACATTGCCGATCACGACGTCGTTGGCGCGTCCTCGTCCGCCGAGGGCGCCGAGGGCGACGCCCACGCCTATGGTCGCTGCGAACAGTCCGAACCGCTCGTCGACGCCCAGTGCCAGCGCCGCCAGGGCACCCGTGAACGCCACATGGCTCAGCGCGTCGCCGGTGAAGACCTGGGCCCGCAGCACCACGAAGTAGCCCACCAGTCCGGCGGCTGCGGCGATAGCGGTACCGGCGAGCAGGGCGTCGAGCAGGAACGACGGCCAGGTCATCGCGCGACCCCGGTCAGCGTCGGGCTCGCTTCGGCGCCGCCGGTCCGCCACCGGGGCTGTGTATGGCGGACCACCTGGGCGGCCACGTAGCCGGCGAAGGCGAAGCTGGTCACGAAGAACCCGACCGGGAATGGGGTGTAGTACGCCACGCTCAGCCCGAGCCATGTGACGAGCAGCCCGATCGTAACTGTCAGAGCCAGAGCGCGGCCAGGTCGCGCGGTCAATGCCTGCGCGGTCGCCGCTGGCATCACCAGCAAGGCGAACACCAGCAGGGTTCCGGTGATCTGGCTGGCTTCGGCCGTCGCGGCACCGAGGAGCACCAGAAATGCCACCGACAGGGCACGCACCGGGACGTTGCGGGCAGTCGCCACGTCGGGATCGATCGAGGCGAAGGCCAGTGGGCGACCGATCACTGCCAGCACGGCAAGCGACAAAGCGGCGACGACGCCCAGGAGGGTCACCTGACCGGCGCTGATGCCCAGGAAGTTGCCGAACAGCAGCGCATTGATGCCGTTGAGAAATCCCTTGTAGAGGGCGACGAACAGAAACCCGCACGCCAAGGCGAAAGACTGGACAGTGCCGGTGACCGCCGACTCCTCGGAGTAGCCACCAGGTCCGGCGCGGGGCAGTGCTGCGATGACGAGGGCGCCAGCCAGGCAGAACGCGAAGTAGCCGTAGCTGGCAGCGACACCGACTAGGACCGCGCCAGCTGCGCCAGGAAAGCCGATCAACGACAGGGTATGGCCGGCGAAGCTCTGCCGACGCAACACCATGAACCAGCCCATCACCCCGGCCAGCACCGCGACGATAGTGCCGGCGCGAAAGGCGTTAACCATGAACGAAAACGACCACATCTGCTGCAGATCGATGATCGGATTCCAGCTCGGACCCGCGGCGAGGGTCACGGCTCTTGCCCGGCGTGACCCTCGCACCGTGCGGGGTGGCCGATGACCACCAACCGGCCGTCGGAGGCGGTGAGCACCTCTATCGGAGTGCCGAACAGCTGGGTGAGCGTAGGACCGGTGATCACCTCACGGGGCGAGCCGATCTTCGAACCGCCTGGAGCGAGATAGATCACGGTATCGAGATGGGACAAGATCGGGTTGACGTCGTGTGCCACCATGATCACTGCCACCCGTTGGGCACGGCTGATCCCGGCGATCAGGGCGGCGACGGCGGCCTGATTTGGCAGGTCAAGGCTATCCAGTGGCTCGTCGAGCAGCAGTAAATCGGGAGCGGGCGCCAGCGCCTGGGCGATCAATAGGCGTTGCTGTTCGCCCCCGGAGAGCTCTCCGACCGGGCGATCGGCGTACCCGCCGGCACCGACGAGGTTGATGACCTCCTCCACCCGCGAGGTGGCTGCGCGCCGCGCCGTGCCGCCTGGCCACGGCCACCAAGGCGGCAGCGGAAGGCCCCACCGATGCCCGTCCAAGCCCAGCCGCACGATGTCGCGGCCCCGCACCCGCAGAGATGGGTCGAAGCTACGGCGTTGGGGCAAATATCCAATCCGCTCGTTGGCCCGTCCAGCGGCGCCGCCCAGCACCCGCACCTCGCCCTCGGCGAGCGGGAGCGCTCCCAGAATGATCTGGACGAGGGTGGACTTGCCGACCCCGTTGGGTCCCAACACCGCAACGAACTCTCCGGCGGCAACCGTCAGATCGAGCCCGCTCCACAACCGGTGGCCGCCTCGCTCGACTGCCGCATTCCGCAGAGTGATCACCGGTCTGATCGGCCGTTGCTCTTCCGTCCGCGGTGGGCCGGTGTTGCTGGGCTGTCGTTCCACGTCGGAATTGAGTGAGTGGGTAGTCATCGGGCGGCTGCCTTCGACAGTGCCTGCTCGAGGTCTTGGAGCTGGGCGATCTGCCAGTCCTGGAAGCTGGCGGTGGCCGGAACGAGTGTTTCGGTGACTGTTGCCACCGGGATGCCCTGGCGCTTCGCCGCGGTCACCAGAGCCGCCACGTCCGGGGTCGAGTTCTGGCTGTTGAAGACGAAAACCTTAATCTTCTTGTTCTTGATCTGCTGATCCACCGCGATCTTGTCAGCCGGGGTCGGATCCGTGCCTTCGCTTACCGCGTCCAGAAATGACTTCGGGGTCGCCACTGTCAAACCCAAATCCTCAGCCAACGGCGTCACGATTGATTCCGAGGCGCCGATCGGAGTTCCACCGTACGTGCCCTTGATGTCGGCGATGAGTTGGTTATAGCGGGCCAGACCCTGCGTCTCGTAGGCCTGCTTCTGCTGATCGAAATAGCCTGCGTCGGCCGGGTCGATCTGCTTGTAGTCAGCCACGATCCGCTCGATTACCCGGTGTACATCATTTGGGGAGAACCAACGATGCGGGTTGTCGCCCTCCTTGACCCCCACTAGATCCCCTACCGTCAATACCGACCGCGCCGGCGCCGGATTCGCGCTGATCAGCTTGGCGACCCACGGGTCGTAACCGACCCCGTTCTCGATCACGTACTGGGCGGTCGCCAGGGCTCGCCCGTCGGCCGGGGTCGGCTCATAGTCGTGCGGGTCGGCATCCGGACTCGCGACGATGCTGCGCACGGCGACGTGCTCGCCACCCAGCTGCGTGGCGATGCTGCCCCAGACATTTTCTGCCGCCACCACCGCGATCTTCGTGTTGGCGCTCGACTGACCCGTGGGCCCGCTACCGGTGGGTGGCGCGGTGGCACAACTTGCCAACAGACCGGCGAGCGTGACCGCCACCGCGGCGACTGCGCCAACCGGCAAGACCCGACGCCATACTCCAGCTCCCCTCACGTTCCGCCTCCTCACTCGCACGTTGTGTCACCCACATAGGCGCAACTGACGGTGAGCGTAAACGAAACTGATAATCATTCCAAGTTCAGTGATGCGGCTTCCCATAGTGGGGGGTAGATGTTAGGCCGCCTCGGCGAGAACGAGGGCGAACCGGTCGTTGCAGTCGGTCCAGCACGTCTGGTCCGCGAAACCGGCTTCAGCTAGCTCGGCTTCGAGTTGGGTACGCTGGAACTTGGTGGAGATTTCTGTGCGCATCTGCTCACCCTCGGCGAAGTGCACCGTCATGCCGACTGCGGGCAACCGTACGGTCATCGCATGGCGCGCCCGCAGCTGCATCTCGATCCGCCCATGGGGGGCGTTCCACGCCGCGACGTGGTCAAATGCATCGACGTCGAAGTCCCCTCCGAGCTCCCGATTGAGTACGCGCAACACGTTGCGGTTGAACGCGGCGGTCGCGCCAGCGGCATCGTCATACGCGGGCACCATCACTGCCGGGTCGGTGACCAATCCGGCGCCCAAAAGCACCAGCTCACCGGGGTCCAGAGCGGCGCGTAGTGCAGCGAAGAAGCTGGCCCGCTCGACCGGCAGCAGATTGCCGATTGTGCCGCCGAGGAAAGCGACCAGCCGGCGCCCACCTTGGCTGGCCGGCAGCAGCTCCAGGTGCTCGGTGAAGTCGCCCACCACGCCGTGCACCGCGAGCGCCGGGTACTCCCGCGCCACCGCCGCCATCGCGCCGCGCAATGCCGACTCCGAGACGTCCAACGGCACGTAACGCTGTAGCGACCCGGTCGCGGCAAGTGCGTCGAGGAGCAACCGGGTCTTCTCCGAGGAACCCGAACCGAGTTCGACGAGGGTGTCCACGGCCGCCCGCGCCGCGATTTGACTCACACTGCGCCGCAACAGTTCCCGTTCGGTACGGGTCGGGTAGTACTCGGGCAACACGGTGATCTCCTCGAACAGCTCGCTGCCGCGGGCGTCGTAGAACCATTTGGATGGCAACCATTTGGGATCGGCTGACAGCCCGACCCGTACATCGTGATGCAGCGCGTCAGCGGCATCGGAGTCGGACAGGTGGATCTCGAGCACGGGTGTGGTCATGGCTCCTCGGTAGGGGTCGGGGCGGCATGGGCCATATCGGTAGGACTCGCAGGGATGGGAACGACATCCACAGCGGACGATGTCGCGGTGAGCAGATGACGGTCCGGGACCGGTTGCCAGTCGGAGGAATCGTCGGTGGGCTCGGAGCAGACCAGCACTGCCCCGTTGCCGACTCGCACCGCCAGCGCGTGGTGCACCGTGGTCGCGGCGAGCGTGACGCCGTCGGTGATCAGCAGGTTCAGCCGCGAACTCGGGGCGCAGCCAAGCACGTGGGCAGTGACAGTGCCTACCGCACAGCCCAGCGAGTCACCGGCCGTCAGCCGGCTGCGGACCAGCGCCCACAGCAGCGCGGAGTCCGTGGGTGCGTCGAGCGTGAGCAGGTCGGTCACCGGTAGACGGCGGGCCAGTGTGGCCACGCTGTCCGGCCACCCTGTGATCTTGCCGTTGTGGCTGAACAGCCACCGGTCGGCGCCGAAGGGGGCGCAAGCGGTGTCCACTATGGGCATCCCCACAGTGGCCGAACGCACCGCGGCCAGCACCGCACCGCTGCGCACCTCGGTGGCCAGCGCGGCGAACGTCGCGTCGGTCCACAACGGGACAGCCCGCCGGTACCGGATCGGCGTGATGGCACCGTCGGGGTACCAGCCTGCGCCGAAGCCGTCGGCATTGATTGTGCCGCCGCCACGCATGTCGGCCGGCGCGTAGCTCTGCCGCAGCAGCGAGTGCGGCGGGGCCAGCAGCAACGTGGCGAGGTCGTGCGGCGGCCCGAGGTAGGCCAGGTGTCGACACACGTCAGGTCAGGTCCCCCGAGTCGGCGTCCCGGGCACAACGGAAACCGGTGAAGATCTGCCGTCGCACCGGGTGATCCCAGTTGCGGAAGGTCCCCCGGCAGGCCGCTGCGTCGGTGCCGAAGGAGCCGCCGCGCAGCATCCGGTAGTCCCCGCCGAAGAACACCTCGGAGTACTCCCGATACGGGAATGGGGCGAAGCCCGGGTATCTGGAGAACTCGGAAGACGTCCACTCCCACACGTCACCCATCAGCTGGTATACGCCCAGTGGAGAGGCGCCGGCCGGGTAACTGCCCGCGGGAGCGGGCTGCAAGTGTCGTTGTCCCAGGTTGGCGTGCGCCGGGGTGGGATCCACGTCACCCCAGGGAAAGCGGCGGGACCGGCCGGTGGCCGGATCGAACCGGGCGGCCTTCTCCCACTCCACTTCGGTGGGCAGCCGCTTGCCGGCCCAGGCCGCATAGGCCTGGGCCTCGAAGAAGCAGACGTGCACGACGGGCTCGTCGGCGGGTACCGGCTCGATGACGCTGAACCGGTTGCGCCACCACGACCCGCTGTCGCGGAACCAGAACTGTGGACCAACCAGGCCCGCCTCGCACCGGTGCGCCCAGCCCTGCTCACTCCACCACCGCGGGTCGTCGTAGCCACCATCAGCCAGGAATAGCTGGTACTGGCCATTGGTCACTGGAACGGTGTCCAACCAGTACGCACTGGTGCAGGCGCGGTGCGCGGGGCGCTCATTGTCCAGCGCCCACGGTTCGGTGGATGTACCCATGGTGAACTCCCCGGCGGGTACCAGCACCTCGTCGGGAAGGTTCAGGGAGCGCTGCGGCTGGGGTGGTGGGGCGTGCAAGGCAGCCGGACCGGCCCGAAGCTGGTGAGTAGCCAGCATCGTCTCGTCGTGCTGCTGTTCGTGCTGCACGATCATCCCGAAGGCGAATCCGTGCTCCACCAGCCTGCGCCCCTCCAGCGGGGCGCGGTCCAGTACGTCGAGCACCTTGCTACGGACCTCGCTGAGGTATTGTCGGGTCTCAGTGGGGTCGAGCAACGGCAGCGCGGGCCGGTTGGGTCGGGGGTGCTTGAACGCGTCGTAGAGCTGGTCGATGTCGGCCCGGACCGGGTCGCGGCCGCCCACGTCCCGAACCAACCAGAGTTCCTCCTGGTTACCGATATGAGCGAAATCCCAGATCAGCGGCGACATGATGCGGGAGTGTTGGCAGACTAACTCGCCGTCATCGATCGCATCGGTCAGCGCGGCGCTGCGGGCGCGGGTGCGCGCAAGCTCAGCGGCGAGATGGTCGCGCAGGGCGGCGTTGCCCCGCTCGGTGGTCAGCATGGTCACAGCAGATGTCCTCCGTTGAGTCCGGTCGAGCCGGCCATGGCACTGGCGAGATCGTCTGCTGGGCAGCGACGGCGCCGGACTCGGTGTTCGGTGATCTCCTCCACGAGCAACTGCACGTCGGCTGGCGCGTCAAGCGCGGGCAGGGCTTGGCAAGCCAACTCGAATACCGCGCTTGCAGCCGCGGCCAGAGTGTCGTCACGCAGGCCACGTCGGGCAGCCGATAACCACCGCCCGACGGTGGGCGCGCAGGCGTCCCGAGCGGTTGCGGTAACCGCGGGATCGGCGAGTAGGGCGGCGATGACGGCCACCGGTACCAGCCACTGCCCCATTGGCTGGGTGTCGAGATAGCGGACCTCGAGGTAGCCCTGTGGACGGACCGGCGGGAACAACGTGGTCAGGTGATAGTCCAGATCAGCGGTGCTGGGGCGCCCGGGTAGCGCCCCGGACAGCCAGTCGGCAAAGGTGCCTCCGGTTGGCACGTGCCATTTGCCCCAGGGACGGCGCTGGCACAGCACCGGGGTGTCCAGCGCGCGGCGGGCCCAATCCACCGCGGGATCCCAGCCCAGCGCCGGGCCGCAAGGCACCCGGCTGGGCCGGGTGCGGGCTGGGTCCAGCGCGAACCACGCCTGCATCCGGGACGACGCCCACCCGGTGCACCGACCAGCCAGCCACGGAGAATTGGCGAATGCCGCCAGCAGCACGGGCCCGAGATCGTGTAGTGCGGCCCAGCGCTGCGCCACCTCGGCAGAGGTGCCCGCGTCCAGGCACACCTGCACCGCGGCGGTGGAACACATCATCGCCCGGCCCATCGGACCTATCCGGTCGAAGACAGTCTCCATGGCGGCGTAGCGCGGAATGTCGACCAGCCGGCGGGACGGGCGATGCGGGTCGGAGCCCAAACCAGTGAGGACCAAACCCGCGGGATCGAGCAGATCGGTCAGTGCGGCGGTATCGCCTTCTACGGTGGCGATGAGCTCGCTCAGCGAGGCACAGGGCGGGCTGGAGATCTCGAGCTGACCACCGGGTTCGACCGTGACGGTGGAGCCGTGTGGCAGAGGGGGCTGGGGGCTGTCGGGAACAAGAGAATTCGGTACGTACGCGCCGAGCGCGTCGGCGAGGTGCCTGGCCTGCAACGGGCGATGGGGATTGCCGGAATGCTGCACCACCCACTCGAGCTCGGCGCCGAGCAGTTTGGGCGGTCCGTGCTTGAAACACACCGACGCGACGTACACTTCGGCCTCCGCCCGACTGCGCAGCACCGTCGGCGGTGCCACCGCCGGTGATGCCCAGGGCAGCGTTGCCTCTCGAGTCACATTCACCTCCGAGAATCGACGAGCCGAGCCCACGCTACCCAGTTGTTCCTAGGCCCGCAGCGTTACGCGATGCGTAAATAAGTAGCTGCGACGGTCATACGACGGCGAACTGGGTGTGGTGTAGCTGCGCGTAGCGCCCGCCGGCTGCCAGCAGCTCCTCGTGCGTGCCGCGCTCGACAATCAGGCCGTTCTCGATCGCCAGGATTTGATCGGCGGCGCGAATGGTGGACAGTCGGTGCGCGATGACCAGCGCGGTGCGCCCGTGCAGCGCCTCGGCGAGCGCGGCCTGCACTGCCGCCTCAGACTCCGAGTCCAGATGCGCGGTGGCCTCGTCGAGGATCACCACTCGCGGTCGGGCCAGCAGTAATCGGGCGATGGTCAGCCGCTGCCGCTCCCCACCGGACAGTCGATACCCACGGTCGCCCACCACGGTGTCCAACCCGTCGGGCAGCGACCGCACCAGCTGCTCCAGCCGGGCTCCCCGAAGCGCTTCCCACAGCTCCTCATCTGGCGCATCGGGTGCCGCGAAGCGCAGGTTGCCCGCGATGGTGTCGTGGAACAGATGCCCGTCCTGGGTCACTACGCCCACCGTGTCCCGCAGTGCGGCGAACGACAGGTCGCGGACGTCCACCCCGTTGAGTCGGATCGCCCCGGCGTCGACGTCGTAGAGCCGAGGCACCAACGACGCGATGGTGGATTTGCCCGCGCCTGAGGACCCGACCAACGCCACCAGCTGTCCCGGTTCGGCGCGAAAATTCACTCCGTGAAGCACCTCGGCGCCACCCCGCGCGTCCAACGTCGCCACCTCCTCCAACGAGGCCAGCGACACCTGATCTGCCGACGGGTAGGAAAAGTGCACATCGTTGAACTCCACCGACACCGCACCGACCGGCACCGCCCGGGCATCCGGTCGTTCAGTGATCATCGGGCGGACGTCGAGCACCTCGAAAACCCGCTCGAAGGCGACCAACGCGGTCATCACGTCGACCCGGGCGTTGGCCAGCGCGGTCAGCGGCGAGTAGAGCCGGGTGAGGAGCAACGCGAGGCTGACCACAGTCCCTGGTGCGATGTCGCCGCGGAGCGCCAGCCAGCCACCGAGCCCGTACACCAGGGCTTGTGCCAGCCCGGAGACCGTCGTCAGCGCAGTGAGAAAAAGCCGCGCCGACATCGCGCTGCGGACACCGATATCGCGTACCTGGGCGGCTCGGTAGCCGAATTCAGCCGCCTCGGTCTCCGGCCGTCCGAAGAGCTTGACCAACGTGGCGCCCGGAGCGGAGAACCGCTCGGTCATCTGAGTGGTCATCGCAGCGTTGTGCGTCGACGCCTCCCGCCGCAGCTCGGCCATCCGCGCACCCATCCCCCGCGCCGGTATGACGAAGGTCGGCAGCAACACCAACGCCAGCATGGTGACCTGCCACGATAGGGTCAGCATCACCCCCAGCGTGAGCACCAGCTGGATCGCGTTGGTGAGCACTCCAGATAGCGTGGAGGTCAGCGCGGTCTGTGCACCTATCACGTCGTTGTTGAGCCTGCTGACCAGCGCCCCGGTGCGGGTGCGAGTGAAGAACGCCACCGGCATTCGCTGCACGTGCTCGAACACCGCGCGGCGCAGGTCCAGGATCAGCCCCTCACCGATCCTTGAGGACTGCCAGCGCGACGCCAGACCGATCCCCGAGTCGATCACGGTCAGGACCGCGATCAGCACGGCCAGTCCGACGACCAACGCCGCACCCGCGTGCGTAACGATCGCGTCGACGACCCGTCCGGCGAGCACTGGAGTTGCGACTGCGAGGACCGCGGAGACCGTGCTCAACGTGAGGAAGATCAGCAGTGACGTGCGGTGCGGCTTAGCGAACTTGATGATCCGGCGCAACGTGCCCGGCGCGAGGGCGCGGGGTACGTTGCCCTGGCGCATAGAGCTGTTCAGCAGACTCCACGAGTTGTCCATGAACCGTCCTCCGCTGCCGCGCGAACCAGTTGTCGCCTACCCTGCAACGTTGTAAGCAACCCGTTGTTCCCGTACCCTCCGACGATAAACGGCGGCGAAAATGCCGATTAGGGCCTCGCGAATAACGCCGCGCCGTCAATTGACTGAGTGTCGGCCACTACGAGACCACAGCTGAGCAGCTTCCGCCGGCCACCCGTGCGGTTGTTCGCAGCGCGGGGGTTTTGCGTCTCGCTTGAGGAACACGATCTGACTTTCACGGCGCCTTCGGCGCCGAAGTACCTCGATCAGGAGCCCCGAAATCATCCGCTCGCCGTGGCCGGCCTCGCCGTACTCGGGAAGTGGGGACAGGCTGATGCGTTGCGTCACCGGATGCTGGAGATCCTTGACAACGGGAACGGGGACCCACCCGGTTCCGCGTCACCAGCCGGTACGTTGTTGCCACTGCGCGCCGCTCATAGCCCCAAAGTCCACCACCACAGCAGTCCACCCACAGCGGCGCTCGCCGCGCTGACCATCGCGCTTCACCTGGGTACAGTCCGACGCACTGAACCGTCCCCGTGCTGGTCGACCGGCTTTCGGCGCCCTGCGCAACATCCCTCGGGCAACGATGACGCTTAGTGGGTCTACTTCTTCTTCGTGCGGGTGGCGCCGCCGCGACCACGCAGCGTGACACCGGACTCCGAGAGCACCCGGTGAACGAAGCCGTACGACCTCCCGGTCGACTCCGCGAGTGCCCGAATGCTGGCGCCCTTCTCGTACTTCTTCTTCAGCTCCGATGCGAGCTTGTCCCGGGCCACGCCGGTGATCCGGCTGCCCTTTTTCAAGTCGGCCACCTCGAACGCCTTCCTTCCGACGGTAGATGGGCCGGTCACGGCCCTTGCGGCAATGATCGACCAGGTTAGCGATCTCCGCTAGACGATCTCCGGGTGGATCTGTGAGCGGTCGCTGCAGCTGGCCCAATGCGCAATGGGCACAGCCCGGCAAGGTCATCAAGCGGTTGCCGATCAACCACTGTGCGTTAACAAAAGGGTGTGCTCGTCAGGCGAGCTGCACCAAGTCGAGGTAGTCCTCGCTCCAATGGTCCTCGGTGCCATCCGGCAGCAGGATGACCCGCTCGGGGCCGAGCGCCTGCACTGCTCCGGGGTCGTGAGTCACCAGCACCACTGCACCTTCGTAGTGGTGCAATGCGTCGAGAACGCGCTCCCGGGAAACCGGGTCAAGGTTGTTGGTCGGCTCGTCGAGCAGCAGCACATTGGCTGCAGAGGACACCATGGCAGCCAGCGCCAGCCGGGTTTTCTCACCCCCAGACAGCGTGCCGGCCAGCTGGTCCAGTTGCTCGCCACGGAACAGGAAGGCACCGAGCAGGGTGCGTACCTGCTGATCCGGCGCCTCCGGTGCGGCATGCCGGATGTTCTGCCACACGGTGACACCGAGATCCAGGGTGTCGTGCTCCTGGGCGAAGTACCCCACCCGCACGCCATGTCCGGCCTCGACCTGCCCGGCATCGGGACTCTCCATCCCGCCAAGCAACCGAAGCAGGGTGGTTTTTCCGGCTCCGTTGAGGCCGAGGATCACCACCCGGGATCCCCGGTCGACCGCGAGGTCCACCCCGCTGAAGACCTCTAGCGAGCCATAGGACTTGGCCAGCCCGCTGGCAGTCAGTGGAGTCCGCCCGCAGGCGGCGGGCTGCGGGAAGCGAATTCGCGCTACCCGCTCAGCACGTTGTTCGGTCTCGGCGCCGGCTAGCAGCCGGGTAGCCCGCCGCTGCATGTTCTGCGCGGCGACGGCCTTGGTGGCCTTGGCTCGCATCCGGTCGGCCTGCGCCATCAGTGCGCCGGCCTTCTTCTCCGCATTGGCGCGTTCCCGGCGTCGCCGCTTCTCGTCCGCGGCGCGGGCATCGAGGTAGCGCTGCCAACCCAGGTTGTAAACATCAGCTTCGCCACGGATCGCGTCGAGCAACCAAACCTTGTTGACCACAGCGGCGAGCAGATCGGTGTCGTGGCTGATGACGACAAGGCCGCCGTCATGCGCTGTGAGGAAATCACGCAACCAGGTGATCGAATCGGCATCGAGGTGGTTGGTCGGCTCATCGAGTAGCAGCGTGGTGTTCGAGCGTCCGCCGGAACCGTCCGAGGCGCCGAACAGGATCCGGGCCAGCTCCACCCTGCGGCGCTGGCCGCCGGACAGCGTGTGCAGCGGCTGGGCCAGCACGCGGTCGGGCAAACCTAGGCTGGCGCAGATCCGCGCTGCCTCGCTTTCTGCGGCGTATCCCCCCAGAGCAGAGAACCGGTCCTCGAGGTGACTGTATCGGCGCACCGCCCGGCCCTGCTCGTCGCCGTCGACCAGCTCTGCCATCTCCGACTGCGACTTCTCCATCTCGTGCAATAGCTGGTCAAGCCCGCGAGCCGACAACACCCGGTCCCTGGCCGAGACCGAGAGGTCACCCTCACGGGGATCCTGCGACAGGTAGCCCAGCTCTCCGGTGCGGCGAATCTGACCCCCGTAGGGAGGGCACTGGCCGGCCAGCGCCCGCAACGTGGTGGTCTTGCCGGCGCCGTTGCGGCCGACCAGGCCGATCCGGTCGCCGGGCTGCACCCGCAGGGTGGCTCCGGACAGCAGAATCCGGGAGCCGGCGCGCAGCTCAAGGTCAGTGGCGGTGATCACGATGCGGAGACTCCAAGGGTGGTCGCTGGCAGGGATAGTTTCCCCACGCGCCGTGGCGCGCAGGGCCGGCAGCGCATCAGCTTGTCGCGACCACGACCCCATAGTACCGACGGCTGCACCCGGATTACGGTGCCGCCATGACCGCGGACGGCGTGGGCACGGGGAACGTCAGCGGCTGAGGGGCTTTGGTGTCGGGTGCCAGCCGCGGCATCGGGTACGCCAGCCCTACCCTGGGTGCTCTCAACTTCGCCAATGCTGGTGGCAACCCGAGGACCCGGCGGGGCAGGCCCTAATCCGGTGGCGGGTCAAGCTGGACCTCCACGCAACGAACCCTTCGAGCGGCCTCGTCAAGCACTGCGCGGCGCGGCTCTGCGATGTCCAGCACCCGAGACTCGGCGCGCTGCAACAACGGGGCCAACCGTGGGTCGGCAGCCAGGATGCGCAGTGCCGCGGTATCGCCACCGAGAACAACGGCATCCAGCTCTCCGGCACGGGGCAGCAGTACCCGCGCAGCCGTGTCGGCCGCAGCGCGTAGCGCCACTCGCGCTTGACCCTCCCGTCGCCGGGCGAAACGCTGCTGGGATTGCCCACCCGCCGCGGAACGCCCGTGCACCAGCCGGCTGCCGGTGCTGGAGGTGAGTACCACGCCGGCGCGGGCTATTCCGACGCTGTATCCACCCAACCGAACCAGCAACAGCCCGATCGTGCGCGCCGCCACGAGATGGTCGAGTAGATCGCCCACGGCGAGGCCGACCCGTTGCCCGGTCGGTGCCACTAGCGGGGCGAAGGGCACCAGAATCGATGCCGTCGCGCCGTCACCAGCCGCTACATCCACCCGCTGTGGCGTGACCGTAGTGCTCAGTGCCCCGCCGTGCCCAGCGGCGAACCGGTCCAGGAACCCGGCCAGTCGCTCGGGCTCCACTTCCACCGCGCGTCCACCGCCGGCAAGCTCCCGGATCCGGCTCATCCCGCACGCTAGCGCGTGCCCGTGAGTGGCGATGGGCGCTATAGCACGCATCGCCACTCACGGGCAGCCGTAGGCTGCATCGGTGATCGATGTGCTGGTCGCCGGCGGTGGCCCGGCGGGGTGGGCGGTGGCGGCGGCCTGCGCGCGGCTGGGGCTGGATACCGAACTGGTGGACCCTGCGCCGGACCGGCCGTGGCGGGCCACCTACGGCTCCTGGCGGGCAGAGCTGCCCGCCGATGCAGGCGCAGCAGTGGCGGGCAGCGGCTCCGGCGTCGCCATCGGCACGATGGGGCACCGGCTCGGCTGGGACTATGTGGTGCTGGACAACGCAGTGCTACGCGCCGGGTTCGCGGCCGCTCCGGTCAAAGTGGTGAAGGGCCGGGTGCGGGATGGCCGCCCGGAGCCGAACGGGGTCACTGTGGACTTCGATGGCGGCCAGCGGCGGGCTGCCATCCTGCTCGACGCAACCGGTGCGCCGCGTTCGGTGCTCGGAGCTTCCCCACGCCGGACTGCCGCAGAGCAGACCGCGGTGGGTGTGCTGGTCGACGCCGACGCTGCGCGGGATCTGATGACGCCAGGCACTGCCTTATTCATGGATTGGCGGCCACATCACGGCGAGACGGGATGGCCAACGTTCCTCTATGCGGTGCCGGTGATGTCGGATCGGGTACTGCTCGAGGAGACGTCATTGGCCCGCCGTCCAGGGTTCGGACTAGGGGTGCTGCGTCGTCGGCTGCACGCCCGGTTAACCCATCACGGCATCGCGGTGCCACCGGGCGACGAGGAGCGGGTGCGCTTCCCGGTGGATCGGCCGCTACCAGCTCCTGGGGACTGGCGCGGGCCAGTGGTCCCGTTCGGGGCGGCGAGCCCGCTGGTGCACCCGGCTACCGGCTACAGCGTGGCGACGTCGCTTCAGTTGGCCCCTCGGGTGGCCACCGCAGTGCGGGATGCGCTGCAGCGTGGTGGTTCCGCGGCGGCCGGTGTCGCTGCCTGGCAGACGGTGTGGAGCCCGGCCGCGCTAGCGGTGCACACCCTGCGGCGTCGCAGCCTGGAGTCGCTGCTGCGCTTCCCGCCTCGCCTGGTTCCGGAGTTCTTCGACGTGTTCTTCGCGCTGCCGGAGCGACACCGCTGGGCCTACCTCACCGGCCGCGAGGACGTCGCAGGCAGCGCCGCCGCGATGGGTGCCCTGTTCGCCGCGTCCCCATCGTGGCTTCGCAAAAGGCTGGTCCTCGGGGCACTCGATCCGCGTACCGCACTGCAGTCGGTGACGCAGTGATGGCTGGTACCTGCGATAGATAGGCTACTCCGCGGTGCTGGGGCTCGGCGTCAGCTTGGCTGACCACTTCTCCTCGATCCGGCCGAACCGCCAGACTGCCAACGCGACGAGCCACGCGACGACGAACAGCGCGACGATGCCGTAGCCCGCATAGTCCACAGGGATTGATCCGATCGCCGCGAGCGGACCGGAGTTGATGCCGGCCTGGTCGTCGAAGACACCGATCAGCTCGATGGTGCCGATGATCAGCGCGACGGCCACCGACAGCGCGGTAATGGTGATGTTGTAGAACACCTTGCGGACCGGCTTGGCGAAGGCCCAGCCGTACGCGGCGTTCATGAAGACGCCGTCGGTGGTATCCATCAAGCACATTCCGCCTGCGAACAGGATCGGCAAGACCAG